>DASZJL010000187.1:0-27733 GCA_035948135.1 Acidimicrobiales bacterium | reverse complement strand
CGGCTGCGAGTGACCGCAACGGCGTGCGGTTGCCGACGCCGAGCTTGTAGGCGGCCGCGCCCGCCTCGTTCACCGCGACCTCGTCCACGGCGCCCAGCCGCGGCATCCGCCCTTGGAGAACGATCGGCCGGTCGACGGCGTGGCCGTACTTCGCATCGACCGCGGCGAACATGAGGAAGTCCTGACCCGGCACGGCGTTCTGCTTGTTCGGCGCAACGAACAGCGGGGCGTACTGCCCCGCTGTCTTCACGCCCGGGAGGTGCGCGACGCCGTTGCGGGCGTCGGTTTGGAGGCTGTCGAACTGGGCATCCGAAATCGCCTGCTTGGTGAGGAAGCGCCCGTAGGCCGACGACGTGGCCCGCGCCCCCACCGCGACCGAGAGCGCGACGGTCCCGACGACGCCGATGAGCAGCGCCAGCACGACCTGGACGCGCCACCGCCGGCGGAGCTCGGCTCCCAGCCAGAGCCGGATCACCCCCATGACTCAATCCCAGCAGCAACGCGGGTCGTCGACAATCGTGCTGTCAACACACCTTGCGGTGTGGCAGCACCCGCTCTAGGCGCGGCGGCCGAGTTCGGCCAGCAACTGGGTCTGGCGATCCGCCCCGTCGGGCACCTTCACGTCGCCGCCGAACATGCCGCTCGCCGCCAGCAGGTCCTTCTGGGGCTCGACGACCTCAAAGCAGGCCTCGACCAGATCAGCCGGGAGCTTCGTGTCCTGGCCCGTGGCCTTGGCAAGGTCCCACCCGTGGATCAAGACGTCGATGAAGCGGTGCCCGGCGTAGATCTCGCCGGGGACGGGGCCGTAGGACACGGCGCACGGGGCCTGCATGGCGCCCGGTGCGTTGAACGCGGCGGCCGCCTCCTTGGCCGACCGTTCGTAGGCACCCGCCGGGTCGTCGCCGAGGATGTCACCGTCGTACTTGTCGCCGACCTCCGCGATCGACTTGCCCTCGACGAGTGGGGTGACCCAGAAGTTCCCGCTCACGACGTGGTTGAGCAGCTTGCGGACGTCCCACTCCGCGTCCGGCGTGGGGGCGTCCCACTGCCCCTCGTTGACGCCGGCGACGTACCGGCCCGTGTGCTCGAGCGCACGCTCGTGGACGCTGGGCAGGTCGACAGCCATGGGTTCCCCCTCAGTCGTGGGCGCGGTCCTTGGTACGGCTCCGTGAGGCGATCCCCCAAACGACCAGGGCCAAGGCGATGGAGACCACTGCCAGCCCCACGTGTACAGCCTTGAAGCCGAACGAGTGCTTGGGGTCGCCGACGATGTTCTTCGTGAAGACGAGCCAGACGAACAGCGTCCAGCCGACGGTCACGCGCAGCCACAGGCGGTCGCGAGAGGACATGTTCCGACGCTAGCTCCGGGAATAACCTCCCGACCATGGCCGACACTGTCACCGAAGAGCAGTTCCGCGCCGAGGCCGTCGCCTTCCTCGAGGCCAACGCCAAGCCCCGCCAGGACGAGAGCACGGCGTGGGGCGAGGGCAACGACAAGGTGGGCCTCCTCGCCGAGAAGACGTTCGAGGAGGAGCTGGCGGAGGTGCGCGAGGGCAAGGAGTGGAAGTCCCGCGTCTTCGACGCCGGCTTCGGGTGGATCACCGGGCCGTCGCAGTACGGAGGGCGCGAGCTCCCGTCCTCCTACGAGCGGGCGTGGCAAGCCGAGGCGGCGCGGTTCGACACGCCCTCCGAGCAGCCCTTCGGCATCGGCCTCGGGATGGTTGCGCCCACGATCCTCGCCCACGCCACCGACAAGGTGAAGGACGCCTACCTGCGCAAGATGTACCGGGGCGACCTCGTCGGCTGCCAGCTCTTCAGTGAGCCCGCCGCCGGCTCCGACCTGGCCGGCCTCCAGGGTCGAGCCGAGCGCGACGGCGACGAGTGGGTGCTCAACGGTCAGAAGGTCTGGACGTCGGGCGCCCAGTACAGCGACATCGGCGAGATCATCATGCGCACCGACTTCGACGCCCCGAAGCACAAGGGCCTGACCGGCTTCGTCGTCGACATGCACGCCGCGGGGGTCGAGGTGCGGCCGTTGCGACAGATGACGGGCGGGGCGTCGTTCAACGAGGTCTTCTTCACCGACGTGCGCGTGCCCGACGACCACCGGCTGGGCGACGTCAACGAGGGATGGACGGTCGCGCTGACCACGCTCATGAACGAGCGAGCCGCCATCGGCGGCGGCGGGGGCGGCGCCGGCATCGTCGGCACGCAGCGCCTCATCGAGATGGCACGCAAGATGGGCAAGACCAACGATCCCCTCGTCCGCCAGGCGCTGGCCGAGATCTACGCCAACGGCGCCATCGCCCGCTACACCAACCTGCGGGCCATGGCGAAGATCAAGGCCGGCCAGCTGCCGGGCCCCGAGATGTCGATGGGCAAGCTCTCACTCACGAACAACCTCAAGCGGATCTCCGACTTCGTCTCGCTCGTGCTCGGTCCCAGGCTGGTTGCCGACAGCGGCGAGTGGGGCACGTTCGCGTGGGCCGAGTTCGTCCTCGGCCAGCCGGGGATGAGCATTGCCGGCGGCACGGATGAGATCCTCAAGAACATCGTCGGCGAGCGCGTACTCGGTCTCCCGAAGGAGCCCCGCGTCGACAAGTAGCAACCGTCACGTGTAGGTGAAGAACGGGCCGCTGTCCGACGTCGGGGTCTTCCACCCGTCGGCGTAGGTGACGGAGATCGTCACCCGCTGCGCATTGGGGGACGCCGGCGTCATCACCCGGATCTCGGTGTCCGAGACCACCGTGAAGTTGACGGCCGACAGCGACCCGAACAGCACGCCGCTCGCGCCGGTGAACCCGCTGCCGGTCAACGTCACGATGGTGCCGCCGCGGCGGGGGCCCGAGGACGGATCGACCGAGGAGACCTGGGCCGGCAGCCGCGCCGCCGCCGCCGCGGGGGCACCGGGCTGACCGCCGCCGGCCGCGCCGGCCGCCGCGCCGCTCGCCGCGGACTGTGTGTCGCCGTTACGGGCGCAGAACCCGCAGTTCCACGTCGTCGTCGTCGTGCTGCGCCTGGTCGTCGGCGTCGGCGTCGCCGCCGCCGCCCCGCCGGCGGCGACCGCACGCGGTGCAGCCGTGCTCGGCGCCTGAAGAACGGAAGGCACGTTCGCCTGGGGCACCGTCGAGCGCGACCCCACCGCGACCTGGCGATTCGTCGACGAAACTCCGGTTCGAACGGCGGCCACCGCGCCCACCACGAGCAGCACGGCCGCGGCCGCGCCAAGGAGCACGCGCCCGCGACGATCGCTCTTGCCGCTGCGCTCGGTGAGCGCCTGCTCGAGGGCGGCGCGGGTCGCCGGGGGAATCGGTCGGGGTGCATCGAGGGCGTCGAACAGTCCGGCGTCCTCATCGAGCAGGGCCGCTTCCAGCCGGCGGTACAACTCGGGAGGCAGCGGTCGCTCGGCGTCGAGGCCGCGCAGCTCGCGCTCGATGCGCTCAGTCACTCTCGTCCCCCAACGCCTCGCGCAATCCGACACGTGCCCGCTGGAGCAGCGACTGCACCTGTACCCGGCTCCGGCCCAGCTCCCCGGCGATCTCGTCGACCGTGCGCTCGTCGAGGTACTTCAGCACCAGCACTTGCCGGTGGAGCGGCGGGAGGGCGCCGAGGGCCCGAGTGATCTCGTCGCGCCGCTCGACGTCGGCGCTGCGGTCCTGGCCTCCGGTCTCCGGGACGAGCGTCAAGCCGGCCCGCAGCACGGCCGCTTTGCGCTCGGCCTCGTAGTGGCGGCTCAGGCGCCGACGGGCGATGGCGCACAGCCACGTCTTGAGTGACGACTCGCCCCGGAATGTTGATGCTGACCGCACGGCTTCGATGAGCGTCTCCTGGAGGAGGTCCTCGGCCACCTGCGCGTGGCCTCCGACCCGGGCGTAGAGGAACCCGTAGACGGCGGGGCCGTAACCGTCGAGCAGGGCGCGGACCGCGGCCCCATTGCCGGCCGCCGCCTTGGTGAGGAGGTCGACCTCGGTTGCTGCCGGCTGCGCCTGCATGAGCTCCTTCCCCTTGGTGCTCCAGTGTGGCCGTCATCAATCGCGGATACCCGCGATTGATCCGGCACCGACAAGCGCACCAACCAGGCAGATTCGAGGCGAGCAGCGGGAGGTCACGATGGCTCGGCGGTGGATAGGACTGTTTGGGAGCACAGGAGCGGCGCTTCTCGCCATCGGCGTGCTGGCGGGGCCGGCGTTGGCGTGCGCCGGCCTCGTCACGCCCGGCGGCAACGTCCGGCTGCTGCGCACCGGAACCCTCGCCGCCTACCACGCGGGCGTCGAGCACTACATCACCTCGTTCCGCTTCGAAGGGGGCGGCGCGGAGTTCGGATCGATCGTCCCCCTGCCCGGGATCCCGTCCGACGTCGAGCGGGGCGGCGACTGGACGCTGCAACGGCTCGACCGGGAGGTGAATCCCCCACAGGCATTCGCAGGTGCTGCTTCTGGTGGCGCCCTCGCAGCCTCCCCCGCCACCGTCATCGAAGAGAAGCGCATCGATGCCCTCGACATCACCATCCTGAAAGGGGGCGGCGCTTCTGTCGGCGACTGGGCCCGCCAGCACGGATACAAGCTCACGCCCGACGCTCCTGAAGTCCTCGACTTCTATGCCGAGCGAAGCCCGATCTTCATGGCCGCCCGCTTCGACGCCGCGGCGGCGCGCGAGCGGGGCCAGCAAGAAGGCGATGGCACCCCGATCCACCTCACGATCCCGGTGTCCAACCCGTGGGTGCCGCTTCGCATCCTGGGTCTCGGCGACAGCGGCGATTCCAGGATCGACGCCAACGTGTACCTGCTCACCGACCGGGCGCCCGCCCTCCTCCCCCAGCCGGGCACTCCCCTCGGCTTCGGTCTGATCCCGCTGCGCTCCGAGCAGGCGTCGACGCAGTTGCTGTCCGACCTACGGACCGACAAGGGAATGGAGTGGGTGCCCCAGAGCATGTGGTTCACCGC
Source organism: Acidimicrobiales bacterium (assembly GCA_035948135.1). Classification (GTDB taxonomy): domain Bacteria; phylum Actinomycetota; class Acidimicrobiia; order Acidimicrobiales; family AC-14; genus CADDZP01. The sequence goes on along the minus strand of DASZJL010000187.1, from coordinate 22,790 downwards.
CTTCCGCGTCGGCGAGCAGGCGGGCCGGCTCCGCTACGACCTGGCCATCGACGCCAGTGGACGCGGCCACCCGTCGCTCGTGGCGGCCGGTCTGCGCCGTCCCGCCAAGCCCGCGCCGCCGACAACGCGGCCTGTGCCCACGCGGCCGCCGTCGACCGTGGCGCCGACCACGGTCACCAGCCCGCCTGAGGTCGCGCTCGGACCGCCGGCCGATCAGCTCCTCGCTCCCAGGCGCGCCGCGGCCGAATCGGCGCCCGTTGACTTGGGGCTGGCCCTCGCGGGCGTCGGGGCGCTGGCGGGCGCGGCGCTGGCGACGACGGTGATCGCCCGGCGTCGTCTGATCCGCCGTTGAAGCACGTCCGCGTCGTTGGCGGACTGGCGGGCCTGCTCGCCGTGTTCGGTGCCGGGCAAGGCTGCGGCTCTCCGTCGCACGCGGCGACGAACGTGATTCACATCGAGATCCACCACAGCCGCTTCGTTCCCGCCGCGGTCTCGATCGGGGCTGGGCAGACGGTCCGCTTCGTCGTGCGCAACACCGACCCCATCGACCACGAGTTCATCGTCGGCGACCAGGCCGCGCAGGACCGCCACGAGCACGGTGTCGATGACCACCACGACGGCTCCGTTCCGGGAGAGATCTCCGTCCCTGCGGGTGCGGTCGTGACGACCAGCTACCGCCCCGCGGGGCCGAGCCCGATCCTCTACGGCTGCCACCTCCCCGGCCACTGGGCCTACGGGATGCGCGGTGTGATCCGCGTCAGTGCGTGAGCAGCTTGTCCCTGAACAACGCGAGCACCTGGTCAAGAGCGTCCCGAGTCGGAGTGCCCGGACGGTCGTCGAGATGCTCGGTGAGGACCGAGTGGGCGGCTTTCGGATGGCCGTGGGGGTTGTCGGCCGACGAGTCGAGCTCCACGGCGATGAAGCTGTCTCCCAGCTCCTCCCGCAGGTGCTGGAACCGCTCCGGCGGGGAAAGGCGGTCGCCGGTGAACCGCAGGCCGAGGAGGCGCAGACCGTCGTCCGCGGCGCAGCGCTCCTTCACCCGCGCCAGGTCGTCGTCAGAGATGCCGAGATCTCGGCGATGGCGTTTGGTGATCGCGAACGGCAGCGACGGCTGACTGAGCACCGGCGCCAGCATGATCTCGTCGACCATCATCGCCAGCGCGAAGCCGCCCGTGAAGCACATGCCGACCGCGCCCACGCCGGGCCCGCCGCACTCGACGTGCATCTGCCGGGCCAACGCCCGCAGCCACACCGTGACCGGGCTCGTCTTGCGGGTCGCCCAGCAGCTGAACTCGCGAGAGACGCACGCGGGGCCGACCGAGGTGAGGACGGCACCGGCCGACTGACCCCGTCCGGGGACGCCGAACAGCCTGGGCAGCACCGCGGTGCAACCCATGCCCGCAACCCGCCGCCCGAACTCCGCCACCTTCGGCGTGATCCCTGGGATCTCCGCGATGACGATCACGGCCGGACCCGACCCGGTTCGGTAGACGTCCCGGGTCTTCCCGTCGTGGGTGAAGGTGAAGTGGTCGAACCCGTCCAGCGCGGGCGCGGCGGTACTCAATAGCCCGGCGTGCCGCTACCTGCGGTGGTGGTGGCGCCCGGCGCCGACGTGACCGTGGGGTTGTCGATCACGCCCCCGTTGTCCTTGCTGCCGCACGCCGCCAAACCGAGGGCGGCGACGAGGCCGGCCGCGGTGACGAGCGCAGTCGTCCGGCGCCTCACTGCTCCTGGTCCCAGAGTTCGGGCTGACGGGAGTAGCGGCGCACGCCGCCCCACACCGTGTGTTCCATGAAGATCCATGCCCTGCGGTGGATCGACGTCGGGCCGAAGGCGGCCAGGGCGGCCTTGTGTCGTGGGCACGGGTACCCCTTGTTCTTGTCGAAGTCGTAGGCCGGGAAGTGCTCGGCCTCCTGTTGCATCAGCCGGTCGCGCGTCACCTTGGCGAGAATCGATGCCGTGGCGATCGAGAGGCAACCGGCGTCACCTCGCACGATGCGCCGGCTGCGCCCGCCACCGACGAAGTCCCACGTTCCGTCGACGAGGACGGCTGAAGGTTCGCCGACACCGAGGCCCTCGATGGCGCGCCGGGCGGCCAACTTCTGGGCCGCAGACATCCCGAGCTCATCGCACTCCTGCTGGCTGGCGTGCCCGACGCTCCAGGCCGCACACCACTCGGTCAGCCGGTCGAAGATCTTCTCGCGCTGGTCGAACGTGAGCATCTTGGAGTCTCGGACCTTGTACACCCGGCGGTCGCGCGGCAGCACGGCGGCGCCCACGCTGAGCGGACCCGCCCACGCGCCCCGCCCGACCTCGTCGACGCCGACAACGACCTCGTGGCCACTCTCCCACAGCTCACGCTCGACATGGAGGCCGGGGATCTTGCGCTTGTTGCGCATGAGGGGAACGGGTGCCACCGCCATCAGCGCGGACATTAGCGGCGCACTCACGCTCCCCAGCGCAGGTGCACGCCCGGCGGACCGGCGACGACGCGGCCAACGGACTCCCACAGTTCACCGGCCAGTTGGGGCGGGACGGCAGCCAGGAGGCCGCCCGACGTCTGGGGGTCGAAGGCCAGGGCCTCGACCGCCCGGGGCGCGTCGGACAACACGTGGCGCTCCAGGTGACTGCGGTTGCGGGCGTCGCCCCCCGTCCGCACACCTGCTTCGGCGTTCTCGAGGGCGCCGGGGTAGAAGGGCAGGGCGTCGCCGTCGAGCTCGATGCTCACCCCTGATCGCTCAGCGATCTCCCACGCGTGGCCCAACAGGCCGAAGCCGGTGACGTCGGTGACGGCGTGGGGCGGCTCAGGCAGAGCGTGCAGCTGCTCGGCGGCCACGCGGTTGAGCCGCCGCATGCCGGCGATGGCCGACGCCTTCTCATCCTCGCTCCCCCCGGCCAAGACGATGCCGGTTCCAATGCGCTTGGACAGGGTGAGGACGTCACCGGGTCGGGCGCCCCCTTTCACCCACACGCGTTCGGGGTCGACCAGGCCCTGGACCGCCAGGCCGAAGATGGGTTCCTCGGACCGGATGGTGTGGCCGCCGGCGACGACACCTCCCGCCTCGGCCACGACTTCGGCCGCGGCAGACAGGATCTCGGCCACCGCCTCGACCGGCATGTCCTCGGGGAAGGCGGCGATGTTGAGGGCCAGCACCACGCGCCCACCCATCGCAAAGACGTCGCTGCACGCGTTCGCAGCCGCGATGGCACCGAAGTCAGCGGGGTCGTCGACCAGCGGCGGAAAGAAGTCGGTCGTGGACACGAGCGCGGTCTTGTCGTCGAGCCGGTACACGGCCGCGTCGTCGAAGGGGGCCAGGCCCACCAGCAAGTCGGGCGCCACCGCACCGGCCAGCGTCTTTACCAGTCCGTCGAGAGGCGAAGCCCCCCACTTGGCTGCGCATCCACCGCACGACGTCCACTCCGTCAGCCGCAGGGTTGACACGCCGGGGACACTATTGCGGCGGGCGGCCGACCGGAGCCCGCGCTTGCCCGAGTTTGCTTTCGAGAAATGGGAGCCATGGACACGGTCCTCGACGACCAAGCGAATGTCATGATGTCGACTGTGGACCCTGCCGAGGTAGGCGAGTCTCTAGAACCAGGGATGCGGGTCGAAGTCCGGAGGCGATTCGACCAGCACTGGGCACGCGGCTTCGAGGTGGTCGCCGTGACCGAGAGTGGCTACCGGTTGCGCCGCATGTCCGATGGCATGGAGCTGCCCACCGAGTTCCCGTTCGAGGACGTGCGCCGCGAGCGCAAGCGTCAGGGCATGTGGTGGTACTGAGTCGATTCGAACTGCTGCAGGCCTAGGTGCCCTGCATCCCGGCGATGAATTCCTCGACCGGGATCGCCGTCAGCGTCGTCGTCTTCAGCGTGCCCCTCGCGGCCAGCGTCATCGCAACCTTGGCGATCGACTTCTCGTCGGGCGCCTCGATGATGTTGAGGAAGTCGTAGCCGCCCAGCAGCGCGTACTGCTCGAGCACCTTGACGCCCATCGCCTCGACCTCGTCGTTGACCTGGCGCAGGCGCTCGGGGCTGCTCACGAGGGTGGCGGCGCCGTCGGGGCCCAGCGTGGAGAGCATGACGTACTTCGGCATAGACGCCGAAAGTTAACCGACGCGAGCGATGGTTTCCGCTTCGCCCGGGTCGGGGTCGGTCACGAGGAAGGCCTCGACCATCTCCCGGGCCACCGTCGGCGACGTGAGGCGGAGCCCGACGGCGAGCACGTTGGCGTCGTTCCAACGGCGGGCGCCTCGAGCGGTCTCGGCGTCGGTGCAGAGGGCGGCCCGCACGCCGTCGACCTTGTTGGCGGCGATTGACACGCCCGTGCCGGTCCAGCAACAGACGACGCCGCGGTCGGCCTGGCCGACCGCGACCGCCTCGCCGACCCGGCGGCCCACGTCGGGCCAGGGCTCGTCCTCCACGTCGACGACGACCTCGTGGCCCAGCTCGCGGAGCGACGCCACGATCGTGTCGGTGAGCGCCGTGTGCTCGTCGGTACCAAAGGCGATCCGCACAACCCAAAGGTTACGTACCCTTTGGTGATGGCCCGCACCGTTGCCGTCGTCCCCCACACCCACTGGGATCGGGAGTGGTACGCGCCGTTCCAGACGTTCCGGCTGCGGCTGGTCGACCTGCTGGACGACCTCATCCCCCGACTCGAGGCCGACCCGTCCTACGCCCGCTTCATGCTTGACGGACAGATGGCCGTGGTCGACGACTATCTGGAGCTGCGACCTCATGCCGAGGAGCGTCTGCGCCGACTGGCGGCGAGCGGCCGGTTGTCGATGGGCCCCTGGTACGTGCTGATGGACGAGTTCTGCGTGTCCGGCGAGACGATCGTCCGCGATCTGCAACTGGGACTCGAGCGGGCGGCCGCGTTCGGCGGCGCCATGGACGTCGGCTATCTGCCCGACATGTTCGGCCACGTGGCCCAGATGCCCCAGATCCTGCGCCTGGCCGGCTTCGAGCACGCGGTCGTGTGGCGGGGAGTCCCGTCCGCGGTCGACCGCACCGGCTTCTGGTGGTCGGCCCCCGACGGCTCGACCGTCCGGGCCGAGTACCTCCCGGTCGGGTACGGCAACGGGGCGGCCATGCCTGACGACGCCAAGGCGTTGCTGACGCGCATCCGGGCCCACGAAGAGGAGGTCGGCGACCTGCTCGTGGACGGGATGCTCTGGATGAACGGCACTGACCACCAGACGCCGCAGCCCTGGCTCGGGCGGGTGGTCGCCGAGGCCAACGCCCTGCAGGACGACTACCGGATCACGATCACATCGCTGGCCGAGTACCTCAGCTCGGCGCCCACCGAGGGGCTGCCCGCCTGGCAGGGCGAGCTCCGCTCGGGGGCGCGTGCCAACCTCCTCATGGGCGTGGCGTCGAATCGGGTCGACGTCAAGCAGGCCGCCGCCGTGGCCGAGCGCACGCTCGAGCGACGGGCCGAGCCGCTCTCCGCCCTCTTCCTGGCCGGCGAGGGCTGGCCGGACGCCGAGCTGGCGCTGGCGTGGAAGGAGATGATCCGCAACTCGGCCCACGATTCGAGCTGCGCGTGCTCCACCGACGAGGTCGTCGATGCGGTGCTCTTCCGCTATGCCCAAGCCCGCCAGATCGGCGAGGGCCTGGCCCGCAAAGCGCTGCGGGGCTTGCGCCACTCGATGTCGGAGGCGGGCGCCTACGTCGTGAACCCGTCCATGCGGGCGCGCCGCGGCCTCGTGCAGCTCCTCGTTCCCGACCGTGGACCAGTCGAGGGCACCCAGCTGGTCTTCGAGCGCCCGGAGGCCACCGAGGTGTTCGAGCTGACGGGCGGCGAGCTGAACATGGTGCTCGGCCGCATCCGCAACGACGAGGTCGCCACCGGGAGCGACATCGTTGCGGTGGAGACCGACGAAGTCGACGGCGTCTACGAGGTCGTGGTGACGACCGGCGTGGTCCGCCGCCGGCCGCCGGCGGACGCCGCCCTCTCCGATCTCTACGCCCAGGCCGGCGCCCGGAGGAGGTCGCCGGTTCGACTCCGCCTCGAACGCGAGCCGTTCCAGGTGGTGCTCGCCCGCGCCAACGAAGTGCCCGCGTACGGCTGGCGGCGGTGGGAGCCGGCGGTCGTCGAGGCGCCGGTGGTGGTCGACGGCTTGACCATGGACAACGGGCTCGTCCGCGTCGAGGTGTCGCCCGACGACGGCACCTTCTCGTTGAACGGGCTGGCCGGGCTCGACCAGCTCGTCGACGACGGCGACGACGGCGACACGTACAACTACTCGCCACCCCAGCACGACGTCGTCGTCGACCGGCCCGTCGCCGTCGAGGTCACGGTCGTCGAATCCGGCCCGGTGCGCGGCCGGCTGCGGGTGACGCGGCGCTTCGTCTGGCCCGAGCGCGTGGTCGACGGCGCCCGCGTCGGCGAGCGCACCGTTTCCGTCGTCAGCGTCGTGGAGCTGCGGGCCGGCGAGGACGTCGTCTGTGTCGAGACGGCGCTCGACAACACGAGCCGCGACCATCGCCTCCGGTCGTGGTTCCCACTCCCTGCGCCGGCGGACACGTCGCGGGCCGAGTGCGCCTTTGCCGTCGTCGAGCGGGGGCTGACCGCCGAGGGCGGTCCGCACGAATACGGGCTGCCGACGTTCCCCTCCCGCCGTTTCGTGTCGGCCGGCGGCCTCACCCTGGTGCACGAAGGACTCCTCGAGTACGAGCTGGTCGACGGCGGCCGCGCCCTGGCGCTCACCCTTCTGCGGTGCACCGGCAAGCTGTCGGGCACCGACATGGCGTACCGCCCCTGGCCGGCCGGGCCTCCGTTTCCCGCCGAAGGGGCACAGATGCAGGGCGCACAAGTGCTGCGTTACGCGGTCCACACCGGCGACGCCGACCCCTACGCGCTCGTCGACGACGTCTTCCTGCCCCTCGAGGTGGTGAGCGCACCGGGCGGCGGCGACCGGCCACCGAGCGGGACAGCGCTGCAGGTCCACGGGGCAGAGGTGTCCGCCGTCGTGCGCCGGGGTGGCGCCCTCGAGGTCCGCGTCTTCAATCCGTCGGACCGAGACACCGTCGTCACCATCGACGACCGCACCGGTTGGCTCGTGGATCTGCGGGGCCGCCCCGTCGGACCGTTCGACGGCTCGTTCCCGTTGGCGCCTTGGGCCATCGCCACCGCCCGCCTCGACGGATAGTCGGAGAACCGTCGCTACCCTCCAGCGGGTGCTGCACCACGTCACCCTGTGGGTGCCAGACCTCGAGCGGGCCCGGGAGTCGTGGAGCTGGCTCCTCGGTGAGCTCGGGTACACGGCCGACGGGTCGGTCGACAGCGTCGTGGTGCTGCGGCACCCGGAGGGCACGGCCGTGGCCCTGGAACAGTCCTCGGACATGGTCCCCGGGATGCTCTACAGCCGCATGCGACCAGGAGTGAACCACATGGCGTTCGTCGTGCCGCCCACCTCGTCGCTGGACGACATCGTCGCCGGCGCCGCCGACCACGGCTGGTCTGCGCTGCCCACCGACCGCCACCCGCTCGCCGGCCCCGCCGACGTCACCTACCTGGAGGACCGCGACGGGTTCGAGGTAGAGCTCGTGGCGCCCATCTGATGGCCGCGCACTACAAGAAGCCCGGCTGGTTCACCAAGCACGTCTTCAACAACGTCGTCGCCGGCCTGACCCGCCTCGGGATCAGCGTGTTGGGCTCCCGGGTCCTCCGCGTGCGGGGCCGCACGTCGGGCGAGTGGCGAACGACGCCGGTGAACCTGCTCACCTTCGAAGGCGAGCGCTATCTGGTGGCGCCTCGCGGGGAGACCCAGTGGGTGAAGAACATCCGCAAGGCGGGCGGCGGCGAGCTCCAGCTGGGGCGGAAGACCGAACCGATCCAGGTGGTCGAGCTGTCCGACGACGAGAAGCCCGACCTCCTGCGCGCCTACCTCAAGCGCTGGAAGGCCGAAGTGGGCGTCTTCTTCGACGGCGTCAGCGCGACCTCGTCCGACGAGGAGGTGCGCCGCATCGCCCCCAAGCACCCGGTGTTCCGCATCCAGGCGGCGGCGTGACCCAGGGCAGCATCTCGTTCGACCGCATCGCCGATCGCTACGACGAGACGCGTGGCGGGGAGCGGCGAGGGCAGCACGTCGCAGCCCAGATCGACCCCTTTCTGGGCGAGGCCCACCGCGTGCTCGAGGTCGGCGTCGGCACGGGCGTCGTCGCCGCCTCTCTGCAGCAGCTCGGGAGGACGGTCGTCGGCGTCGACATCTCAGCCGAGATGCTCAGCCGCGCGCATGCTCGCCTTGGATCGCGGGTGGCGAGGGCCGACGCCCACCAGCTCCCGATCCCCACGTCTGCAATCGACGCCGCGTACCTGGTGTGGGTCCTCCACCTCGTCGCCGAGCCGGCCGAGGTCCTCGCGGAGTGCGCTCGCGTGCTGCGTCCGTCGGGACGAGTCGCCGTCATAACGGGCCGGCCCCGCACCGAAGCTGAGGACATGACCGAGCAACAGGCCGCTCTGGACGCTCTGCGCAAGACACGCCGCGACACCACCGATGCCGTCACCGAATGGGGGACGGCCGCAGGCTTCGAGGTCGTCACCCGACAGGAGATCGAGGCCGAGCACTGGGCGAGTCCGGCCGAGTACGCCGACGTGATCGAGCAGCGCACCTTCTCGTTCGTCTGGGACCTCGACGAGGCGACATGGGCGAGCGCGGTCCAACCCGCGATCGACAGCCTGCGTGCGCTCCCCGACCCCACCAGGCCCCGCCGCGTCGTCCACCACCGCGCCCTGCTCGTGTTCCAGAAGGGTGGCGGCGCCTAACCCTCCATCCGCTTGATAGCGGCCCGGTCGGCGGCGGAGCTGTGGTGCTCCCCTCGGTCGACGCCGGCCGGCAGCTCCATGTGGAGGTGGGAGGTGTGGTCGACCTGGATGACGCCGTCTACCACGGTGCAGTCGAGGACGTGGCCGCCACGCCCGCGGTCGGCTGCGACGAAATGGAGGTGATAGCCGGGCACGTTGATGCCCTGGGCGTAGTCGGGAAAGCGGAAGCCGACGATCGTGCCGTCCACGTCGGCGAACTCGAACTCGCGCTCCTGCTTCACCGCCTCGGCCAGCGGCGGATAGGGCTTCCGCTGCCTTGGCACGGACCGGGCCAGCACGCGCCGAAACCGACCGTCGACGCGCACGGCGTAGCAGACCGCAGGGTCGTCGACGGCGTCGTCCAGACGGGCGAGCAGCGAGTCGTGGTCGAGCTCGCCCTCGACCGTGAAGCGGACCGAAGGCGTGAACGTTGTGACCACTGCGAACGGTGTGCGCTCTTCGGGCGCCACTTCACGTACCGAGCCATCGACGCCCGCGCTGTAGAAGTGTCCGTCGACGCCGATCATCTCGCCGTCGAGCGCATCGAGGGTGCCAAGCCCCAGATCGCCGCGCTCGCGCAGCTCTGCGAACGTCACGTCGCCGTCGTACCGCCCGTCGAGCACGGCGTCGAAGGTCGACGTCTGAAAGATGGCGTGAACGCCATCCAGGTCAGCGCCCAGGTCTGACCGGCGAAGGCGCTCGACCTCCAGGGCGTGCACCATCCGCCTGTCGATCACTCGGCCTTCTCATTCTCATTGCTCTCGCTTCCGTCCTGATCGGCTTCCTTCGCCTGCCTCCGCTCGCGGCGGGTGCGGATGCGGCGGTTGACCTCGGCGGGCAGGCCGCTGCGGGACGATCCCTCGCCTGGCCGCGTGAGCACCCACAGCGGGGTCCAGCCGATGCCTTTGAGGCGGCGGGGCCGCAGCGCCTTCCACCCGAAGCGGTCGTCGCCTTCCAGCGCCTCGTGGATCCCGTCGGAGACGACCGCACTGCCCGCGTACGCGATGTTGACGATGCGGCTGGCCAGGTTGACGGTCGGGCCGAAGTAGTCGCCTTCCCGCGCCAGCACGGGTCCCACGGCCAGGCCGACCCGGACGTCTGGCATCTGCTCGTCGTCGCCGTACACCTCGGCCAGGGTGCCGGCGATCATGGCCGCGGCCGCCGGGGTTTCGGCGACGTACATGACCTCGTCGCCGATCATCTTGACCACGCGGCCGCCGTACTCGGCGATGGTGTCGTACGCCACGTTCTCGAAGCGGTCGACGATGGCTGCGAGCTCGTGCTCGTCGAGCTGCTGGCTGATGGCGGTGAAGCCCACCATGTCGGCAAAGCCGACGGCGAGCGTCTCTTGCCCAGTGGCGGCGTCGCTCTCGAAGAACAACTGGCGCTGCGCGGCCGCGGCCAGGTGGCGGCGCCACAGATAGATGACGAGCCCTTCGATGGTGGGCAGCATCGCCGCGGTCACGGCGGTGACGGCCTCGGCGATCTCCGGGTCGCTGGCACCCGCGTTGCGCAGCGGTCCCTCGATACGCGCCCGCAGGGTTGCCATCTGGGAGTCGGCCATGCGGGAGAGTGACTGGCCGAAGACGCGCGCCAGCTGCAGCGCCACGTCAGCCTCGACCACGCCCTGGTCGATCAGCTGCTTGAGGGTGCGCAGGGCCTCGAAGTCGCTCTCGGTGAAGACGCGGTCGGTGTCGGACGTGTCCGGGAACCCCAGCGCCCGCCAGTACCGACGGGCTTCGTCGAGGTCGAAGCCGACCTTTTCCACGAGCTCTGACCGGGTGAATCGCTCCTTGCCCGGCATGAGGATGCGGTCGATGGCGAGCAACTGCACCGCGTCGTTGCCCTGCTCCTCGGCGGCACTGATCTCGTCCTCCGAAACCCCCTGGGACTGCAACAACTCGCGAAGGGTCATGGGCTCACCCGAACGACCTCAGCTCCGACGCGCCGGCGACGGGCGACAGCAGGACCTCCCCGCGCCGGTCGCCACATGACCACGCCGGGTCGAGCCCGGGCGCCGTGAGCGTGAGACTCTCGACCCCGGGATGGGGGTGGAGCTCCCACAGCAGCGCCGGGCGCTCACCGTGCCATCGGACGGCGAACGAGAGTCGCCCGTAGTGGGTGGGGGCCTCGTGCACCTCCAGCGGCTGGCCGACCCACTCGTCGGGCAGCATCGACAGGATGGCCAGCCCGGCGTCGACCTCACGCACCAGCAGGTTGCGCACCAGCGACAGGAAGTCGGCGGCCGCCCAGCCGTGGTGGCCGTCGCCCATGCAGCCCCCGCCGAGCTGGGGATGGATGGCCTCGGGCCACGTGTAGGTCGGCGTGGCGGCCGACTGCAGCCAGCGCAGGCGGTCGAGGGCGCGGCGGTCACCCTGCTCGAGCTCGACGAACGCCAGCTGCAACGTCAGGTACGTGCCCAAGCCGGTGTGGGCGATGCTCTGGTAGAAGGCGTCGCCCAGGCAGAACTGGCGGACGGCGTCCAGCGTGGCGGTGATCGCCGGGTCGTCGCCTGCCATCAGGGCAAGCGGGGCGCACGCGACAAGCGACCCCACCATGGCGGGGTCGGGACGACGACGCGGACCGGCGGGGATGGCGATCGTGCCCAGCTGGTCGGCGACGATCGCCAGCGACCGCTCCAGGTCGGCCCGCAACCCGGCCGCCCACTCCAGGGCTCGAGCCGACGCCCGCTCGTCGCCGGCGGCCGCGAGCAGCTCGGCCCCGTCGAGCAGCCCGCGCAGCGACCAGAAGTCGTCCCAGTAGTAGTAGTCGAACGGCCCGAGGTGCTCGGCCGAGATGCTGGCGGGCATGAGGCCGATGAGCGACGCGTCCCGGCGGCGGCGCTTCGAGTGACGTTTGCGCTCGATCCAGCGCACGCCCTTCGACACCGACTGCACCGTGGCGGCGAGCACCTCCTCGTCACGGGTCAGGCGATAGTGCTCGGCCAGCGCCCAGATGGCAGCACCATTGGAATCCCATTCCTGACGCTGGCTGAAGTAGTAGCCGTCGACGTGCTGCCGGGAGGGATACGAGCGGAGGACCTCGGCGACCTCGGCGTGTAGCCCGAAACGACCCATGGCCGCGAGCATGTAAGCGGCATCCCGGAACCAGAAGCGGTGATAGGTCGACGGACCGGGTGTGATGTCGGCGCCGTCGTGGAAGAGCAGCATGTACCGGCGGTTGGCCTCGACTGCGTCCGCCAACGCCGGGTCGGGCAGGTCGATCTGCATGCCTCGACGGGTCTGGGCCTGCCACGAGCGCGCCACCGACGCGGCCGACGGCAGGACACTGGGGACCTCGGGCATGCGCTCCACGCGCCGCCGGGCCAGGCGACGCCGTCGGGTACGGCGCTCGGAGACGAGCGGGAGGGCCACGCGCAGTGTCGCCCGGTGCGCGAGCGGGAACAAGAACGCGGCCTGGGCCAGGCCCGCTTCACAGCGCAGGTCGGGAAGGGTCGTCCCCGCGGCCCCCTCGGTGACGATGCGCATGGAGTCGCCACCGTGGAAGGTCGATCCCGCGACCCGGGCCGGCGGCGAGGGAAACAGCACCGCAGGACGGCCGTCGACGGTGACCGTGCGGTCGACGAGCTCGATGCGTTCGACGACCGCCAAGCCCTCGGGGTTGTAGGGACGGACCGCAAGGGCGAGCGCGAAGGGCAAGTTGGACGCGTTTTCGAACTCGACGACCGCCAGTTCCTCGGCGTCCTTCACGGCGTAGACCCGCTGCACGGCGTCGCCGCCCGGCACGCGCATCACCGTCTCAACCACCGGGGCGGCATCGACCAGACGCTGGCGCACGCTGACCTCTCGCGACGGGAAGTGCCAGCGGTCGTCGGCTCCGACCCACCAGTCGAGCGACCAGCCGTCGAACCAAGGCGTCACCAGGCCGCGCTCGTCGACGATGGCCTCCCACGGCGACCCGACGTTGCCGACCATCGTCCAGTTGCGGTTTGTGACGTTGGCCAGGAGCGGGATGTGACCGCGGGGCACGAACGCCGAGGAGCGGGGATCGATCTGGCGTTCCAACCAGAACGGCCAGACCCAGTCGGGGCCGAGCTGGGCGGCTGCTCTCGTGCGCAAGGCGCGCAGCACGGTGCGGGCGCCAACGGGCAGCACCTCGGTGGGAAGCTGCACCTCCACGGTCTCGCCGAGGCGCTGGAACGTCGACAGATGGCGGACGATGTCGTCGCTGATGCGCAGCCGCCCCATGGCTCTGCGCAGCAGCCAGGTTCGAAGACCCATTCGGCTAGTGGCCGGCGGGTATGCCGTGAAGCTCGGGCTTGGCTTCGCGCTGCATGAGGGCGGGGACGATCTCGCTGGCCTGCTTCCCCTCGTAGAGCACCGCGACGACCTGTTCGGCGATGGGCATCTCGACCCCCACCCGAACCGACAAGTCGAGAACCGCCTTGGAGGACTTCACGCCCTCGGCGACCATGTTCATGGCGGCGATGATCTCGTCGATGGTCTGCCCACGACCAAGCGCCTCACCGACGTGGCGGTTGCGGCTCTGGCGGCTGATGCACGTGGCGACGAGGTCGCCCATGCCGGCCAATCCGGCGAACGTCAGCGGCTCGCCACCGAGCGCGACCCCCAGGCGCGTCAGCTCGTGGAGGCCACGGGTGATGAGGGCAGCCCGGGTGTTGTCGCCAAAGCCCATCCCGTCGGCAATCCCGGCCGCGATCGCGATGACGTTCTTCAGTGCGCCCCCGACCTCGCACCCCACCACGTCGGGGTTGGTGTACACGCGGAAGGCGTCGGTGCTGAACACCCGCTGAAGCTCTTGGGCGATCCCCTCGTCCTCGAAGGCCACCACGGTCGCCGCCGGCCAACCGGCCATCACCTCCTTGGCCAGGTTGGGGCCGGTGAGCACGCCGCGCGGGTTCTCGGGAACCACGTCGGCGATCACCTCGGTCATGCGCTTGAGCGTCTGCTGCTCGACGCCTTTGGTCAGGCTGACGATCGGCACCGCGTCACCCAGGAACGGCTTCGCCTCGTCGAGGATCTCGCGGAAGCCGTGCGAGGGCACGCCCATCACCACGACCTCGGCTCCGTCGAGCGCTTCCTCGAGAGACGACGTAGCCGTGAGGTTCTTCGGCAGCTGGTAGTCGGGCAGGTAGTCGCGGTTGACGTGCGACGTCGCAATGGTCTCGGCCAGCCCGGGCCGGCGAGCCCAAAGCACCGTCGGCGTGTTGCGGGCCGCGAGGGCGGCCACCGCGGTCCCCCAGGAGCCGGCACCGATTACAGCCGTCCGAGGCATGCAGCAAACCCTACTGGCGCACGTCCTTCGTAGACTCGACACCGTGAACGAGTGGTTGGGGCCGGTCGCGGTACTGGTCCCGGTGAAAGCGTTCGCCGACGCCAAGCTGCGGCTGGCCCCCGCCCTCGCCGGGCCCGAGCGCAGCAAGTTGGCAGAGGCGATGGCCACCCATGTCCTCGACGTCGCCCGTCCTCTGCCCGTGGCCGTGGTGTGCGACGACCCGGCAGTGGCCGACTGGGCCCGACGGCGCGGGGCACTCGTCATCTGGGAGCCAGGCCGCGGCCTCAACGGCGCGGTGCAGGCCGGCGTCGAGCGTCTGGGCACGGCCGGGGCCCGCCGGGTGGTCGTCGCCCATGGCGACCTCCCGTTGGCCGGTCCGCTCGGATGGGCGGGCCGGTTCCCCGGTGTCACCCTCGTGCCCGACCGGCGCGACGACGGCACCAACGTGGCGTGCGTGCCCTCCGACTCAGGGTTCGCCTTCTCCTACGGCCCCGGTTCCTTCCAGCGCCACGGGGCCGAGGCGCGCCGCCTTGGGCTCGGCCTCCGTGTGGTGCGCGAGCCGCTGCTCGGCCACGACGTCGACGTGCCCGCCGATCTGCTCGCGGGCGCCACGTGAGCGTGGACCCCGAGAGCCCCGAGAGCCCCGAGCGACCCGAGCGACCTGAGCGACCCGCGACCGGTTGGGCTCGCCTTCCACGCTGGCAGCACATCGTGCTCATGGCGCTGTGCACCGTCGTGCTCATCGCCGCGATCGCCAATTTTCTGGTCTCGGACTCGAACCGGGCCCGGGCCTTGCACGCGGCTTTGACGATCATCGACGGGGCCGTGCTCGTCACGCTGATCACCGCCTACCTGCGGCGGACAGCGGCGTGACCTACACCCTCGACCTGGCCGTGCCTGCGCGCGCTCTGGCGGTCGCGGCCCACCCCGACGACGTCGAGTTCGGCTGTGGCGGCACGCTGGCGAAGTGGGCCGCGGCCGGATGCTCCATCCACCACGTCATCTGCACCGACGGATCCAAGGGAACGTGGGACCCGAACGCCGACCTGTCCCAGTTGGTGACGACCCGCCAGGCCGAGCAACGCGAGGCAGCGCGGATCCTCGGCGGCCGAGACGACGTCGTGTTCCTGGGCTGGCACGACGGCGAGCTCGAGGACGGGCCCACCCAGCGCCGTCAGCTGGCCCACTGGATCCGGCGCCTGCAGCCCGACGTCGTCCTCGGTCACGACCCGTGGCGCCGCTACCGGCTCCATCCCGACCATCGACACGCCGGCTTCCTGCTCACCGACGGCGTCGTCGCGGCGCGCGACCCGCACTTCTTCCCCGAGCCCGGCCTGGAGGCCTACCGCCCCACCACGCTGCTGCTCTGGGAGGCGGACGAGCCCGACCACGTAGAGGACGTGGGCGCGCACCTCCAGACCAAGGTCGCCGCCCTGCTCGCCCACCGCAGCCAATACCGCTCGACGATGGGGATCGAGGGCGAGACCGACGAGAAGCAGGTCGAACGCTTCCGACGGCGGGTTGCCGACACGGCCGCCGAACACGGCCAGCCTGTCGGCGTCGCCTACGGCGAGCGCTTCAAAGCCCTGCGCGACCTCTAGGCGCGTCGCGCCCGAGGTCCCACCGCGACGAAGGGCCCAGATGGGCCCTTCGTCGTCAGAGGGTGACTAGCGCTTCTTGGCGGCGGGCCGCTTACGGGCCGTCGTCTTCTTGCGCGCCGTCGTCTTCTTCTTCCGCGCTGCCGGACGCTTTTTGGCGGCCGGCCGCTTCCGCGCGGTGGTCTTCTTGCGTGCGGTCGACTTCCGCGCCGTGGTCTTCTTGCGCGCGGTGGTCTTCCGTGCTGTGGTCTTCTTGCGTGCGGTCGACTTCTTAGCCGTCGACCGCTTCTTCGTGGCCTTTCTGGCGCCCGAAGATGCCTTCTTGGCTGGACTCACGATGCCGCCTTTCGTCAACGCCGTGCTTTACGCGTGGCTCTTGCCTATGAAGCCGCCATCTCCTTCGACGGCGTCTTCCGGGCGGGGGCTACCGGTTGGCAGTCCCTCCGCTCTTGTTCAGGAGTTCCTCGTGCGAGGAACTCGCTGAGACCTTGTTGTGGGCCGCGCTTGTGCGCGGGTCGCACGACTTCGTGCATCGCCTTTACAGCGACTCTGTCGAGCAACTCGGACTTGTTCAACGTTGCTGCTGACTCCCAAGTAATGAAGAAGTACCTGACAATCAGACAGGAACCATCGCTTGCGGTCAAGCATTTCCGTTGCACCGCGTGCTTGCGCGACGCGCGCGCGTGTGTCGAGTGGACCAGAAAACCCTTTGTTTGCAATGATTTTTTGCGTGTCGCGCGCCAATCATGAGTTTGCATTCATTGTTCGTCATGCACGCGTGTCGCGTGCACAAGATGCAACAGAGTGCATTCACTGAGTTGTGTTGGACGACGGCACCTATGACGCGATCGTCGTTGACGCGGAGCGCATCGACGACGGTGTTCGGCTCGAGTTGACGGTCACCGCGGGCGCGCACAAGGGCGAAGTTGTCGCGGTGCGCGCCAGGACGCTGACTATGGATCCGATCGATGCGTTGGGTATACCCGCGCGCATTGTGGTGACTAACAACGAGCCGCGCGTCGAGTTGCAGCCGTGACGCGAGTTCGCACCCTCGTGATCGCGAGTGCGCTGTGCCTATTCGTGGCGTGCAGCAGTCCCGCGCCGCCGCCACCGCCGAAGGCGCTCGGCACGCCGCGCAACGTCGACGAGCTGACCGGCATCTGGCGCACGGTCAAGCAGAACACCCTCGAAATGCGCCTCAAGGGCACGTACGTGCTCATCACGCCTGTGACCGAGACGGCGGCCATGGCGGGCGACTTCACGCTGGATCAGGGCCGGATGACGTTCTTCAACGACAAGGCCTGCGGCAACGCCCAAGGCACTTATCGCATCCAGGTCGCCGCCAAGGACCGGTTGGTCCTGGACGAGGCCGACGACGCCTGCGTCCCGAGGCGCACGGCGCTCACGTCGGACCCCTTTGTCTACGCCCAGCCGGACTTCTCCTGAGCCGGCGTCGTCGCGCTGTCGACCCGGCGGTCCATGAAGTCCCGCATGGCGTCGACGATCCCCGCCGGCTCCTCGATGGGCAGCATGTGCCCCCCCTCCTCGAACCACACGATCTCGCTGTCGGGCACGAGCTCGGCCATCTTCTGCTGCACGCTCGGCGGCGTGAAGAGATCCTTGCGGCCGGCGAGGATCAAGGTGGGCGCCTCGATCGTGGGCAGGAAGTCGGCGGTCAGGTGCTTGCGCTGCTCGCCCATCATCTTGAACAGCACCGAGAAGTCGAGCTCGACGATCTGCCTGAGGTGGGGGGCCAGGCGCTCGGCCGAGACTTTGGGGCCGGCGACTCTGATCAGGCGCACCATCTTCAGCCCGGTCTCGGGATTCGCCAGGCCCTTGTTGAAGGGCTTGAGGAAGGCGAAGGGGAAGAGCCCGAGAAAGATGTCGGCGACCGGATAGATGCGGTCGAACAGACCGATGTCGGCGAACGTCTTCACCGGGTTCTCGAAGGTGCCGGCCACCGGCATGAGCGCCGCCACCCGGTCCGGCGCCAGGCGACACGCCTCGACGATGATCTGCACCCCCAGCGAGTGGCCCGACAGCGCCACCCGCTCGAGCCCGATGTCGTCGATGACCTCGAGCACGTCTCGGGCCAGGCGCTCGGTGCTCACGTCTTCCTTGCGGATGTTGCGGGCGAGGAAGCCCGGGTCACGCGGAAGGCCCGATTCCCCGTGGCCGCGAGTGTCCACGTAGATGGTGGGGTGGCCGGCGTCGATCATGCCCGGTCCGATGTCAGCCCAGTAGGCGTCGCTGCACGTCCATCCGTTGACGAAGAGAATCGGGGTCTTCGGACCGTCGCCGACGACCGTGTAGGCGATCGGCGTCCCGTCCGAAACGGTGACCGTGCGGTCCTTGGGCCAGATGGCGTAGTCGCGGGCAGAGGCGATGGGCATGGCGCTATCTCACCAGAGAGGCGAGGTCGGCAGCGACCTCAGCGGGCTGGGGGTCGACCGGGAGGTCCCGTTCTGTCGTTACCCCGCTGAGGACGAGGGCGAACCGCACGCCGAGCGCCACGGCCAGGAGTCCGTCGGTTGAGGGCCTGTCCCCGACGACGGTCGCCCCGTCGAGGTCCCGGCCGAGGCGGGCGCGGACCAGCTCGACCATCGGGGCGTGGGGTTTGCCGGCCACCGTCGGGTCGACGCCCGCAGCCGTCGCCACCGCGGCGAGGATCGCGCCGCCGCCGGGGATCGGACCGTGCGGCGTGGGATAGGTGGCGTCGTCGTTGGTCCCGATGAGCCGGGCGCCGCCCATCACGGCTTGGGCGGCGCGCGTCAGTTCGTCGTAGTCGAAGTCGCGGTGCCAGCCGACGACGACGGCGTCGGCTGGGCCGTCACGCACCGTCCGCACGGCCCGCGCCTCCAACGCCTCGACGACACCGGGCCCCGCGCACACGAGCGCCGTCTGTCCCGGCTCCAGCAGCGTGGCCGCGGCCTGCCCCGACGTCACGAGGTCGGCGCTCTCGGTCGGTACGCCGACCCGTTCGAGCTTGGCCAGATACTCGTCGACCCGCGCCGAGGAGTTGTTGGACACGAACAGCACCCGGTCCCGGCGGTCACGCATTCGCGTGATGGCGTCGGCCGCACCCGGAATGGGGTCGTCGCCCAGCCACAGCACGCCGTCGAGGTCGAGGATCCAGGTCGTCAACGCAGGAGGTCGAGCAGAGGAGCGGTCAGGTGTGGTGAGCCGTCGGTTGCGGCGCGCGGCGGACGGGCGAAGCGGGCGGCGCACACGACGACCAAGGCAACCAGGGCCGGCGCCGCGATCGGGAGATGGCTTTCGGTCGGCAGCAAGGTCCACTGGTCGTCGAGGGCGTCGCCCAGCTCGTACTCCTGGCGCCAGACCGACGCCAGGCGCTGCTTCCCGCCGGTCTCCATGAGGTTGTAGTCGTCGGTGGTTCCCGGCTCTCGCCGCAGCGTTGCCACGGGAGCGCTCGTACCGTCGCGCACGGCCATGTCGACGCCTTCGGGGAGGAACGTCGCCAAGGGCTCGTCGTCGCCTGTGAACGCCACAACCGCTCCGTCCACCGGCAGGTAGCGCTTCAAGCTGAAGAGCAGCGACCCGTCCAGATCGCGGCAGACGACGGCGCCGCGGTAAGGGACGAGGTTCGCTTCGATGCGGCCGTCCACGCCGAGGACCACGAGCGGTCCCTTCGCAGTCATGCGGCGGATGGAGGCGAGCACGAACGGATCGAAGGGCTTGGCGCCCACCGGCCGGTACGTCGGCAGGGTGCCGCCCGTCGTCAGGTCGGGGACGAGTTCACCGCCGCAGTCGGGGCACAGCGTCCAGCCCGGGTCGACGTCCTTGTGGCACCACAGGCACCGCACGGCGGCGAGGTTACGAGCCGACGTGCTCGACGATGAGCTTGCTGACGATGTCGGGCACCTCTTCGGGCATCCAGTGCGTGGCGTCGAGGCGCTCGTATCGGTACGGCCCGGTGACATAGCGGCCGGTGAGGTCGGCCGCTTTCGATCCGAGAGCGAAGTCACGGGTGCCGTACACGTAGAGGGTCGGTACCGACACGGGAACTTGTCGCGCGGGCGGCGTGAACGGCACCGCCCGGTACCAATTGACGACCGCGGTCATCGCTCCCGGTTCGTCGAGCTTGGCCATGTACGCGTCGAACTTGTGCTCGGGAAGGCCGGACCGCAGGAGCGTCTGGCGGAACCGGGGGCGACCGAACGGTGACGTCGTCATCCACTCCGGCACGGCCGGCAGTTGGTACACCAGGAAGTACCACGAATGGAGAAGCTGGGTGCTCGTGAGCAGCGACCTGGCGAACGCTGTGGGGTGCGGCGTGGCGATCGACGTCATCGTCTTCACCCGCTCGGGATGCCACATGGCGCAGTACCACGCAACGGCGCCGCCCCAGTCGTGGCCGACGACGTGGAAGCGTTCCGCCCCTGCGGCATCGGCGAGGGCGAGCACGTCGGCTACGAGATTGTCCGCCACATAGGCGCGGCGCCCCGCCGGCCTGGCCCGCGGGGAGTACCCCCGTTGGTCGGGCGCGAGCACTCGCACGCCGGCCGCGGTCAGGCCCGGCACGACGTCGTCCCACGACTCCTTCGTCTCCGGGTACCCGTGCAGGAGGATGACGACCTCGCCGTCGGCCGGCCCCTCGTCGCGGACGTCGAAGGTCAGGTCCCCGTTGCGGTACTCGTTCATACGTCGAACCTACGCGGCGCTCGCGGGTGGCGCGTTGGCGTTCTTCGGATGTCGTAGGTCGTCGGGAGGCACGAAGGCCCGTTTCCCCATGCCCTCGACCAGCGCCCACCCCTCCCGCGTCTTCAACGCGTGGTCGTGTGGACAGAGCCCGTCCAGGAGGTCGAAGACGGTGACGTGCGTCTTGGACCAGTCGACGCGGTGGTCCCACTGGAGGACGCGGGCCGAACATCCCTCTCGCGCGCAGGTCGGATAGAGCCACTCGAGGGCGCTGCGCTGGAACACTGTCGGCCTCCGTCCCAGGTGGGCGACCCCGCAGATCGCCTGCCCGCGCGTAATGACCGCGGCCCAGAAGGTGTCACCCCTCGCGAGGAGCTCGTCGACGACCGAGACAGGCACGGGTCCGAAGCCCGCGATCTCGCACACCTCTTCACCCGCCGGCCGGCCCCGAAGAAGCGCCTCGAGGTCGACCCTGATGAGGACCTTCGCCGCGCCGGACGCTTTCTTTCCTTCGCCCTCGCCACCGCCACACAGCGCCTCGTGGAGGGCGTCGAATCGGTACGCCTCGGTGGGCTCATGCCTGCCCTCGGCCCTCGCGTTGCGGAACAGCCGATCCGTGAGCGGGTCGAGCACGCCCATCATCTGGGCGATGGCGTCCGGCGTGCCGTAGGCGTGGAGGTGGGCGCCGCCCTCCCGGTCGTCCCAGGTACGCACATGCCGGCGCTGCTGCACCTTCTTGTGCCGGGCTTCCGGATCGGTGACCCGAGCCTTCGCCCGTGCCGCTTCGTCTTCGAGCTCCCGTAGCGAAAGGTCACCGGCCTTCGCCAGGAGTGCGTCCTCCGCCGCCGGGTCGGCGTCCGCGGCGTCGGTGATGGCCGCCGCTTGCCGTGGAGAAAGCTCGCCCGCCTTCGCGGCGGCCTCGGTCTTCGGGTGCTTGGCCAGCCGCTTGGCCCGATCGAGCTGGCGCTGGGCGTCGGCCACGGACGTTCCCGTCTTCTTTGCCAGGTCATGGGCGGGCGACCGCTGACCGTCGTTCTTCCACTTCTCCGTCTCTGCGACGCGGGCGGCGGCCAGCCCCTTGATGGTGGAGGCCATGTGCTCAATAGCCGACGCCTCTTCGACGACTCGCGAGGCAAGCACGGCGGGCAGCGCCGCCGCGTCGAAGCGCGACGAATACCCCTTCAACGCTTCCCGCAACTCCGACAGCTGTTCGCACACGTTCCCACGCTCCGGTCTCGACCGATGACCGAGGGGGAAGTGAATTACAGCAACGTAATTATAGCGACCGGGTGTGACAACATCAACTCGAAAACTCAGAATTACGGCGCACCAGATCGGCGCTTCCGTGACACCCGACGCAGGCAGACGTTCCGCTACGTCTACGGACTACCGCTCAGGCCGTACGAACTGAATCGGCCTCCGCCCACCGGGACGTAGACGGCCATCGCGCACACCGATGACGGCCCCCTCCGACCCAGTACAGGAGCTTGGATCGGTCGAAGTGAGAACGTATGACCGACCGTCTGCCAGTGTGGTTCGGCCGAGGGATCAATCCCGGACGTGAAGGTGACGGGGTTCCCCGTCGCGGTTCCCTCCGAGTAGTAACGCCGTCCGCAGTAGTCGATGCGACGAGGGGACCGCCAAAACGCGAAGGTGCCGTAGTCCTGGCGGCTCAGGGCCGCTGCGGCGATGCAGTAACACGTGACGCCCGTCAGGACGATGAGAAGCCCGATGACTAGCAAGCGACCACGGCGCGGCTGGGCCGGTACCGGCTCGCCAAGAGTGTCCTCCCGCCAAATCGGGTCGTCGACGCCGACCTTCAATTGCGTTGGAGCCACGCCGTCGAACTGTAAGGCACACCCATCCCAGGCGCCCGGAACGGCCCGCAGATCCGTGCGAGCTCGCTGATGGCCGCTCGGACGCGCAATAGCGGCGCGAAGGAGCTGTCGCTCATAAGGCCATCTTGGTGCGTACCCAATGTGCTCGGAACCGGCACGCATGCGCAGCCCGGCCTATTAGCCAAAGGAGTCCCGCATCTCGCCGTTGATGAGGTAGTTGATCCGGTGGCGGATTTGCCCGAGCCTCGCATCGTCGGGCGGCTCGTCCGGCGACTCGAGAGTCCACTTCAACGAGCTTCCGCCGCTGTTCTCTTCAATCCTGAACCGGATCATGTCGTTCGGGCGATCCGGCCAGAGCGACGACCAGACGACGAGCGACGGGCGCTCTGCCTCAATAACCGTGGGCTCAACCTCGCCCTCAGCGACGACGAGCCATTGGCGAGTGCCCGCTCGATATGGGTCTGTGAGCGTCTCCCAGACGATCGAAGGGGGCGGTGGCTGGGACTTCTCCCGCTCCGCGAGGACCCTCACACCACCATGGTCGCGCGCCCGCGATCGGCATCTACGTGCTGTCGAGGCTGGCGTTGACGTGGTCGCTGTCGTAGGTGAAGTGGTCCGGTATCTGCGCTT
>DASZJL010000186.1:0-2337 GCA_035948135.1 Acidimicrobiales bacterium | reverse complement strand
CCCACGATCACTCGACCGTCACGGTCTTGGCCAGGTTGCGCGGGCGGTCGGGGTCGTGCCCGTGCAACCGCGCCAACCGGTAGGCCAACTGCTGCAGCGGAACCACGCCCACGACGGGCGAGAGCAAGGGCTCGGTCGACGGGACCCACAGCACGTGGTCCGCGGCGGCCGCCGATTCCTCGTCGCCGTCGTCGGCCACCAACACGATGGTCGCGCCGCGGCTCCGCACCTCGGCCACGTTCGAGAGCAGCTTCTCCCACAGCGGGTTCCGCGTCGCGATGCCCACGACAACGGTCCCCGGCTCGATCAACGCGATCGGCCCGTGCTTGAGCTCTCCGGCCGGGTAACCCTCGGCCCGCAGGTAGGCGAGCTCCTTGAGCTTCAACGCGCCCTCGAGCGCGACGGGGAAACCGACGTGGCGCCCGAGGAAGAAGAAGTCGCGGGCGTCGGTCAGCTTGCCGGCGACGTCGTCGACGTCACCCGAACGTGCGAGCGCCACCGAGACGAGCGACGGCAGCGCCTCCATGGCGGTGAGGATGTGCTCGATCTCCGGCGCGGACAAAGAACCCTTGACCTGGCCCAGGTACAAGCCGATCACCTCGAGCGCGACGATCTGTGCCAGGTGGCACTTCGTCGACGCCACGCCGATCTCGGGGCCGGCCCTCGTGTACAGCACACCGTGCGCGGCGCGCGCCATCGAGGAGTCGACCACGTTCGTGACGACGAGGATCTTGGCGCCGCGGCGGGCCGCCTCGCGCTGGGCCTCCGAAGTGTCGAGGGTCTCACCCGATTGCGAGACTCCGATGAAGAGGGTGCGGTCGTTGACCACCGGATCGCGGTAACGGAACTCCGAGGCGATGTCGACCTCCACCGGCAGCTCCGCCCATTTCTCTATTGCGTACTTGGCCACGAGCGCGGCGTGGTAACTGGAGCCGCAGGCGACGATGAAGACCTTGTCGATGGCACGCAGGGCGTCGGCGGTGATGCGCAGCTCGTCGAGGGCCACCGCGCCGACCAGGGCATGGCGCTCCAACAGGGTGTTGGCGATGGCCTCGGGTTGTTCGTGGATCTCCTTCGACATGAAGTCGTCGTAGCCGCCCTTCTGCGCGGCCTCGAGGTTCCACGTGATGCTGAGGGCCTCCGGCGTCACCGCGGCACCGTCCAGCGTCGTGACGGTGGCCTCTCCCGGCCGCAACACGACCATCTCGTCGTCGGCCAGCGCAAAGATCTCGGTGGTGTGACCGATCAGGGCGGGGATGTCGGACGCAAGCAACGCGACGTCGTCGTGCACCCCGAAGACGAGCGGCGTCAAGCGGCGTGCGCCGACGATCGTGTCGGGCTCGTCGGCGTGGACGACGGCGATCGAGAACGCGCCACGCACCTCCCGCAACGTCCGGCGGGTCGCCTCGGCCAGGCCTCCGGCGGGGTCGGCAGCCAGATGGTCTTCGATCAGGTGGGCCATGACTTCGGTGTCGGTGGCCGACGTGAAGTGGTGGCCCTTCGCGACCAGGTCAGACTTGAGCTCGAGGTGGTTCTCGATGATCCCGTTGTGAATCAACGCGAGACGCCCGGTGCAGTCAACGTGCGGGTGGGCGTTGGCGTCGGTCGGCTGGCCGTGCGTGGCCCAGCGGGTGTGCCCGATGGCCGCGGCGTGCGACCCCGACGAAGGAGCATCGACAGTCAGCTCGGCGAGCTCGGCAATCGGTGAGGGCGTCGCCACCCCCGGCACCGGCTTGGCCCGGGCCTTCCGGGCCCGCCAAACGGACCCGTCGGCCACCATCGCCACCCCGGCCGAGTCGTAGCCTCGGTACTCCAGCTGGCGCAGCGCGCCGAGCAGGAGGGGGAGGGCGTCGGCCTCGCCGGTGACGCCGATGATGCCGCACATAATCGTCCCAGGCTACCTGCGGTAACCCTGCCGCCAGCGACGCTCAGACCTGCCCCAAAGCCACCTCGACGACCCCTGCAAGCTGGGCCGCCACCGCGTCGGCCTGGCCTTCCTCCCGGGCCTCGACCATGACCCGCACCACCGGCTCGGTGCCGCTCGGGCGGAGCAGCACCCGCCCCTCGTGGCCGAGCTCCGCCTCGGCCTTCACGACGGCCTCCCATACCTCGGGACAGTCGGCCAGCCGCTCCGGCTTCGACACGGGCACGTTCACCAACCGCTGGGGCACCCGCTCCACCAGACCGGCGGCGAGATCGGCCAGCGCCTCCCCCCGCCGAGCCATGAGATCGGCCAGAGCGAGCCCGGTCAACACGCCGTCGCCGGTCGTCGACAACGAGCGGAAGATGATGTGGCCCGACTGTTCGCCGCCCAGCGACAGTCCCCCCGCGTCCAAC
>DASZJL010000185.1:0-10713 GCA_035948135.1 Acidimicrobiales bacterium | reverse complement strand
TCACGGGCAGCACGACGGGAATGCCACCCGCCCGCTCGACGGACTCGACGTAGTAGCGCGACGCGGTGTGCAGGAGAGTCGGCCCGGTGGCAGCCTCGTAGGTCTTCGGGTACGCAGAGATTCCGATGATCGGCTTTCCGGCCACGCCCTCAGCTTACGAACTGCTGAGTCACTTGAACTGCTGCGTCACTTGAACTGCTGTGTCATTTGAACTGCTGTGTCATTTGAACTGCTCGGCGATGAACTCGACGAGGGCGTCGACGCCGGCGTCGTCGAAGAACGCCACTCTCCCGGCGGCGCCCTCCATCTCGCGAAGCAACGCGCCGAGGTCCTCGCTCGGCTCGCCGGTGACGACGACCGTGGCTCCCTCGGCGACCAGCCGGCGGGCAATCGCGACGCCATCGGGAACCGCGACGACGACCACAGCACCATCGAGCCTCGGCCGATTCACTCGTCGCCCTCGGACGCCGCCAGCGCCTCCTCGACCTCAGCACGCGCCTCGACGGCGTCGGCCATCGCCACCAGCGCGGCAGCCGCCAGCGCCGTCAGCACGCCGTCTCCGTCGTCCCACGATCCCGACGGCGCCTGCGTCTCGCACAGCACGTCGGCCATGCGCTCGGCGGTAGCCAGGAAGGCGTCTTCCCCGGTGATCTCGTAGAGCAAGGCTCCGCCCCAGCCGACGAGGGCGTTGGCCGGCTGCCAAACGCCGTCACCCAGTGCGACGACGAGGTCGTGGAGCTCGATGGCGGCGTCGAGGTCGTCGCCGTCGCCGACCTCCTCGAACAGCCGCCCGAGGAACGCCGCCGCCGCGCCCACGTCGCCATAGAGATGGCCGGTGGCGTGGGCACGCGCCACTGGTTCGCTCGGCCGGTCGTCGTCGTCGTCCCAACCGAGCAGAACGCCGGGAACGTCCTCGGGCTGCTCCCACGCGAAGCGTCGACACACGGCCGCGGCGCGCCCGGCCACGTCGTCGTCGCCGCGCTCCAACGCCGCCCAACCACCCAGCGCCGACGCGCCCAACTCCACCTGTCCCGACGGTCCGATCCACCCGCCGCTCGGCTCGGGACCGGTCGCCGGCGGGGGCGGGAACTGCCCACTTGGAACGCTCACCACAAGCGCGGCACGCCTGCGCCACTCGGGCGGCGAAGTCACCGCTTTAGTCATCCTCGACTGCTCCGAACGGGCTACAGCGCGCGCTCTCTGCGGCCGAAAAGTGAGCACAGGAGGAGACGACGTGCGTTTTGAAGAGCTGTCTCTGCGGATCCCTGGCGACGAGCTGCGGATGCGCTTCCACAAGAGGATCACGGTACTGAGCGGCCTGGAGGTACCGGAGCGTCGCGGCCTGGTCGACAGCCTCCTGGGCACGCTCGTCGACGGGCCGGCGGGCCAGACCGTGCTCGTCTACCGCGACGGCGAGGGCCAGCGCGTGACCGTGTCCCGCACCGACGACGGCGCCGTCCTTCACACCTACGACGACGGAAGCCTCGCACCCGACCTGACCGCGACCCTGGGCCTCGACGGTGTCCGTCTCCGCGAGCTGTCCTACATCGACGAAGCGGGAGTCGGCCTCTTCGCGGCCGACCTGGGCACGCCCGAGTCTCCCGAGCTGGCCGAGGCGCGCGCCGCGCTGACGGCCATCACCCAGGAACTCGACTCGGCGATGGCCGCCCGCCAAGCAGTCGAGGTGCTGCGCCAGGAGATCGTCGAGATCGAGGAGCGGCTCCGCGAAGCGGACGAGGGTGGCGCCAAGCGGCGCTACGCCCGCATCCTCGCCCAGCTCGAGCGGGTGCGCGCCGAAGCGGCCGCGGCCCGGACCGGCGACGTCGGCGCGGCATCGGATCGTCGATTCATGGAGCACGGCAAGACCGCCGTCCGCCTGGCCCGACGTTGGACTCAAGTCAACAGCGGCCTCGAAGAAGCGCAGAAGCGCTTCGGGCGCCGCGAGCGCCTCGACGCGGCGACGCTGGCCCAGGCGGAGGCGACGCCGGACCGCGTCCCCGCCAAGCTCGACAATCTGGTCCGCGCCTACACCGACGCCGAGGCTCGTCGTGAGGACCTGGCCGACCACTTGGCTTCTCTCGCCACCGCCCGCCTCCCCGAGCCCAGTCACCCCGCCGTCGTGCGTCTGGCGTCGGCCGACCAGGACGCGGTGTGGGCGACGGCCCGCCATGTCCTCGAGACGGCGGCCCAGCTCGACGAGGAGTCGCTCGCGCTCGGCGGCCTCGAAACGGTCGGCGTGAACCTGGACGTCGCTACCCAGATCGAGATGGCCCACGCCGCCGTCGAAGAGGCCGAGCGGATGCTCGCCATGCGCCGCAAGCAGGGACTGCTGGCGACCGGCGGCGCCGGTCTCGTCGGCGTGGCTACGTTGCCGATCGTCCCGCTCGTCGCGCCCGTCGCCCTCATCGGTGCGGCCGGTGCCGCGCTGTGGTCGTTCGTCGGGCCCCGCAAGCATCTGCAGGAGGCGGAAGCCGACGAGCAGACGGTGCTCCAGAAGGCCGGCGTCCCGACCTATCTGTCGTTCCACATGCGCCGCATCGACGCCACCATCGACCCCAACGCCCGTGAGCGGCTCCACCTGTCGGCTCTCGAGCACCGCATGGCCCTGTCGGAATGGCAGGAGCTGGCCGGTGACCTCGCGCCCGCGGACGCGCTGGCGTTGGAGCAGGAGGTGCGCCGTTACGCGGGCGCGGTCGCCAGCCTCGGCGGGGCGGCCGACGAGATCGACGCCGCCCGCCGCGAGCTCGGCGAGGTCGTGGAGCCAGCCGCCGACAAGGCACGCGCCGCGCTCATGCGGGCGTGCGCCCCATTCGGCGTCGACGACCCGGAGCTGGCGGCCGGCATGGTGCGCCAGCAGGCCGAGCTGGCCGCCACCGCCCACCTGCAGCGTCTTCTCGAGAAGGCGGAGGCGGAGGAGGCCGAGGGTCGCGACGAGCTCGAAGCAGTTCTCGACCAGGTCGGCATCGAAGGCGCGAACATCGCCGGCCGCGTCGCCGCCCTCGAGGAGGCTGTCGCCGGCGCCCGTCGCCGAGACCAGGCCCGCACCCACGGCCGCTCCCGCGAGGAGATCGAGGCCGAGCTCGGCCGACTGGAGGCGCTTGCCCGTCGAGAGCACCGTCCCGAGTGGGGGGCGACGGTCGTGCCCGATGACTCCGAGGAGCCCGACGTGACCGACCTGAGCCGTCGGCGGGCCGTCGCCACCCAGGCCTATGAGACGGCAGCCACCTTCGTTCCCGACGTCGAGCACCTCGCGGACCGCAAAGCGGCGGTCGAGCGCCGGGTGCACGTGCTCGAGGCGTCGCTCGACGGCGAACCGTCGAGCGCCGGCGGCGTCGACACCGAGGACGTGCGCCAACAGCTGATCGCCCGCCTCACCGGTGCCCGCAAGGGCGGTGACGAGTCGCTCCCGGTCGTGCTCGACGACCCGCTCGTACGGGTACGGGGCGAACAGAAGTGGGACCTGCTCGACCTCATCGAGCGGGTCGCCGACAAGACCCAGATCGTGTACCTCACCGACGACCACGACGTCGTGCTGTGGGCCCGGCGGCGAGCCGGCGGCAGCGCGCTGGCTCTGCTGGAGCCGGTCACCGAGATGGAGTCGGCGTAAGCCCTTTGCTCGTGCTGAGGGCTTAGGTCTCGGTCGTCAGGTTGATCGTTGCCGGGCCCGCGGGCTCGGCGACGGCGTGATCGACGACGACGGGCTCGGGCTTGCCGGCGACGGGCTCGACAACTGGAATGCTGTCGGCTTCGTCGTGGGCATCGATGGCGGACTCGATGACCGTCACGATCTCATCGCCGATGAGCTCGTCGCGGTCGACCAGCGCGTCGCGCAATGCCTCGACGACGTGGCGGTGCTCGTCGAGCATCGTGCGCACCTGCTTCTTGGCGTCGTTGAGGATGCGGTCGACGGACTCGCGGGTCTCCTCCGACGACAGGACCTTGGCCACCACGTTCTGCGCGCCCTGCAACTGCATGGCGTCGTAGGAGATCAGCGAGCCGGCCATACCGAGGGAACCGACCATCTGGGCGGCGGCCTGGGTCGCGGCCTGAAGGTCACCCGCGGGACCGGTGCCCGCTTCGCCGAAGAACAGCTCCTCGGCGACCATGCCCCCCATGGCGATCTGGATGAGGGAGACGATCTCGCTGCGCGTCTTGGTGAAGCGCTCCTCGATGTCTGAGTGCGCCAGCAAGCCGAGGGCATCGCGCCGCTTGATGATCGACAGCACCTCGAGCTTGCGGCCGACGCCCACCAAGTAGGCCACGGTGGCGTGGCCGGCCTCGTGGGTGGCGATCGTGCGCCGCTCGTTCTCGGTGTACTCGACGGGGTTCTTGAGACCGATCTCTTCGGTCATCTTGGCCTGCTGGATGTCGTGCCAGTCGAGGGCGTCGTCCCCGCGGCGCAGCGCCCACACCAGGGCCTCATCGAGGATGTGCTCGATCATCACCGGCGAGTAGCCGAAGGTGATCGCCGCCAGCGTGTCGCGCCTCGCGGGGTCGTCGAGGCTGGGGTGGTGGGCCTTCTTGTCGAGGTAGTAGTCGATGATCTCGCGGCGCCCACTCCGGCTGGGCAGATCGAAGTAGATCGAGCGGTCGAAGCGGCCCGGGCGAAGGAGGGCGGGGTCGAGGTCGCTGGCCCGGTTGGTCGCGCCGATGACGAGGATGTTGGCCGCGCCCGTGCGGGGCCTGCGGATCTGGCGGTGCTGGGGCAGCCAGCGGTTGATGACATCGATGAACGCGCCGACAATGCGCACGCTCGCGGTCGGTGTGTCGAAGGACTGCAGCTGAATCAGCAGTTCGTTCACGACACCGGAGATGCCCTCGCGGCTCGTCGACGCGCCCATTCCGGTGCGAGCCGCGCCGATGGCGTCGATCTCCTCGATGAAGCCGATGGCACCGCCCTCACGGCGGGCCGCTTTGCGCAGGGCCTTGAAGTACGAGCGGATCTTGCGGTTGGTCTGGCCGTAGTACATCGACTGGAACGCCGACGAGGACACGAACAGGAAGGGGACGCCCGCTTCCTTCGCCATCGCCTTGGCCATGTAGGTCTTGCCGGTGCCCGGCGGGCCCTCGAACAAGATCGCCCGGCGCGGTGTGCCGCCCATGCGCTCGCGGAAGGTCTTGAAGGCGAGGAAGAGGTTGAGGGTCTTCACCACCTCTTCCACGACGACGCCCGCACCCTTGACGTCGGCCAGCGAGACGTCGATCTCCGCGGCCCGGTAGACGACGTGGGGGCTGCGGCCCGCGCCGAGCATCGGCAGCACGACCACGCTGCCCAGCAGAACGACGAGGAAAATCGCCGGCATGTAGTCGGCGATGAACGACGGCAGGTGGGGCCAGCCCACGGCGACGGCGTGGCCGTTGAGCAGGCGCAGCCCGATGGAGACCCCGACCAGCGTGAGGATGATCAGCACGCGGCGCAGCCGCTGTTGGCGCGATCGCTCTCGAGCCGCGGCCACGTCGGCCACGGCGTGACCCAGCACCGTCGCCTGGCCCAGCTGGCTGGTCTCCATGTTCACGCTCCGTGATCGCTTCGTGGGCTTCAGAGTACTGAGGGTGTTCGCCATTGCCCAGGCCCATCCCTGTCACCGACCTACCCTCTGGCCCGTGGACGTCGATCTGCAGAGCCCGCGGAGCCTGCAAGGCATCGCCGCGGGTGTCGTCCTCCTCGGATTCGTCGTCGATTTCCACGTCGTCGTACCGCTTGCGGCGCTGGGCCTCTTGGTGACGTTCGTCCGGGTCGAGCCGATGCACCGCATCACGTGGACCGCGGAGATCGCCCTGCTCGTCGTCTCGACGCTGCTCTTCCTGCTCGGCCGGGCCGGCTACGCGTGGACCCTGGCCCTGATCGCCGCGGGCATGGCGGCGCTGGCCGCGGCCGCGGACGTCTGGATCAAGCCCGACGGGTTCTGACCGTCAGGTCAGATGCCCAGTCGTTCTTAAGTACGGAGCCCGAAGTAGGGCTGCCGACCGGGGGGAAGATCGCGGCGGGCCGGGTTGGTCTGGTCGCGCTTGGAGACGACGGGGTCGGTGAGTTGCCAGTCGGCCGCGATGTCGGGGTCGTCCCACGCCACGCCGAGCTCGTCGTCGGGGTTGTAGTACTGGTCGACGAGGTAGGTGATCGTCAGGTCGGTGAGCGCCGCGAAGCCGTGCGCCACGCCGGGCGGGATGAACACGCCGGCCTCGTTGGCGTCACCGATCTCCAACGTCAGTGTGGCGCCCTCGGTCGGCGAGCCCTCGCGCAGGTCGTGAAGCACGACGAGGGCGCGGCCGCGCGGGACGTACCAGTAGTCGGCCTGGTGCAGGTGATAGTGCAGCCCCACAAGGGCACCGGCCTGCTTGTCGGAGCGGTTGGCCTGCACCATCTCCCGTCCGTGGGGAAACCACGAGCGCCTGTAGGACTCGACGAAGCGGCCGCGCTCGTCGCCGTGCGAGTCGGGCTCGACGACCACAACCCCGGCGATCGCATCGGATTCGGTGACGTTGGCCATGTTGTCTGGCGTCCTTTTCGGGTCAGTGCGGTGCACTAAGCATCGAAGCGGCCGTAGCCGCCGCGGAAGAAGAGGAGGGGGCGGCCCTCGTGGGCGACGTTGAGGTCGTGCACCCGGCCGACGACGATGACGTGGTCGCCGGCGGTGTGCTCGGCTTCGATGGTGCAGTCGAGAAAGCCGAGCACGTCGTCGATCACCGGCGCGCCGGTTGCCGCCCTCTTGTAGCCGATCTCGGCGAACTTGTCGGCGCCGCTCACGGCGAACAGCCGGCAGAGATCCTCCTGGTCCTCGCCCAGCAGGTTCACGCAGAAATGACCGGCCGCCTGGATGTGAGGCCAGGTCGTCGACGAGTGTGCGGCGCAGAACGAGACGAGGGGCGGGTCGAGCGACACCGAGGTGAACGAGTTGGCGGCCAGTCCGTAGGGCTTGCCGTCGTGCAGGGCGGTGATGATCGTGACGCCCGTGGCGTAGTGGCCGAGCACGCCGCGGAAGTGGGCGGCCTCGATGGTGGGCGGCGCCGGCGCCTCGTCCGCAGGCTCGGGGCCGAGGGCGTCTTCGACCTCAGGTTCAGGCACGGCGTGAATCTAAAGGTTCAGGGCCGTTCGAAGGAGATCGTCGTCCCCTCGGACGAACTGATCACCTCGCCCAGGCCCGCCTCGTCGCCCTTGGCCCGGGCCCGCTCGAGGAGGGCGTCGAGCTTGTCGTCGCCGTGCGCGGGGTCGTGGTGGAAGAGCGCCAGCCTGTGGGCGCCGGCCTCCTTGGCGACGAGCACGGCGTAGTCGACCGTGCAATGCCCCCAGTGGGCCTTCTTGTCCCACTCCTCGTCGGTGTACTGGGCGTCGTGGATGAGCAGGTCAACGCCGTCGGCCAGCTCGAGAACGGAGTCGGGCACGCTGTCACGCCCGGGGGGCGCCTGGTGGTCGCTGATGTACGCCACGCTGAAGCCGTCCCAGTCGACGCGGTAACCGTTCGTCGGTCCGAGGTGGGGGACGAGGCGCGCCAGGACGCGCGCCCGGCCGATCTTGACCTCGTCGTCGTTCACGTCGTGAAAGCGAATGTCGCCGCGCAGGTCGGTGGGACGGATCGGGAAGTAGGGCGGCTGCATGAAGTTGCAGAGCGCGTCCGCGATGTTGGGCGCGTTGTCGGGGGTCGGTCCGTAGATGTCGAACGTGGCACCCGGACGGTCGATGGGGACGAAGAACGGCAGACCCTGCACGTGGTCCCAGTGCAGGTGGGTGACGAGCGCGGTGCCGTGGAAGGAGCCGTCCTGGGGGAGCTTCTCGCCCCAGAAGCGGAGGCCCGTGCCGATGTCGAAGACGATCGGATCCTCACCAGGGACCTCCAACGCCACGCAAGCGGTGTTGGCGCCATAGCGCCGGTTGGCCTCGCACGGGCACGGGGTCGATCCCCGTACGCCGTAGAACGTCACATTCAACAGAGCGGTCCCCTTCGCGCGGGGGTCAGGTTATGCGTAATGCTTGCCCAATGGAGCCAACCGAGACACGCGTCACAGCCAACGGCATCGACTTCGCACTGCTCGAGATGGGCGAAGGGCCGCTTGCGCTCTGTTTGCACGGGTTCCCTGATTCGCCGTGGACGTGGCGTCACCTGCTTCCAACGTTGGCCGGCGCCGGATTCCGCGCCGTGGCGCCGTACATGCGGGGCTACGCCCCGACGGGGGTGCCGGCCGACGCCAACTACTACCCCGCGGCGCTGTCGTCCGACGCGTGCGCGCTCCACGAGGCCCTCGGCGGCGACGGCGACGCCGTCCTCATCGGCCACGACTGGGGAGCGGCCGCGGTCTGGGGGGCAACCGCCGATGCCGATCGGTGGCGCCGGCTGGTGGCGATGTCGGTTCCCCACCTGGCGTCGCTCGCCGGTCTCTTGGGCTCCTACGCCCAGTTGAAGCGGTCCTTCTACATCTGGTTCTTCCAGCTGCCGATCGCCGAGGGCGTCGTGAGTGCCGACGACCTGGCGTTCATCGACGGCCTGTGGGGTGACTGGGTGGGCGCGAAGTACGACGCCAAGGAGGATCTGGGGCACGTGAAGGACTGCCTGCGCCAGCCCGACCACCTGACGGCGGCCCTCGGCTACTACCGCGACACCTTCGGCTTCAAGCCGCCGGCACCCGAGCACGAACGCTTCGTCGCCGCCTCCGCTTCGCCAACGCCGAAGCCCACGTTGTACCTCCACGGCACCGGCGACAACGCCTTGGGCGTCGAGCTCGTACAGGGCCTCGACCAGTTCCTCGCCGAGGGGTCCGACATCACCGTGTTCGAAGGCCTCAACCACTTCCTTCACCTCGAAGATCCGACGGCCGTCAACAAGCGCATCCTGGAGTTCGTGAGCGGGTGAGCGAAGCGGCATCGATCGTGGCGGTGGTGAAGCGCGACTGCCCGACGTGCGCGCTGGTGGAGCCGGTTCTCGCCCAGTTGGTCGAGCGGGGCGTGGTGTCGACCATCTACCGAGAGGACGACGACGCCGGGTTGGAGGCGAGCTGGTACCTCGGCGTCGAGACCGTGCCGACGCTTGTGCGGGGCAACGAGCGGATCGTCGGCTGGAGCCGACCGCAGT
Source organism: Acidimicrobiales bacterium (assembly GCA_035948135.1). Lineage (GTDB taxonomy): Bacteria > Actinomycetota > Acidimicrobiia > Acidimicrobiales > AC-14 > CADDZP01. The sequence goes on along the minus strand of DASZJL010000185.1, from coordinate 1,651 downwards.
GGGAGGACTTCACCGGGATCGCCGGACTCGGCGCGGGCCTGCCCGAGCACCGTCCGGGCTGCGGCTCGCGCACGGTCGAGCCCGGGCTGGCCGACGAGCTCGCCGTCCGCTTCTCCGGTTCGAAGCTTCGCTCTCGGCGCGTGGAGCTGGCCGACCTGGAGGACGACGCCGAGGCGTCCTTCGACCGCGGGTGGACCGACGGTCTCCCGGTCGTCGCTCCGACCGAGGCGCGTGTGCTGCGCATGCTGTCGGGCACTTCTCGGGCGCCCGACGATGTCGTGGCCGTCGTGCCGCCGGACCTCGTTGAGTGCACGGTCGAGAAGGTTGCGGTCAACGCCGTCATGGCCGGGTGCCGGCCCGAGTACCTGCCGGTCGTGTTGGCAACTCTCGAAGCTGCGTGCACGGACACGTTCAACATGCACGGCCTGCTGGCGACGACGTACTTCTCGGGACCGGTGGTGATCGTCAACGGACCGATCGCACGGGCCATCGGCATGAACTCCGGCGTGAACGTCTTGGGCCAGGGCAACCGGGCCAACGCCACCATCGGGCGGGCCCTGCAGCTGGTGATCCGCAACGTGGGCGGCGGGCGCCCCGGCGGCGTCGACCGGGCGACGCTCGGCAACCCGGGCAAGTACACGTTCTGCTTCGCCGAGGACGAGGATGGCTCGCCCTGGGAGCCGTTGTCCGTCGAACGGGGCATTCCTCCGGGTGCTTCAGCGGTGACGCTGTTCGCCGGTGAGGGGCCCCGCGGTGTGGTCGACCAGGCGTCGCGGACGCCGGAGTCCCTGGCCCGGTCGTTCGCCGGAGCCCTGCGCACCGTCGCCCACCCGAAGCTGCCCATGGCGTTCGACGCCCTCGTGGTGGTTTCGCCCGAGCACGCTCGCGTCTTCCACGAGGGCGGCTGGTCGAAGACTCGCCTGCGTGAGGAGTTGATGACCCTGCTGACCATCGACGGCGCCGAGCTCGTTCGCGGCGCCGGAGGGTGCGAGGAGGGCATCCCCGAAGCCCTGGGCGGCGCGTCGTGGCCCAAGTTCCGCCCCGACGGCCTCTTGTTCGTGCACGCGGGCGGCACGGCTGGCATGTTCTCGGCCATCATCGGGGGCTGGATCAACGGCGAGACCGGCAGTCAGCCCGTCACCATGGAGGTGTCGTCCTCATGACTCGAGTGGTGCTCGACCCCACGAGCGAGCGGTCCCCGGCGACGCGTCAGCGCGTCGACCGGCCGGCGTCGCTCGAGGGCTGCACCGTGGGCCTGCTCGACATCTCCAAGGCCCGCGGCGACAAGTTCCTCGACCGCTTGGCGGAATTGCTCGAAGAGCGCGGCCTCCGGGTGGCCCGCTTCCGCAAGCCGACGTTCGCCAAGGTGGCGCCGGTCGACCTCAAGCACGAGATCACGACCACCTGCGATGTGGTGATCGAGGCCCTCGCCGACTGAGGCAGCTGCACGTCGTGCAGTGTGCACGACATCGCCGATCTCGAAGGTCGTGGGCTGCCGGGGGTGTTCGTCGCCTCGACCGAGTTCGTCAACGCCGCCGACGCTCAGGCCGAAGCGCTTGGCTTCGACCCGGCCCGCGTCTTCGTCGCCCATCCCATCCAGGACCGCACCGACGAAGAGATGGCCGCGCTCGCCGACGCCGTCGTCGACGAG
>DASZJL010000184.1:0-7664 GCA_035948135.1 Acidimicrobiales bacterium | reverse complement strand
GCCGAGCTCACGTCGGAGGTCGTCGAGGTCGCGGCGTAGGGCCTCGACCTCGGCGCGTAGGTCGGCGACCTCGTCGGCTCTCGATGCGCGCGGGCTCGGCTCGGGCGCGGGGAGGGCGCTGACGTCGACCTCGCCGCCGAGGAGGTGGGCGTAGCGGTCCTCGCGCTGGCCGGGCTGGCGAGGGATGCGGACGACCAGCGGCTCCTCGCGCCCGGCCAGCCGGTCGAGGGTCTGCTCGATTTCTGCCAGGTCGGCGAAGTCGGCGGCCCGCTCGGTCCGGGTCTTGAGCTCGTTGAGCGTCTGCGGGCCGCGCAGCATCATCACGCCGAGCAGCGCGACCTCGGGCTGCTCGAGATAGAGCGCCTCGTGCAGCACCTGGCGGTAGCGGGTGACCGACCGGCCGTGCGACGGATGCACGACACGGGCCAGACCCTTGTCCTTGAGCCCCATCACCGTGCTCTCAACCGTGCGCTCGTCGTAGGTCACGACCGGGTTGCGGTTCGAGGTCTGGTTGCACGCCAACGTCAGCGCGTTCAGCGTGAGTGGGTACTGCTGCGGGGTCGTCAGCTCCTTCTCGATCAGCGACCCGATGATGCGCAGCTCCTCGGCGCCGAGCTCGGTGGCCATAGCGCCGCAAGCTATTCGTACTGCAGGTTCTCCACGACCTCGACGTGCGCGGTGCGCCAAGCGGGGAGCGCGGCGGCGGCTACGACCACGACGGTGGCGACGAACCCCCACAGCGGAATGGCGGGCAGCGACAGACGGATCGGGTCTTTGAAGCCGACGATGATGGGGACGATCTGGTTGAGCGCGAAGTACATCCCCGTCCCGGCACCGAACACGAGCACCGTACCTACGACGCCGACCGCGACGCCCTCGGCGACGACCATACGGCCGAGCTCCCCCGGCGCCATGCCGACGGCGGCGAGCAATGCCAGCTCCCGGCGTCGCTGGACTGCGACCAGGAGCAGCGTCGAAAGAACGGCGACGAACGCGACGAGCAGCAACCCGCGCTGCAGCGCCCAGAACGATGCGAATTGGGCATTGATGCTGCGGGAGATCCGCGTCGCCAGCTCGGGGGCGGTCTGGGCCTGGAGGCGAGGGTCGATGCCGGCGCGGCGCACGGCCGCGGCAAGGGCCCCTGGTGAAACGCCAGGAGCCGGCGTGAGCAGGACCTCGGGCGAGGGTTGCGGGCCGTAGAGCGACTCCAGCTGCGCCATCGACGTGGTGACGGCCTGCCCGTTGGTGTCGCCGTCCTGCCACACGCCCTGGACGGGAACGGAGGCAAACCCTCGGGGCGTGGCGAGCTGGAGCGTCGATCCGGCGCGCAGGTGGAGGCGTCGGGCGACACCCGGCCCGACCATCACCTCGCCCTGTTCGACGCGACCGAGGTCGGCGGTTCCGTTGAGAACCGGCAGGCGCCACTTCGGCGCGGGGTTCTCGATGGCCTTCACGCCGACCAGCTTCTTGGTCTCGTGCCCGGTCAGGACGAAGGCGGTGCGATCGACGCGAGCCACTCCGGGAAGCGATCGCAGGCGGGAGATCACCTCAGGCGGCACCATCGAGTCGAGATTGGCGGTGTTGTTCGGGTCGACCGTCGACACCCGCACCTGGCCGACGTAGCCCCGCGTGATTCCCTGGGTGACGCCGTCGTGGATCGACGACACGAAGCTCAGGATGATGAACGCCGTGGCGATCGGCGCGCCGACAGCTGCCGCCATTGTGGCCGTCCGACCCGGGTCGCGCACGAGGTTGGCGAGGCCCAAGCGGGTTGCGGCTGATTGGCGACGGAACCCCCGGCCCGCGGCCCGCAGCACGATTGGCGCCCACGCCCCAGAGGCCACGATGAAGCAGGTCGACGCCAGGGCCACACCCAGCTGACCGGCGATCGGTTGCCAGGTGGAGAGGGCGCCGCCGCGCTGGGCCAGCCAGCACACGACGAGCCCTGCGCCGGCCAGGACGGTGAAGGCGATGGCTCGCTTCAGCCTGACCGGCGCGGCCGTCTCGTCCCGCATCTGGCGGTTGGAGAGCTCAGCGGCCACGTCCATGCGCATCGCCCGGCGGGCCGGCCACCATGCAGCCGCGGCGGCGAGCAACGTCCCCAACACCGCGCCCAAGACGAAGGGCGTCGCGGTGGTCTTCACCGTGACGGGAATGCCGACGAAGCGCGTCGTGAACGAGCTCATGCTCGCGGTGATGGGTCGAGCCAGGAGGAGGGCGCCCGCGCCGCCGAGGATTCCCCCGACGAGCCCGAGCGTTCCCGTCTCGACCATCGTTCCCCCGATAATCGTCCGCGACCGCCCGCCGAGCGCGCCGACGATCGCCAAGTCGCGGCGCCGTTCCTCTACCGAGAGACTCACGGTGTCGTAGACGAGCACGGCGGCGATGGCGATGGCGAAGATGCTCAGCATCCCGAAGATCGGCAGGAAGGCGCCCAGGGCCAGGCTCGCCGCCGGTGGCGCGTCGGTCGACTGCAGCACCCCGTTCCAGCCACCGACGGCCTTTGTCAATCGGGCCCGCAGGACGTCAACGCTCACGCCGGCGGCCGGCTTCACGTAGATGACGTCGAGGGCGCCGGGCCGAGCGAACAGGCGCTGGGCGACCGGCAACGGGAAGACGACGATGCGGCCGCCTCCGATGTTGTCGAGCCGAGCCTGCGTGGGCGCATCGGCGACGCGGAGGGAACCACTGTCGGTTCGGATCTCACCCTCTGGCCCGAGGCGCCGAGCCAACGAGGGAGCCACCAGTAGCGGCGTCGAGTCGCTCGCCGAGGCGAGAGCCTGGGGGTCGCAGCCGACGCTTCCGACGAACGCCTCGATGCGGCAGTCGACCCCGAGGGCGAGGACGCCGATGTCCTGTTTCGCGGTCGGTGATGTGTGGCCGTACGTGACGGCCTGCACGACAGGGACGGCGGCGCCGACGCCTGGCGTGCGGTCGACCGTGTCCAGCACTCGCTGGTCCAGCCCGCCGCGGGATGCGGCACCCACGATGCGCAGCGGCGCCGGCCCCGCGAGGGAGCGTCCGAACTTCGCGAACGACGCCGTCATGCTTGCCGACACGACGAAGATCGCCATGGCGAGGGAGATGCCGGAGGCGACTGCCAGCACGGCCAGCACGACGCGAAGCGGTTGGCGCTTCATGCGCCTGAGGTTGAGGAGTCGGGCGGCCCGGATCACGCGGCGGCGAGGCGGCCGTCGCGAAGGTGCAGCACCTGCTTCGCCCGCCCGGCCGCCGCGAGGTCGTGCGTCACCATCATGAGGGCCGTGCCTTCCTCGGCGACCTGCTCGCAGAGGACGTCGAGGATCTCGGCGCCGGTGGCCGAGTCCAGGTTGCCGGTGGGCTCGTCGGCCAAGAGCAGGCGGGGCCGGGCCACGAGGGCGCGGGCGATGGCGGCCCGTTGCATCTCACCGCCGGAGAGCTCACCGGGCACGTGGTCGGCGCGGTGTGTCAGCGCCACCCGCTCCAGGAGGTCGCCCACGCGTCCGTTGCGCGTGCGCGCGCCGTCGAGGATCAGCGGTAGCTCCACGTTCTCGGCGACGGTGAGCGTGGGGATGAGATGGAAGAACTGGAAGACGAAGCCGACGTGGCGGCGCCGTAGCTGGGCCCGCTCGCCGGCCGAGAGCGTCGAGAGGTCGCGGTCCTCGAGCAGGATGCGCCCGGCGTCAGGCTTGTCGAGGCCGCCGGCCAGGTGCAGGAGGGTGGACTTTCCTGAGCCGCTGGGACCGACGAGGGCGGTGAAGGCGCCCGCCTCGAGACAAAGGTCGACCCCGTCGAGGGCGACGACTTCCTCGCGCCCCCGTCGGAACCCCTTCCGGACCCCCTCGAGCCGCAGCAGGCTCACTGGGCGCCGCCTTCGGCGGCCGCCCGTGAGCCGGGCGCGCTTTCATTGGTTCGCTCGCTGCGCTCGCTCACGTCTTCATATGTTCTTCGTACGGACCGCCAATCCTCCTGTGAACGTCGGCACACCCCGGGAGTAGCGTCCAAGCTGATGACGACCTACGGACTGCAACTGCCGAAGTTCACGTTCCCGGTCCCCGACGACCGCCTGTTCGAGCTCGTGGCGGCGATGGCGACGGCCGCCGACGACGGCGGGTTCTCGTCGCTGTGGGTGATGGACCACTTCTACCAACTGCCGGGCCTCGGCGGCGCCGACGACAAGATGCTCGAGGGTTACACGCTCCTCGGCGCCCTGGCGGCTCGCACGAAGAAGGTCACGCTGGGAACGCTCGTCACCGGCGTGACCTACCGCAACCCGTCCCTGCTGGCCAAGGAGGTCACCACCCTCGACGTCATCTCCTCCGGACGGGCCGTCCTCGGCATCGGCGCCGCCTGGTACGACGTCGAGCACGAGGGCCTGGGGGTCGACTTCCCGCCCGTCCCCGAGCGCATGGACCGCCTCGAGGAGGCCGTGCAGATCTGCCGGCTGATGTTCACCGAAGAGCGACCCACGTTCGAGGGCCGCTACTACCGGATCAAGGAGGCCCGCAACATCCCCCGTCCCATTCAGGCGGGCGGGCCGCCGATCATGATCGGCGGCAGCGGGCCCAAGCGCACCTTGCGCGCCGTCGCCAAGTACGCCGACATGTGCAACGTGTTCGGCGGCCCCGACACGCTGCGCAAGAACCTCGAGATCCTCCATAACCACTGCGCCGACGTGGGCCGCGACCCGTCCGAGATCAAGGTGACCCGGCTCGGTTCGCTGTTCCTTACCCGCTCGGCCGACGAAGCCAAGGAGCTGCGCGACGGCGTCGCCGGCGCCATGGGCGAAGAGTGGGCGCGCGAGGCCGCCACGTTCGGCGACGCCGACTCGGTCGGCGAGCAGCTGCGAGCTCTCGTCGACGCCGGTGCCCAGGAGCTCATCTTCAACCTGCCCCTGGCGAACGACGCCGACGACGTCACTGCGGCCGGCGAGGTCCTGAAGAAGGCGCTCGCCTAACCGTCAGCTCACCTTCACGCTCAGCTGACTTTGGCGATGACGTCGTGGGCGAAGCGGCGGATGTTGTCGAGCTTGGTCTGGAGGGGCTCGGTGTCGGGCCCGACCGAATAGGGATATCGGAAGCCGACGATGGCGTCGGTGACGCCTTGCTCCTCGAGGCGGCGGATGCCGTCGGGGGTGTAGGCGTCCAGGGATATGGCGTGCACCTCGAACGGTGCGTCCTCCCGGCCGTACTCCCGGCGCAGCTCGTTGAGGCGGGCCAGCAGCCCGGGCAGGTTCTCGGGGTCGCCGCCGCCGTGCATCCAGCCGTCGCCCAGCCGAGCGGCCCGCTTGAGGGCGGCCTCGGCGTGGCCCCCGATGAGGATCGGCACCGGTTGCTCTGGCACCGGCGTCATCTTCACGGCCGGCACGTCGAAGATCTCGCCGTCGTACTCGAACCAGCCGTCGCTCGTGAGTCCCCGGATGATCTCGATGCACTCGTCCATGCGCCTGCCGCGGCGCTCCCACGGCACGTCGGTGAGGGCGTAGTCCTCGGGCCAGGGGCTGGTGCCGACGCCGAGGACGAGGCGGCCGCTGGTCAGCACCGCCACCGAGCCGGCCTGCTTGGCGACGAGGACCGGATGGCGGATCGGGAGCTTGACCACGAACGTCGTGAACCGGATCCGCTCGGTCACCGCCCCGAGGGCGGGGATCAGCGCGAACGGCTCGAGGAACGGCTTGTCCTCGAGGAACTCGCGGGTGCCGTCCGGGTTGTAGGGATAGGTGGCGTCCGACTCGCGCGGGTAGGCGATGCTGTCGGGCACAACGAAGTTGTCGTAGCCGGCGTCTTCGGCGGCCCGGGCGAGGGGCGCGTAGAAGGACGGGTCGACCATGGACTCGGCATAGGAGAAGCGCACGGTCCCCAGTCTGTCTGACTAGTGCGTTCGGGCGCCCCGGAATGACCGGAAGTGACCTGTCGAAGCGGGCGACCCGTCCCGATACTGAGGGTGGGGAGGGCCCGGATCATTCCAGCCCTCCGGGGAGACGCGAATGCAAACAGGGCTGGTCCATCGGGTCAACGCCGGGACCGCCGAGCGCGCCGCCACCACACTCATCGCTCCGGCACGACAGCGCGTGCCGGCATTCCCTGCGCTGCCGCCGGCTGGCTCGCCCGCTGCCATCCCACCGGCGGGTATTGAGCCTCCGGCGGCGGCGCAGATCGACCACTCAGCGCGAATGGGTCAATGGCCCATCGAGTCGGGGGCTCATGACGCCGAGAAATCGGTGAGGACGACGGTGGAGGCCGCGTGGCGACGGACCTAGATGAGCTCGTAACCAGCGCCGAGGAGTGGACCTGCAAGTGCGGGCGCGTCAATCCGGCTGGCCTGAGCATGTGTCCCCACTGCGGTCGGGTGCCACCGCGTGGGATCGCACGCCAGCTCTCGGTGGGCCCGACCCGCCCCCAGGAGTACAAGCCCAGGGTCCGGGTCGTCCGGCTCGCCCTGCGGATCATCGGGCTGGGTCTGGTCTTCCAGATCGTGGTTGGCGGCCTGGTTGCGTCGGGCCGCATGGAGACCAACAAGGCGATCGACGTCGCGGTGTGGGGTGGTTTCATCTTCTACGCGATCGTGCTGGCGGTCGTCGTCCCGAACGCCTTCGTCACCCGGCCCCGATGGGTCGTGGGCAATGCCAAGACGGCGACCTTGCTCGGCGCCGAGATCGGCTTCGCGGTGGCGGCGTTGGTGATCACGCTGAACTGGGCGCTCGCCGGCCAGCCGACCGCGGACTCGTTCAATACCGCGCTTGTGTCCGAGGCCACCTACACCCGCATCCTCATGGCGGTTGTGTACGCGTGCGTCGCCGCGCCCGTGGTCGAGGAACTGCTGTTCCGAGGCGTGGTCGCCGAATCGCTTCGCAGTCAGAGCATGAAGAAGGCGCTGTGGGTGAGCGCCGTCCTGTTCGCCCTCTGGCACTGGCGTCTCACTCCCTTCTACTTGGCGTATTACACCGGCATGGGGCTGATCCTCGGTGGCGTTTACTTCCGTCGCGGCCTGCGGGCGTCGATGGCGACACACGCCGCCTTCAACGGGACTCTGGTCCTGTTCGCGATCCTGGTTGCGCTCGGGCCAGGGCACCGTTTCGAGTCGCACGACGTGATCGTCCAGGCCCCCGGCGGCTGGCACACGGTCGACGCGGTGCAGCGGATCTCGACCGCTGACCTCATCCTCCAGGGCCCCGGAAGCGCCGGGTTCGTAGTGCGCCACGATGCCCTGCCGCCCAATGTCGGCTTGGACCTCCAGCACCTCGCCGACGGCTTCAACAACGGGTCGCTGCCCGTCCCGCCGGACACGTCGATCACGCCGAACAGCGCCCGCGTCGTCACATACCCCATCGGCCAGGCCGTGGAGTTCTCGGCCGTGACCAGCGGCCACGCAACCGAGGTGCTGCTGATGCCGAGCGGTGGCCAGCTGTGGGAGATCGACGTCTTCACCGCCGGCAGCGCCCGGGCCAAGCGTGACTACCCGGGGATGCTGAAGTCCCTCCGTCTTCCGACCACGTCGGTGAGCTCATGAACGACCGGTGGCGAGCGGAGCTCGCCAGCCGTCGTTCGGGACTGAGCGGCGCCGAAGGCGGCTCCATTACGGCCGGTAGGCCATGAACGTCTGCGAGGACTGCGGCAAGACCATGGGCACCCGAGGCGGGCTCGAGATCCACATGCAAATCGCCCACGCCGCCCCCGAGCCGGCCG
>DASZJL010000183.1:0-11642 GCA_035948135.1 Acidimicrobiales bacterium | reverse complement strand
GGCCTGAGCTTCGCCGGCGGCCCCGGCAACGACTACGTCACGCACTCGATCGCGGCCATGGTCGACGTCCTGCGCGCCGACCCCGGCTCCAAGGGCCTGGTCACCGCCCTCGGCTGGTACATCACCAAGCACGCGGTCGGGATCTACTCGACCGAGCCGCCACCGAACGGCTTCCGCCATGCCCGACCGCAAGACGAGGTGGACCGGACGCCACGCCGTGACCTGGTGGCCGACTACGACGGCGCGGTCACCATCGAGTCCTACACGGTGATGCACGAGCGCGATGGCGAACCCGCCATCGGCCTCGTCGCCTGCCTCCTCTCTGACGGCCGCCGTACGTGGGCGAACACCAACGAGCCCGGCCTCATGAAGTCGATGACTCTCGAGGAGTTCGTCGGCCGCCCCGCCACCGTGCAGACCGGCGGCCAGCTCGAGGTCCCTTAGCTCGCATTCTGAGGGTGAAAACCACCCCTGGGGTGTCGGTTTCCACCCTCAGAATGAAGGTGGGTGGGGCCTAGGCCAGGGACACGCGGGGCATGTCTTTGCGGAGCATGGCGACGCGGCCGTCGTGGTCGTCGTCGGACACCGCGTTGAGGACGACGCCGACGACGAGACCCTCGATCTCGTCGAGGATGTCGACGGCGCGGGCCAGCTGGCCGGCCTGACCGGAGGGGGCCCCGGCGATGACGAGGGCGGCGTCGGTGATCGAGGCCACCACCGCGGCGTCGCTGCCCGGCGCCATGGTGGGGGTGTCGATCACGACCACGTCGGCTTGGGCCTGCAGGGCCGCCAGGACCTCGACCGTGCGCTGGGCCGACAGCAGCTGCCCAGGCGCCGGAGGCGTCGGGCCGGCGGCCAGCACCTGAAGGCGGGGCTCGCCGTCCGCGTCCTGGACGGCGCGCGACAGCGGTGCCTCACCCCGCAGCACCGACGTGAACCCGGCCTCGTTGGGCAGGCCAAAAGCGTTGTGCAGCTGGGGATTGCGAAGGTCGCAGTCGACGACGACGACCGTCCGTCCCGCCCGCGCCAACACGATTCCGAGGTTGGCGACGACCGTGGTGCGACCGTCGGCTGCCGCGGGGCTGGTGACCACGACGCTGCGCAGCGGGCGGTGAGGAAGGATGTGCTGCAGCGTCGCCGCCAGCCCGCGGTAGGCCTCGGCCGCCGGCATCGTCGGCTGGTCCCGGCGCAAGAGGGCGCGCTCGTTCCCGCGCCACGCCGGCACGGCGGGGATCAGACCGAGCACGGGGACGCCCGGGCCGGACCGGTCGACGGCCGGCTCCTCTTCCGGCTCCGGTTGCGGTGCCGCTTCCTCTTCCTCGTCTTCGTGGGTCGCAACCGGCGGTTCCGCGGGCGCTGCCGCGACGACCGGTTCGGTGGGGACCGGTTCGGGCGAGGGCGGCGGCGGTGCAGGCGCGGGTGGCGGCGGAGATGGAGGCGGGGGCGGCGGGGGTGGTGGCGGGGGCGGTGTTGCCGCGGCCGGCACGAGCGGGGGCTGCTTGGGTTTCGCGAGCGGTCCCTTGGCCGCACGCTTGGGACGTTCACCGCGGCGTGTCAACGCTTCCAGCGCGAAGGCGACGAACAGGCCGACGATGAGGCCCACGGCCAGACCCAGCAAGGTGTTGCGAACGGGGTGGGGCGACGACGCCGCGCTCGGAGGACGTGCCGCGGTCGCCAGTTGGGGACCGGGCACGTCGTTGAGCTTGGCCAGCTGCGTCTGGAGGTCGGCGAGCTGGCGTTGGAGGGTGTCTCGCCGGGCAACCAGCGGGGCGGCCGCCTGCGGCCGGGCGGCGGCGATCTCAGGGGCGAGGGCGTCGAGCTGGCGCTGCGTGTCTGCGATCCGAGACTGAAGGTCCGCGGCCTGTCCCGCGGTCGACGAGGCCTGGTCCGCGTGCAGCTGGTCCAGGTGCACGCCGACGTAGCCGTTGGCCAGGTTGGCCGCGCCGCGCGCGCTGTCGGCCGACGCCGTGACCGTCACCTCATCCGGTTTGGCGGCGCGCTCGATGACGACCTTCGGGGCGATCCCCGCCTGCTTGGCAACGGCATTGCGGACCCGACTGCTTCGCAGGCGAGCGATCTCGGCCGGCCGGTCGGCCGAGTTCGGCACGCGCACGAACGCGGTCGCTCGATAGAGCTTCGGCTGAGCAAGGGTGGCGAACAGAGCCGAGGCCGCTACGGCCGCGGTCGTCAGCGCGATCAGGCCCTTGTGTCGTTGGAACGGTCGCACAGATCGGGGGCTGTGGGGGGTGGCGCCGGTCTGCGCCATCGACGGCGATGGTAGTGGGCGGGCGTCGATCAACCCGCGACCCCGAGCACGTCGGACCAGGACACTGCGCCCTCGCGTACGAGAACCGGCCTGGATCCTGTGCAGTCGACGACCGTCGACGCGGCGCCTTCGCAGCGACCGCCGTCGACCACGACGGCCACGGCATCGCCGAACAGGTCCCGCACTTCTTCGGCCGTCGGTGGCGTCGGCTGGCCATGGAGATTGGCGCTCGTCGTCGCCAGCGGACCCACCTCGACGCACAAACGGCGCGGCACGGCATGGTCCGGGCACCGCACGCCGACGGTGTGCACGCCGGCACCGTTGCCGAGGTCCAATTCGACGCCTCCGCGCTGGCGCAGGACGATCGTGAGGGCGCCGGGCCAGAACCGCGCCATCAGGGCGCGGGACGGGTTGTCGACTTCGGCCAGTCCTACGGCCTGCTCGACGCTGTCGACGAGCACCGGCAGGCGCACGTCGGTCGGCCGGCGCTTGGCCTCGAACAGGCGAGCGGTCGCACCCGGGAGCAAGGGATCGACGGCGACGCCATAGACGGTGTCCGTCGGGATGGCGACAACCAGCCCTTGTCGGAGGGCGTCGATGGCGTCGTCGAGTGAGCTCAGCGCCGGGCCACCAGGACGCGTGCGCGGCCGTTGAGGTCGGGGCGCACGTCGACGTCGCCGAACCCGGCGTCGCGGGCGAGGGCGCGTGCGTCGTCGGCCTGGTGAGGAGCGATCTCGACGACGACCGCTCCAGCCGGCGCCAACCACGCGCTGGCGCCGACGACAACCTCGGCGATCGCCTCGGTGCCGGCCGGGCCGGCCACCAGCGCCGAGGGCGGCTCCCATTCGGCGACCTCGGCCGGCAGCACCTCGCCTTCCGCGATGTACGGCGGGTTGGAGACGATCACGTCGAACTCGCCCCGAAAGGCGGCGGGCAAGGCGTCGAACCAGCGCCCCCGCTCCATCCGGACGCGCACGGCCGCGGGGCTGGCGAGCCCGGCCAGGTTGGCTCGGGCCACCGCGAGGGCGTCCTCGGACGCGTCGGTGGCCCACACGTGGGTATCCGGGACCTCGACGGCAATGGAAAGTGCGATCGCCCCGGATCCGGTGCCGAGATCGGCGACCAGCGGACGCCGCGAGTCGATGCGGCGCAGCTCGCGAATCGCCACCTCGACCACGACCTCGGTCTCGGGCCGGGGAATCAGCACGCGCTGGTCGACGAGGAGGTCGAGCGTGCGGAAGCCCCACCGGCGCAGCACGTACTGCAACGGCTCTCCCGCGGCCCGGCGCTCCACCATGTCGTCGAAGAACGGCACCGCCCGCTCGGGAACACGCTCGTCCAGGGCGAGAAGCCAGTCCGGGCCCTCGCGTCCCGACGTCCTCTCGACGATACGGCGGGCCTCGACGTCGGACCCGAGTCGCTCGGTGGCGAGCGTGTACAGATGGCGCCACGTCATGGCGACGCCCGCCGCGTTTGCGCGATCGACAGGCGCCGGTGACCGTGGATCGCGCAAACGGTCGGGATCGCGGGGTGTCACGTCACACGTCGGCGCCGGCCAGCTGGCGGGCGCGTTCGTCAGCCACGAGAGCGTCGACGACTTCGTCGAGCTCGCCCATCAAGACCTTGTCGAGTTTGTAGAGCGTCAGGCCGATGCGGTGGTCAGTGACCCTGTTCTCCTTGTAGTTGTAGGTGCGGATCTTCTCGGAGCGACCCCCACCACCGACCTGGCCACGGCGCTGCTCGGACTGCTCGGCGGCCTGGCGGTCTTGCTCGGCCTTCAGGAGTCGGGCGCGCAACACCTGCAGGGCTTTGGCTCGGTTCTGGATCTGGCTCTTCTCGTCCTGCATGGCGACCACGGTGCCGGTCGGAAGGTGCGTGATGCGCACGGCGGAGTCGGTGGTGTTCACCGACTGCCCGCCGGGACCGGTGGACCGGTACACGTCGATCTTGAGGTCGTTGGGGTCGATGGCGATGTCGACCTCTTGGGCCTCGGGCAGGACGGTGACCGTCGCCGACGACGTGTGAATGCGGCCCTGGGACTCGGTGACCGGCACGCGCTGCACGCGGTGGGGACCGCCCTCGTGTTTCATGCGGCTCCACACGCCCTCGCCCTTCAGCAGGAAGGCGATCTCGTTCAAGCCCCCCATGTCGGAAGGGTCGGAGCCCAACACCTCGAGCTTCCACCCCATGCGATCGGCGTACCGCTGGTACATCTCGAAGAGGTCCTTGGCAAACAGGTTCGCCTCTTCGCCGCCCTCGGCTCCCCTGATCTCGACGATCACATTCTTCTCGTCGTTGGGATCGCTCGGGAGGAGGAGCACCTTGAGCTCCTCTTCCAGGCGCTCGATGGTGGCCTCGTTCTCGTCGACCATCGAGCGCCAGATCTCCCGGTCGTCGCCGCTCGAGTCACCGAGCATCTGCTTGGCCTCGCTCAGCTGGTCGAGCGCGGCGCGGTACTCGCGGTAGCGCTGCACGATCGGCTCCAGTTGCTTGTGGCGCCGCGACACGTCCCGCAGGGCGCGCTGATCCCCGATGACGGCGGGGTCGGCGAGTTGCCGGAGCACCTCCTCGTACTCCTGCTCCAAGTTTGCGAGCCGTTCAAGCATGTGAAATTCAGGGTACTGGCGCAGTCCAACTTCGAGGCTGACGACACGCAGTTGATCCTCGGCCGCTCTCGCCGAAGGCCGCCTCGGCTGAGGGGGAGGACAGCAGGCCCGAAGGGCCTTCCTTGCAAGCTCGGCTCCGAAGGTTTCCTTCGGAGCCGAAAAGGTTACGGACTGCGCCAGTCATCAGGGACGGTGACGACCTCCGCCGGTTCCTTCAGCGCGTCGGCCAGCTGTCGCAGATAGGGGTGGACGTCGCGCTCGGGGACGACGAGCACCAACCTCGGGTTGCGGCTGTCGGCCAGCCGGGCGTCCGCGGCCGCGGGCACGAGGTCGACATCGACACCGGTAGAGAACACCGCGAGGAGCGGGCGGCCTTCGGCATCAATCCCGGCGGCGGCTGCGGGCGCGGGCTTGCGCAGGTCCTCGACCTCGACGGGCGACGGCACGGGCGCCAGCTCGCGGGCCCCCACGAGCGCGGGTTCGGCCAGCGCCCGGGCGCGGAGCCACCGCTCCGGCGCAAGCCGGTTGTAGGGATGGTGGGGGGCGGCCGCCCGGCGATGGCCCTCGACCATGGCGACCACCCGGGCCAGGGCGGCGTCCGTGGGTTCTTCGCCGTGGACCATGGTCTGGGCCTCGCGGTCGTGCTTGCCCACGCCGACCTCGAGCACGGCCCCCCGGTCGTCGACCACAGCACGCGCCACCTCCAGGCCGAGGACCTCGCCCCGCAGCACGCCGCGCTCGACGACGGGTTCGGCGCCTGCGGCCCTGATCGTGTCGGCGAGCGGGACCACCTCGGGATCGATCGGCGGCTCGGCCGGCAGGGGTGCGGGCTCGGCCCGCGTCAGCGACGTGCCGTCGATCCGCCAGATCCCCAGCGGACAGGCGAACGCCGTGGCGCGCCGAGCGAGCACCGCGGCCGCGTCGCCGTCGTCGACGAGGAGGTGCAACTCGTCGAGGCGGAAGCGCTGGGCCCACAACAGGCCCCGGCCGAGGGCGCGCGCCGGCTCCTCATGGGCGTAAATCCAACCTGTGCCGTCCTCGACGAGCGCAGCCCCGCCCGGGAACCGCTCGGGACGGCGGTCGCTCTCGCCCCATCGCCCCCTGACGAGGGCGCCCAGCTTGGCCTGGCGAAGACCTTGTCGCCGCGCGTCGTCGACTACTTCTTCTTCCCCCCGCGGGCGCCGTAGCGGCGCTCGAAGCGCTCGACCCGGCCGCCGGTGTCGACCAGCTTCTGCTTGCCGGTGAAGAAGGGGTGGCACTCGTTGCAGAGCTCGACGTGAAGGTCGCTCTGGGTGGAGCGGGTGGTGAACGTGTTGCCGCACGAACACTTCACGGTGGCGGTCACGTACTCAGGGTGGATGTCTGCCTTCATTGCGTCTCCTCTAAATCTCTACTGCTAGGCGCCAGGCGTGGGGGCCTTGGCGATTTCGGCGAGGAACTCGTCGTTGCTCTTGGTGGTCCTGATCTTGTCCATCAACAACTCCAGACCCGCTCCGCCTTCCAAGGCGTTGAGGACCCGACGGAGCTTCCAGACCTGCTGGAGCTGCATGCGCTCGAAGAGCAGCTCCTCGTGGCGGGTGGACGACCCGTCGACGTCGATCGAAGGATAGATGCGGCGCTCGGCCAGCTTGCGGTCGAGGCGCAACTCCATGTTGCCGGTGCCCTTGAACTCCTCGAAGATCACCTCGTCCATGCGGGACCCGGTCTCGATGAGGGCCGTGGCCAGGATGGTCAACGATCCGCCCTCCTCGATATTCCGGGCCGACCCGAAGAACTTCTTGGGCGGGTACAAGGCGGCCGAGTCGACGCCGCCGGACAGGATGCGGCCCGACGCGGGAGCGGCCAGGTTGTAGGCCCGGGCCAGGCGGGTGATGCCGTCGAGGACGATCACCACGTCCTTGCCCATCTCTACGAGGCGCTTGGCCCGCTCGATGGCGAGCTCCGCGACCTGGGTGTGTTCCTCGGAAGGGCGGTCGAAGGTGGAGGACACAACCTCGCCCTTGACCGAACGACGCATGTCGGTGACCTCTTCGGGGCGCTCGTCGACGAGCAGCACCATGAGGTGGACCTCGGGGTTGTTGGTCTCGATGGAGTGGGCGATCTGCTTGAGGACGGTGGTCTTGCCGGCCTTCGGCGGCGACACGATCAGGCCCCGCTGACCCTTGCCGATCGGCGAGATGAGGTCGACGATGCGGGCCACCATGTTGTTCGTGTCGCCCGGCACCTCGAGGCGCAGCTTCTGGTCGGGGAACAGCGGCGTGAGGTCTTCGAAGCGCGGACGGGCCTTGGCCTCGTCGGGCGTCATGCCGTTGACGGTGTCGATGCGCAGCAGGGCCGGGTACTTCTCGCTGCTGCTGGCCGGACGGCTGGCGCCGCTGAGGTAGTCGCCCTTGCGCAGGGCGAAGCGCCGGACCTGGCTGAGCGAGACGTACACGTCGTTGCCGCTCGCCAAATAGCCACCCGTGCGCAGGAAGCCGTACCCCTCGTCGCGCAGGTCGAGCAGTCCTTCGACGGGCACCGGCTCGCCCTGGAACTGCGGATCACGGTCGCCCTGGTCCTGCACCGGGCGGTCGCTGCGGTCGCGGTCGCGTCCGCGCCGACGACGGCTGCGCCGGTTGCCGGGCTCGGCGACACCCCCGTAGGTCTGCTGGTTGCCGCGGCCTCCGCCCTGCCGCTCCTGGTTCTGGTTCTCCCGGGCATCCTGGGATTCAGGCTGCTGCTCGGGACCGGCGTCAGGCTCGGTCTGTGTCTCCGACAACGCCTCGTCCTCAGCGGCCACAGCAGCGTCGGCCCCGGTGGTCGTCTCGGTCTCGCCCGGCGGTTCGGCGTCGGCCTCGCTGGTGGGCGCCTCGGCCGCGTCGGTCTGTTCGGCGACGGCCTCGCCGTCGGCTGCGCCGTTCTCCGACTTCGCCTTCGTCGTCCCCCGCTTGGGCTTGTCGACTTCGGTCTCGATGCCGGCCTCACGGAGGATCTGACCGATCAGGTTCGCCTTGGATGTGCGGGCCCCGGCTTTGACGCCCATCGCCTCGGCGATGGCGGCCAGCTCGTCCCGCTCCTTGCGTTCCAGCACGGACCGCTCGAGCGCTTGCGGCTCAACACTCATCGGGTACTACCTCTCGTGTTGCATGGTGCTTGTCGCGATCAACGACGGGGACAGCGTCGAGGCTTGAGAAAGCGGGACGGCTTTCTGAGGCCGGGATGCGGGATGGTCGGCCCATGTGGGGAGGGCTCCGATGCGACTCCGCGGCGTCGACCGCATACAGCATAGGCACCGATTGCGGGCAATGGCCACTGCCCCCGAACCCCACTGATTTTACTTCTGTCACAGTGGGTGCGTGGACGAGGTAGTCCGCGCGTCCGCGCTCACCAAGCGCTTCGGCGACGTCACCGCCGTCGACGGCATCGATCTGGTCGTGCGCGCCGGCGAACGGGTGGCGCTCCTGGGGCCGAACGGCGCCGGCAAGACGACCACCCTGCTGATGCTGTTGGGTGTGGTGGCCCCAGACAACGGCTGGATCGAGGTCGCCGGCCACCGCCTGCCGAAGGGGCGCAGCGCGGCCATGAGCGAAGTGGGGTTCGCGGCCGGCTACCTGCCACTTCCCGAGCGTCTGAAGGTCGACGAGTACCTGCGCTTCTACGGCCAGCTCTACGGACTGCCCGACCCCGACGTCGAGGCCGCCCTCGACCGCTTCGGTGTCGCCCATCTGGCGCGGGCGCGCGGCACCGACCTGTCCTCGGGCCAACGGACGCTCGTGGGGATCGTGAAGGCGGTCCTGCACGAGCCTCGCCTGCTGGTTCTCGACGAGCCCACCGCGTCGCTCGACCCCGATGTAGCTCTCCGAGTCCGCAGCGGTCTGCAAGCACTGTGTCGCGACGCCGGCACGACGCTGCTCGTCACCAGCCACAACATGGTCGAAGTCGAGCGCATGTGCGACCGCGTCGTGTTCATCGCCTCGGGTCGCATCGTCGCCGACGGCACGCCCGCCGACGTGGCCGCCAGCTTCGGCGGCGCCGACCTCGAGAGCGTCTTCCTGCGGTTG
This sequence comes from Acidimicrobiales bacterium, assembly GCA_035948135.1. Lineage (GTDB taxonomy): Bacteria > Actinomycetota > Acidimicrobiia > Acidimicrobiales > AC-14 > CADDZP01. The sequence goes on along the minus strand of DASZJL010000183.1, from coordinate 2,730 downwards.
GCCGCCCAAGACCTCCCCGAGCATCCCTTCGAGCGCGGCCAAGAGACGGAACGGCCGGCATGAGCTCTGCCGTCGCGCTTCACGGACGTCAGCTGTCGTGGCTGCGGGTCAAGGCGGTGTCGCGTCGCCACTACTACGTGCTTCTGCGGGCGCCGCACCGGCTGTTCGACGTCACCATCTGGCCCCTCGTCGACGTCCTTCTGTTCGGCTCCATCGCCGCCTTCGTCAACCCCGGCCACGCCACCGCGGGAAGGCTGGCGGCGGGTTACCTGCTGTCGGGCATCCTGCTCTGGCACGTCGTGTACCAGTCGCAGATCGCACTGGCCACCGGATTCTTGGAAGAGGCGTGGACGCGCAACCTGCTCAATCTCATGGTGACGCCGATGCGCGAAGTCGAATATGTGGCCGGCGTGATGATGTTCGGGATGGTGAAGCTGTTCATGGGCTTGACCGTCGTCACGCTGACTGCGCTGGGCTTCTTCGCATTCAACGTCACCGATCTCGGCATCGGACTCGTCCCTGTTGCCGCGGTCCTGCTGGTCGTCGGTTGGGTGATCGCCCTGTTCGTCATCGCCCTCGTGCTGCGCTTCGGCACCGGCGCCGAGGCGTTGGCGTGGGGAATCCTCTTCGTGGTGATGCCGCTGTCTGGTGTCTTCTATCCGATCGCTGCTCTGCCGTGGATCTTGCGGCCCGTCGCAGAGGCGCTGCCCTCCACTCACGCCTTCATCGCCGGCCGCGCGCTCTTCGACGGCCGCGGCGTCCTCTGGGGTGAGCTCGGCATCGCCCTGCTCGGCTGCGTGGTGGGCGGCGCCATCGTCCTCACCTTCCTGACGCGGATGCTGTCGACGTTCCGCACCCGCGGCTACATCAGCCGGTACACGTAGATCACGAGGACGTCCCCAAGGCCGAAGGGCTATTCGTGGAGGCCTTGGTCAGCGATGACCCCGGGTGCCGTGTCTGTCTGAGGCCCCGCGCCACGGCTGGTCGCTCGCTCGGACAGAATGGCCAGTCGTGGGCCTTAGGAGTCGGGCGCGCAAGCGGGCGTTGGCGAGGGCGATCGAGGACTATTCCACCTACGTCGAGCGTGCTCCCGGATGGGACGGCGGCAACTGGCAGCAACTCGCTGGCGCGACCCGTGCCTTTGACGAGCAGCGTCGCCAAGGCGCCCTTCAGAAGCTGGCCGACATCCACGTCGCAGCGTGCACCCGCGTCGGGAACGAACAGTTCCACGGCGAACCGCTCGATCCAGAACTCGAACAGTCGCTGCTGGACGTACTCGTCAGCCGCGTCGGCGTCAGACCTGAGGAGATCGAGGGTCTCATCGAACGTCGAGATCACCGGTAGGGGCGTCAGCGCAGCCGACCCAATTACTCACCCCGCTGGACGGCGCCTCCCCAGCGAGTACCCATCCAGCGGCCGTTGGACCTCGTGGTCGAAGCTGGCTCTTGGGACAGATAAGGCGCGGAATCGGAACGTATGAGCGACGCGAGAATGACTCCATGCACCTGCTCGCGGACTCACAGATATGGGACCCCTTCCCCGAAAGAGCGCACTACGACGACACCGTCGACCGGCAGCAGGCCAACCGTGCGGTTGCCGTGTCTGCGCTTGGCCTCGGAGTGGCGGGTCTTTTCGAGCTGGCCATCGCCCTTCTCAGCGGCTCGGTCGGATTGCTCGGCGACGCCTTACACAACCTGTCTGACGTATCGACCTCGGCAGTGGTCTTCGTTGGCTTCCGCGTGTCTAAGCGCCCGGCAACGCCCTCGAACCCCTATGGGTTCGAGCGCGCCGAAGACATCGCGGGTCTGGGCGTGGCGATCGTCATCTGGGGCAGCGCCGTATTCGCCGGTGTCATCAGCGTCCACAAGCTGCTGGCAGCTGGGGGCACGTCCCACGTTGGCGTCGGGATCGTGGCGGCCATCGTCGGCATCGCCGCAAATCAACTCGTCGCTCGCTACAAGGGCCGCGTTGGGCAACGCATTCACTCTGCGACGCTTCTCGCTGATGCCAAGCACTCCTGGCTGGATGCCGTCGCCTCAGCCGGCGCTCTGATCGGCCTGCTCGGAGTGGCCGCCGGGTACCGATGGGCAGACGGTGTCGCCGGAGTAGCGGTCACCGGCTTTATCGTCCACGTCGGCTGGCAGGTGACCTCCGAACTCGTCTCTCACCTCATGGACGCGGTCGATCCGGCTCTCCTGAGCTCCGCGGAGAAGGCCGTGCTGGCTCGCACGGGCGTAGAGCATGTTCATATCCGGGGCCGCTGGATGGGCCGATCCCTGATAGTTGAAGTGGAGGGTTTCGTCCCTCCAATGACGACAGTCGAGCAGGCGTCCTCACTTCGTGCTGACGTGGAGGACGCGGTGCTCGGAGCCGTTCCCGAAACTCGGGCCGTGCTGTGGCATCCACGCCCGATGCCGCAAGCGGCGTAGGCAGCGCGGGGCGCACATATCGGCACGTACGTGTGCATTGCCTAAGGACCGAGCCGAACCGCGAGCGCGGCCGCTGGCCCCGACGGCGGTTGCGGTGTCGTTGTCGGCGAACCCGTTCGGGTCGGAGGCGACGGTTCGCGTCCGGGTGCCAACAGACCCCCGACAAGGAACAACTCCGTCCCGGCCCAAACGGCCTGTGTTTCTACCCCGGGCCATAGCGGAGCCTTTGCCAGCGTCAGCCAGCGGTCGGTCGCTGGGTCCCACGCCGCGACGTCACCGAACGTTATGACCTCGCCGCCCG
>DASZJL010000182.1:0-6960 GCA_035948135.1 Acidimicrobiales bacterium | reverse complement strand
CCCCCGCCAGACAGGCGGCGTCGGCCGTGGCCGGCTGTGCCGTGCGTTCGACCGCCCGGCAGCCTGCCGTGGTCGGAACCCCTTCGACATCGATGATGTCCTTGACGGCAAGTCGAGGCCCGTAGCCGGGCGCGTCGAGCTTGGTGATGAAGGTGCTCACTCGAATGCCCGCGCCGATTGCTCGGTGTCCTCCGAACCCCGGAAGAACACGATCCTGCCGTCGACGAACCGAAACCAGTGCTGCATGTACATGGACGCAGTCTTGCCCGTCGCCCGCACCGTGTACGTCCAGTGGACGGTGGCGACGACGTCGGTGTCGTTCGATGTGAAGGAGACGAGGTCGAACTCGGACACGTCCACGTTGGCGGCGATCTCCTTGAAGAAACGCGGTACTTCGGCCTTTCCGGCGAAATTGCCCCACCAGGGGACCGACGTTCCGGCGGCCTCGGCCGCCCAGTCGACGTCGTCGGCCAGCTCTGCGAGCACGCCGTCGATGTCGCCGCTCCCGTACGCGGCGTAGAGACGCTGGACGGCTTGGACCTTGGGATCTGCGGTGTTGAGTGTGTTCTCGGTCATGAACCGACAATGCACCCGGCGGGCCGGTGCGCGCATCGGGAGAACTCCCCATCTACGGTTGCTGGCGTGCGGCCGACGATGACGCAGGTCGAGATCGGGGCGCTTCTCGCCGTGGCCCAGGACCACGCCTTCGCCCAGCCGGCCGGATCGCAGCTCCGAGCCACGGTGCTCGGCCAGCGTCTGGCGACTGCGGCGGGCGCCGACGCGGCCGAGCGGGCCACGACCTGGTGGACGTCGGCCCTGCGGTTCCTCGGGTGCACCGGACACGCCTTCGACATGGCAGTGGTGTTCGGCGACGAGATCGAGATGCGCGCCGAATCGATGGCAGCCGACTTCGCCAACCCCTTCGACATGATGCGGCTGATGGTCACCCATGCCGGTCCGGGCACGGCGGGTGTCAATCGCCTGCGGTCGGTCCTCGCCGTGCTGGCGGGAGGGAAGAAGGCGGCCGAGCTGAACTTCCGGGCCGCGTGCGAGGTGGCGGACGTGTTCGCCAAGCGCCTCGATCTCAGCGAGGACGTGCGGGCGTCGCTGGCGGGAAGCTTCGAGCGCTGGAACGGCCGGGGCCTGCCGACGGGTGCGAAGGGCGAACGGATCCCGCGCCCGATGCGGATGGCCCAACTAAGTCAGGAGCTCGAGGTCCTCGCTCGCATCGAGGGCATCGACGGTGCGCTGGCGATCATCCGCAGACGGCGAGGGAAGGCCTACGATCCGCAGCTCACCGACGTCGCGCTCGCGGAAGGGGCGAAGTGGTGGGACGACGTCGAGCCTTTGGACCCGTGGGACGCCGCCCTCGAAGTGGCCCCGCCGAGTCCGCCACTCGGGGAGGACGCGGTGCACGAGTCGCTGCTCGTCCTCGCCGACTTCTCTGACTTGAAGTCGCCGTGGCTGGGTGGCCATTCGCGTGCTGTCGCCGGCCTGGCGCGCGAGGCATGCGGGCCTGAAGCCGAGGCGGCCGCGCTGGTTCACGACCTCGGCCGCGTCGCGGTCGCGAACACAGTGTGGGACAAACCCGCGTCGTTGACGCGCGACGAGCGCGACCGAGCCGAGATCCATGCGCTCGTGACCGACCAACTCTTGCGCCGCCTCCCATACACGGCGTCGATGGCCGACACCGCCTGCTCGTCCCATGAGCGTCTCGACGCCTCCGGTTACCACCGCCGCCTGCGCAGCGGACACCTCGACGAGGCACAGCGCGTCCTCGCCGCCGCAGACTGCTACCAGGCAATGGTGTCGGATCGTCCCCACCGGCCGGCGCTGTCGCGCGACGAGGCGGCCATCGAGCTGCGGGCCATGGGCGCCGGGGGTCGACTCGACGGTGAGGCGGTCGAGCGGGTCTTGGCGGTGGCCGGGCACCGGCGGGCGGCCCGCCCCGCGCTCCCGGCGGGACTCACGGCGAGAGAGGCTGAGGTGCTGCGACTCATCGCTCTCGGGCTCACCACCCGCCAGGTGGCCGAGCGACTCGTGATCACCGCCAAGACGGCCGACCATCACGTGCAGCACATCTACGCCAAGATCGGCGCATCGACGAGGGGCGCGGCCGCGCTCTTCGCCATCGAGCACGGCATCCTCGCAACCGACCGCTGACAAGGAGCGGGGCGAGGCGTGTCGCCGCCGCTACAGCGCGGGTTTGATGTTCTGGTTCAGGTGGAAGAGGTTGCCGGGGTCGTACAGGTCCTTCACCTTGGCCAGACGGTCGTAGTTGCCCTTGTAGTTCGCCTTGATCCGGCCCTGGTCGTCGCCGTCCATGAAGTTGATGTAGCCGCCCTCGGCCGCGTACGGCTGCAGGGCGTCGTAGTAGTCACGGACCCAGGCGATGTTGGCGTCGTTGTCGGCGGGGTTCTCCCACATGCCGGCGATGACTGGCGAGAACCCGACGTCTCGATAGGCGAACGCGGTGTCGGCCCGGCCCACCCGCTGCACTGCGCCGTCGATGGGGTACAGGTGCACAGCCGTCTGCAGTGACGGCACCCGGGCGCCGTAGTCCATGTGCACGGCGATGGCGGCGTCGCTGATGTCCTTGGCGAAGCTCGCCTTCCAATAGGCCTGGAGGCCGGGTGGCAGCAGCGGATCGAAAAGCGTGTTCAGGGCCGGATACGGCATGGCGCCGACGTGAAAGCCGACGGGCTCGACCGCATCCAGGAAGGGCTTGACCATCTTCTCGCCTTGGTCCATGGGCCCGGCCCAGCACGGCACGGCAAGGCACACGTTCTTGAAGTGCCACTCCTCCGGCAGGAAGGGCAGCGGGGGCGCAACGTGGAAGCCGACGAAACCACCGAGCTCCTCGGGCGCGTCGGCGATGTACTCGCGATAGAAGTGGACGACGTCGTTGATGCGGTCCGCCGGGTAGGCGATCGGGCCACCGTAGATCTCGCTGACTGGGTGCAGCTGGTACTCGAACGTCGTCACCACGCCGAAGTTCCCCCCACCGCCTCGCAGGGCCCAGAACAGGTCGTCGTACTCCTTCTCGCTCGCGTTCACCACCTGGCCGTCGGCGGTGACGACCTCGGCGGCCAAAAGGTTGTCGCACGAGAGGCCGTACTTGCGTGCCAGGTAGCCGATGCCGCCGCCGAGGGTCAGCCCGCCGATCCCGGTGGTGCCGATGATGCCGCCTGTCGTCGCCAGGCCGTGGGCGTGGGTCGCGTCGTTGAATCCTGCCCACGTGCACCCTCCGCCGGCGCGTGCCGTCTTGGCCGCTGGGTCGACGATGACCTCCTGCATGGGCGACAGGTCGACCACGAGCCCATCGTCGTTGGTGCCGAAGCCGGGCGCGCTGTGACCGCCGCCGCGGACCGAGAGATCAAGGCCCTCGTCGCGCGCCGCGGCGATGGCCTCGGCCACGTCGCCGGTGCTGGTGCAACGGACGACGGCGGCCGGCCGCTTGTCGATCGAGCCGTTGTAGACCTTGCGAGCCTCGTCGTAGCCGGCGTCGCCGGGTGCAATGACTTGGCCGCCTACCTTCGTCCGGAGTGCGTCGATCGCGGAGCTCGCCATGGCGTTCCCCCTCCTCAGCCTCCCCCGAGGCTGCGTCGGCTCCATCCTCGTCGCATACTCGGACCCTGGCAAGGGTGCCGGTGTGATAGAGCGAATGCCATGAGCTTGCACGGGAAAGCGGCGATCGTCACCGGCGGGAACAGCGGCATCGGCAAGGCCATCGTGCTGGCGTTGGCGGGCGCGGGCGCCAATGTCGCCATCGACTACGTCTGCGACCCGGAGGCCACTGATGAGGTCGAGAAGCAGGTGATCGCCCTCGGTGACAAGACGATCGGGGTCGACGCCGACGTCAGCAAGGTGGCCGACCTGCAGCAGTTGGTGAAAGCAACCGTTGACGCCTTCGGCCGCGTCGACATCATGGTGAACAACGCCGGGGTCGAGACGCGCACGTCCGTGCTCGACACCACCGAGGACCAGTACGCGAAGGTCCTCGACATCAACCTCAAGAGCGCGTTCTTTGGCACGCAGCTGGTGGCCAAGCAGATGATCGCCCAGGGCGGCGGTGGGCGCATCATCAACATCACCTCGGTGCACGAGGACTGGCCCATGCCCGGCAACACCGCCTACTGCCTGTCCAAGGGCGGCATGCGCATGCTGACCCGGACGGCGGGCGTCGAGCTGGCGCCCCACGAGATCACCGTCGTCGGGGTCGGCCCGGGCGCCGTCGACACGCCGATCAACAAGGAAACAGTCGCCGACCCCGTCAAGCTCAGGGTCCTCGACGCCACAATCCCGATCGGGCGCCTCGCCGAGCCCGCAGAGATCGCGGGCGTCGTCGCCTTCCTGGCCAGCGACGCCGCCAGCTACATCACCGCCACCACCGTCTTCGTCGACGGCGGCATCATGCAGAGCAGCCCCGGTCTCTAGCGGGCGCTGATTGCCGCGCTAGGGGCGACGGGCGCCGCGGCGAGCCGGCGGCAGCAGTTCGAGGACTTCGACAGGGATCGGGAAGATGATCGTCGAGTTGTGTTCGACGGCGATCTCGGCGAGCGTCTGCAGGCGCCGCAGCTCCATCGACTCCGGCTGACTGCCGAGAACCGCTCCCGCCTCGGAAAGCCGCTGGGACGCCGCGAACTCGCCCTCGGCAGCGATGATCTTGGCCCGCCGCTCCCGTTCGGCCTCGGCCTGTTTGGCCATCGCTCGCCGCATGGTGTCGGGGAGGTCGACGTCTTTGACCTCGACTGAGACCACCTTGATCCCCCACGCCTCGGTGAGCTGGTCGATCTGGACCTGCAGCTGCTCATTGATCCGGTCGCGGTGGGAGAGAAGCTCGTCGAGCTCGTGCTGGCCGAGGGTGGACCGCAGCGTCCCCTCGGCGATGCGGTTGGTGGCGAAGAAGTAGTCCTGGATGACAACCACGGCGTCCACGGGTTCGACGACTTTGAAGTAGAGGACGGCGTTGACGGAGATCGTCACGTTGTCCTTGGTGATGACGTCCTGCGGTTCGAGGTCGAGCGTGATCGTCTGCAGGTTGACCTTCGTCATCCGCTCGATGATCGGCACGAGGATGATGAGCCCGGGGCCGCGGGCGCCCTTGACCCGGCCCAGTCGGAAGACGACGCCGCGTTCATACTCCTTCACGACCTTGAGCGCAGCGAAGAGGAAGATGACGACGACGACCAAGACGACGATCGTGATGCCTGCAGCCATCGACCCAAACGCTAGGCCCCGGCCCCGTGCACCGGGCGGATGTCCGTCATGATCCGGGGCCGTCGATCGCCTCCAGCAGGCCGCCCTCGAGGACTAGATCCATGTCGAGGCGCTTGTAGCCGGCGTTGTCGAACTCGAGAAGGATGCGCGAGCCCACATAGCCGATGACTTCGCCGTCACCAAAGGCGCGGTGGCGGACGCGGCCGCCCCGCGGGAACGGCCGGGGCCCGTTGTACTGGTCGCTGTTGGCGGTGGCCCGGTCGTCGTTGTCGCAGTGGCCGCACCGCTCGGCCGCCGGTTCGCCGAAGTACTCGAGTACGTACCGCCAGCGGCATCCGCGCTGCTCGGCGTAGGCCTCGATCGCTTCCACTCGGGTGCGCTCAATCGCCCGTCGGGCGTGCACTTGGTCGCTCGCCGTTGCGACTGCTTCGGTGAGATCGCCAACAACGGTGACAACGCCGTCGGCGTCGACGGTGAGAGCGCCGGCATCGGCGAGCGCCAGGGCCGTCGCCTCGACGCCGTGGCGGGAGAAGTCGGGCCGGTGCTCGAGCTCGACGAGGGTCGTGGGTGCCGTTCCACTTCCCAGCGCCTCGGCGAGGGTTGCCAACGACGCTTCACTCGCCCCCGTCCGCGCCGCATACATCCGCGGGAGCGCCAGATCCTCGGTACGGAAGTAGAGGACGGCATCCGCTGGCTCGCCGTCTCGTCCTGCTCGGCCGAACTCCTGGTAGTACTCGTCGACGGAGCCGGAAACATCGGCGTGGAATACCCAACGGATGTCGGGCTTGTCCACGCCCATCCCGAAGGCAATCGTGGCAACGACGACATCGAGGTCGCCGGCGTGGAACCGGCGTTCGACGTCGGTCCGCGCCCCGTCGGCCAGGCCCGCGTGGTAGGCCGCCGCCCGCAGCCCTCGGTCCGCCAGGTCGGTGGCAAGGCCCTCAACGCGTTTGTGCGTCGCGCCGTAGACGATGCCGTGGCCCTTGGTGCGGGCGGCGTCGACCGCGTCGTTGGTCACGACCTCGAGCTTGTGCTGCTCGTCGGTGAAGTACGCGTGCACACCAAGGTGGATGTTCGGCCGCTCGAACCCGCGTACCAGGACCGCGGGGTCGTGCATCCCCAGGCGCTGCACGATCTCGTCGCGCACCGGTGGAGCGGCGGTGGCGGTGAGGGCAAGGACGACCGGACGGCCGATCGCTGCGACCGCCGCCCCTATCCGCAGGTAATCGGGCCGGAAGTCGGGGCCCCAACGGCTCACCAGATGCGCTTCGTCTACGGCGAGGAGGACGGGTTTGAGAGCGGCGAGACGCTCGAGCACCTCAGGGTTCGCCACTTGCTCTGGCGCCAGGAAGACGAAGTCGGGCCGGCGGCCGTCGCCCGACAGCCGGCCGAGGACGGCACGACGCTCCCGCGCCGAGGCCGTCGAGTTGAGGGCGACGGCGGCGAGCTCACCGCCCGCCTCCAGCGCCGACAGCTGGTCGCGCTGGAGGGCGATCAGCGGTGAGATGACGACGGTCGGACCTGACAGCAGCGGCCCCGCCAATTCGTAAATCGCCGACTTCCCGCTCCCGGTGGCCAGCACGGCGAGTGTGTCCCGCCCGTCGAGCACGCTCTGGATCGCTTCCCGCTGGCCCGGCCGCAGCGCGTCGTACCCGAACAGCCGGCGAGCGGCTTCGACGATCGAGTCGTGCGCCACCGGGTCATCTTGGTGGCACCGATGGTCGCTCGGCCAGACGCCCG
>DASZJL010000181.1:0-13005 GCA_035948135.1 Acidimicrobiales bacterium | reverse complement strand
AATCGCCGAAGCGGTTGGCGACTCCAGCGTGGGGCCGCCCGCCGCGGCCAGCCCGAAGGCGGCCAGCACCGTCGCGGCCAAGAGCGCCGTCTTCTTCATCCCCGTCCCCCCGACTTCCCCCGATGTGGGCCGAACCATAGGCACCCAGTCAAAACTCAGCAATGACCATTCCGTGTCACCGTCACCGCGCCGCGGCGGCGATTCCGTCTTGGTCTCGTCCGATTGTGGGACCGGAGAAGTGGGTGCCGCATGAGGGACCGGCCCCCAACTTCAGAGCTCCTGCTTGCGGCCGTGGAGTAAACGGTGGGGCGTGATCCTCCCGACCGGTGGTCTCGTCCTCCTTGTGGGGCCGCCGGCATCCGGCAAGTCGACGCTGGCCGCCGCCCTCGTGCGAGCCGGCGAAGTCAGGCCCGGCGACGTGCTCAGCACCGACACCTATAGAGAGGTGCTCACCGGCGACGCCCTCGACCTGACGAGCGACCCGAAGGTGTGGGCGCAGGTGCGCGAGCGACTGACGGAGCGCATGACCGCCGGGCGCACGACGGTGGTCGACGCCACCAACCTGTTCCCCAGGCGGCGGGCCCGCCACATCCGCGTGGCCCGGGAGTACGGGCGACCGGTCGTCGCCATCAGGTTCGACGTCTCCGCGGCCGAGCTGCTGGAGCGCAACGAACAGCGCGAGCGGGTCCTGCGGCCCAACGTGGTCGTGACGATGGCGGTGGAGATGGAGGAGCACTCGGCGCCCGACGCGCTCGCATCAGAGGTCGATCTCGTCCTCGACGCCGGCGAGGTGTCGCGGCGGCTCAGCGAGTCGTAGCGCCGCGCTCGAGCGCGCCCCACAGCGCCTTCTTGATCGAGGCGAGGGCGGCAGGCGGGTGCCGGGCGACCGTCTCACCGATCTCCTGCGCCCGTGCACGCAAGCGCTCCGGGGAGACGACCTCGCTCAGGATCCCCAGCTGTCGGGCCCGCTCGGCGTCAATCCGTTCGTAGCGCCCCATCAGGGCCAGGCGCGTGATCGGTTCCATGGGCGACTTGCGGATCATGCCGACGGTCTCGATGGCCGTCACCTGTCCGACCGAAACGTGGGGGTCGAGGAAGCTCGCGGCCGACGAGGCAACGACGATGTCGGCGTCGGCCACGAAGTGCAGCCCCGCGCCCGCGCACACGCCGTTCACGGCCGCGATCACCGGCTTCCAGACCCCGCAGTGCCAGGCCGTCATGCGCAGGTCGAAGTCCCGGGTGCGCCGGCTCTGTTCCCGCAGCGCCTCCTTGTCCGTGGCCAACTGGCGGACGTCGAGGCCGGTCTGGAAGGCGGGGCCGTTGCCGGTGTTCACGATCACCCGCACGTCCTCGTCGCGGTCGAGCTCGGCCCAGGCCGCCTCCAGCTCGGTGAACATCGTGGCGTCGACGGCGTTACCGACGTCGGGCCGGTTGAACACCAGCCAGCCGACCGGCCCTGCCCGCCACACCTCGACGGCGGCGTAGCTCACGGTCGTTGCCCGTAGGACGCGGCCAGCTGCCGGCGCAGCACCTTCCCCACCTCGCTCCTGGGCAAGGACTCCACCGTCACGAAGGCGGCCGGGATCTTGTAGGGCACGAGGTGCTCGCGGCACAGGGCCTCGAGGGCGGACTCGTCGACGTCGCCCACGACGAACGCGACGGGCACCTCCCCCAGCCGCTCGTCGGGCACGCCGACGACGGCGACGTCGCGCACACCGGGCGACAGGCGCAGGACCTCCTCGACGTGCTCGGGGAACACCTTGTTGCCGCCCCGGTTGATGACGTCGCCGAGACGCCCCTCGATCCAGACGAACCCGTCGTCGTCGATGCGGGCCAGGTCGCCGGTGTGCACGAAGCCGTCGGCGTCGATCCGGCTCCGGTCGAGGTCGGCTGCCGTGCGGGGCGGGCGCACCAGCAGCTCCCCACTGTCTGAGAACTTGATGGCGACGCCTGGGTGGGGACGGCCGACGGCGCCGATCTTGTCAGGGTGCTCCCGGGCGTCGGCCGCGGTCCAGCCGATGACCTCGCCCAGCTCGGCCTGCCCGTATCCGTTGAGCACCGTGACCCCGAACTTGTCGCGGAAGCGGCGGGCCGTGAGCGGCGAGAGGGGCGCGGTGATGCTGCGCACGTAGCGCAGCGGCGCCAGGTCGGTGACCGCATCATCGTCGGCAAGCATCGTCATGGCCGCCGGCGGCAGCACGGTGGACCGGATCTCGAACCGGCGCACCAGCTCGGCGAAGTCGGCGGTGACGAAGCGCTCCATGATCACGATCGCGGCGCCCGCCCGGAGGCCGAAGAGGACGTTGTAGATGCCGGCGTTGAGCGCCAGCGGCACCGGGATGAGGTTCGGTGCCGGCCGCTTGGCCGGGTCGACCTGCAGCGTGCCCAACACCCGTTCGAGGAGCTCGAAGTAGCCGGAGTGCGTCTGGAGTACCGGCTTTGGCAATCCCGTCGTCCCCGACGTCCACGTCACGAACGCCGTGTCGGTGTCGTAGACGCGAGCGGTGCCGGGCGGCGAACGCACGCCATCTGGACCGACGAACAGCGCCGGCCCGGTGGCGTCGAGAGCGGCACCGACCTCGGCGTCGGTCTGCCGGGGATTGAGTGGGACGAAGACGCCGCCGGCCAGCCACACGCCGAACATGGCGATGACGGCACGGGGGTCGTTGGGCAACTGCACCGCCACGGCCCGTCCGGGCTCGAGGTCGTGGGAGAGCAGCTGCTCGGCGATGCCGGCCGCCTCCTGGCGCGCCTCGCCGGCGGTGACGCACCCGTCGACGGTGCACAGCAGCGGCTCGTCGTCCGCGAAGGGGTGGTCGACGAGCAGCGAGGCCAGGTTCACGGGCGCTCGGGCGGCGCCCACTGCGGCTCACGCTTCTCGGCGAACGCCCGCGGTCCTTCGTCCTGGTCGGGATGGCCCCACATCGAGGTGAGGTGGCGGGCGCCGTTGCGGCACGCCTCGGTGAGGCCGCTCTCGAGGCCTTCCCACAGCGCCTTCTTGGTTGCGGCCATGGCGGCCGGTGAGTTCTTGGCGATCGTCTCGCCGATCTCCTGGGCCCGCTCGCGCAGGCGCGCCGGAGGGTCGACGATCTCACTGATCATCCCGAGCTCGTACGCCCGCTCGGCTCCCATGCGCTCGTAGCGGCCCATGAACGCCATGCGCATCACCGCTTCAACGGGCATCTTCCGCAGCAGGCCGATGGCCTCGATGGCGACGACCTGGCCGACAGAGACGTGGGGGTCGAAGAACTGGGCGTCGGACGCGGCGATCACGATGTCGGCGTCGGCGACCCAGTGGAAGCCGCCGCCCGCGCAGATGCCGTTCACGGCGGTGATCACCGGCTTCCACACGCCCTGGTGCCACGACGTGAAGTGCAGGTCCCAGTTCTCGACGCTCTCCCGGTACCGCTCCATGCCGACGCCGTCGCTCGCCAGCTCGGTGACGTCGACGCCGGTCTGGAAGGCACGGCCCTCGCCCGTGTGCACGATCACCCGCACGTCGGGGTCGCGGTCGAGCTCGATCCACGCGTCGGCGAACTCGTCGCGCATGGCGGCGTTCATGGCGTTGAGCTGGTCGGGCCGGTTGTTGATCAGCCAGCCGACCGGGCCGTGCCGCTCGACCCGCAGATGCTCATACGGCACGTCAGATCCGTCCCTCGGGTCGAAGATCGGGGTGGATCCACGATGGCGGTCGCCGCTCCTTGAAGGCCCGGTACCCCTCGATCGCCTCCTCTGCGCCGAGGCTGTCCCTCATGCCGATGCGGTCGTAGAGGCCGTAGTACGCATCGATCTCGCGCTTGATGTCGGTGCGGGCCCCCGGCGCCGTGCGGCAACAGGCGACGAGCACCTCGGTGGCGGCGTCGAGCAGTTCATCATGCGGAACGACCCGGGCGACGAGGCCCCACTCGACGGCCTCGCGGGCGACAAGCGTGCGGCCCGTGAACATCAGGTCGCGGGCGCGGGCCGGCCCGACCTGGCGAGCCAGGATGTGGCCGTAGTGGGTGTCGGCGATGCCGCGGAACAGCTCGGGAACCCGGAACGTCGCCCGGTCGCTGACCACCGCCATGTCGCTGAGCATGGCGATCATCAGCCCACCGCCCTGGCAGATGCCGTTGACAGCCGACACGACGGGCTTGTGCGCCTGACGCAGGGCGTCGAACGGCGTGATCTCCATACCGAACAGACCGGACCCACCCCAGGCATCGGGGCTGTTGGCGCCGCCCATGTCGCCGCCAGGGATGAAGACGTCGCCGGTGCCGGTGAGCAACAGACCGGCCAGGTCGGGGTCGGCGTCGACGTGGTTGGACGCGTACCGCACACCGAAGTACATGGCCGGCGTCATGGCGTTGCGGGCCTCGGGGCGGTCGACGATGCAGCGCGCCAGCGGGCCATGGCGCTCGAAACGCAGATACGGCGTGCCCAGCCAGTCGCCGTCGGGAGGGCGCCCACTCACCACGGGTGCGCCGCCTTCGGCGGCTGCCCGTAGGTGGGCACCCGCCCACATTGGCTCGCTCGCATCCGCTCGCTCACAGAGCTCCGATCACGTCGGCGCCGAAGCCGGCAACGGTGTCGACGGGTGCGAAGTCGGTGAACCACGTGTACGCCCGCTCCACGCCTTGTTCCTGCAGCGCCGAAAAGTGCTCGACGAGCTCGGGCGCGGTACCAACCGCGAACGCGGGACCGGGGGCGGCCGCCCAGCCGAACCGGCGTTTGGCCATGTCCGCCACTTCCTCGCGGTGGCCTTCATCGGGGATGAACCCGACGATCGTCTGCAACGAGGCGCGCGCCGCGCCTGACGCGGCCCGCAGTTCGCCCAGCCGGTCGGCGACGTTGCCGGGGAGGTTCCACCAGTCGGCGTGGCGGGCGACGAGCTCCATCGTGCGAGGTCCCGCGCCGCCGATGAGGATCGGGATCTTGCGGCTGGGCACCGGCATCTGTTGGGCGCCGCGTAGGTGGTGGAAGGCGCCGTCGTAGTCGACGGTCTCGCCGCTCCACAGGAGCTGGAGGACCTCCAGCGTCTCGGCCAGACGCGCGACGCGCTTGCCGTCGACCTGGACGCCGAACCGCGTCAGCTCGGCGGCGACCGAGCCCGAGCCGATGCCGAGCGTGAAGCGACCGCCGGATGCGTGGTCGAGCGTGACCGCGTCCTTGGCCAGCACGGCCGGGTGCCGGAACGGATCGCACAGCACCAGGTGCCCGACGGTGAGGCGTGAGGTATTGGCCGCGACCCATCCGGCAGTCGCCATGGCGTCGAACATGGGATGCCCGTCGGCGTTGGGCGGAGCCAGGTGGTCCATGAAGGCAACGCCGCTGAACCCGGCCGCTTCCGCGGCCTGGGCGCGCTCGACGATCGTCTCCATCGTCATCCGCATCTGGGGAAGGAAGAGGTGGAACTCCATCGGCTATCTCTTCTCGTAGGTGACGCCCGCGGCCTCTGCGTCCCAGGTGGTCGGGCCCACGCCTTCGGAGCGCAGCTCACGCTTCAGCACCCGACCGACGGGGCTGCGCGGCAGCTCGGCTCGGAACTCGATGTAGCGCGGGAGGGCGAAGTACGGCAGCTGCTCGATGCACCACCGGAACAGCTCCTCCTCGGTGAGCGACGCGCCTTCCTTCACTGTCGCCGTCACCTTGAGGTCGTCCTCGGTGAGTTGACTGGCGACCGCGTGGACAGCCACGTCGGCGAGTGAGCCGTGGGTCATGAGGATGCGCTCGACCTCGAAGCTCGAGATGTTCTCGCCCCGCCGGCGCAGGTAGTCGGCCTTGCGGTCGACGAAGTAGAGGAACCCGTCGTCGTCGATGCGCCCGATGTCGCCGGTGTGATACCACCAGTTGCGGCTCGTCTCGACGGTGACCTCGGGACGACCCCAGTAGCCCTCGAACATCACGTGCGGCCGTTTGGGGCGCACGACGATCTCGCCGTCGGTGTTGCGCGGTACTTCGTTGTCGTCGTCATCAAAGATGCGGGTGTCGAAGTACTGGTCGTTGATGACGCCCGCCGCGTCGGGCCGGTTGCGCACCCCAGGTGGCTGCCAGGAGATCAGGCTCGCTTCGGTGACCCCGTAGGCACCGCTGAAGGTCTGGATCCCGAAGCGCTCGCGTATCAGGGTGTCGAGCGACGCCGGCAGCGGCGCGGCGCCCATCAGACGCAGGCTCGTGTTTGCGTCGGGCGCACCCGAGCGGGGCATCTCCGGGCGGTCGACGTCATGGGCCAGCAGGTAGGCCATCGTGCCGAGCGTCGACGTAACGGTTGCTCCCACCCGGTTCATCTCCGGCCAGAAGTCCGAAACCGAGAAGCGGCGGTAGATGGCGCCGCGGCCGCCGAACAACAGCGTGCCGCACACGGCGGTGACGAGTGCGTTGAAGTGGAACAGCGGGAGCGGCGTCCACACCACGTCGTCCGGCGTGCGTTCCCAGCAGATGCCGATCTGGCGCGCGAGCGCCGCGTGATAGTTGTGGCTGAGCATGCAGCCTTTGGACAGCCCCGTCGTGCCGCCGGTGTAGACGAACGTGCCGAGGTCGGACGGGCGGATGTCGACGGACGGCGCCTTGTCGTCGGCCCCGAGCAGATCGCTCCAGCGGTGCACCGTGGCGCCGGGTATCGGCTGGGCATCACCGCCGGTCACCACCACGTGGTCGAGACCGTCGACCTGGTCGACGACGGCCGCCGCCCGCGGTGCGAACTCGGCGTCGACGAAGAGCACGCGCGAACCGGAGTCGGCCAGCTGGTGGCGGAGGTACTCGCCCTTGTAGGCGGTGTTGACCGGGACGGCCACGAAGCCACCCCTGATCGCGCCCCACCACGCCAGCAGGGCGTCGGGCGAGTTCTCGATCAGGGTGGCGACGCGGTCGCCCTGACGAAGTCCGAGGTCGACGAGGGCGTTGGCCAGTCGGTTGGCGGTTCCCTCGACATCGGCGGCCGAGAGCTTGGTGCCGGTGACGTCGAGGTACTCACCGTCGGCGTCGGTTTCGAGCCGGCGCTCGAGCAGCGAGTGCACCGTCTGTTGCTCGTCGCTGACCCACACCTGCTGCGCCATGACCGCGCTCAGCCTTTCACTGCGGGCATCACGACCTCGGCCAGCAAGCGCAGGTTCTCCCACGCCCCCTCGGGCGGCAGCCCACCGCAGAGTGGATGGGTGGTCACGCCGCTCACCTCGCCCGACTTGATGCGGGCAATGAGCTCGTCGGGCGTCCAGACCGCGTAGACGCCGGCCGTGCGCATCTCGTCCAGGCTCTTCGAGCTGTCACGCACCGCCGAGGTGTGGTCGCCCTGCCATGAGTCGTAGACGCGGGCCTCGTGCAGCAGGTTCTCGCCGTAGCGGTTCCAGAAGTCGTCGGGGTCCTCGGCACAGTAGATCGTGCCCGGCCCAGTGCTCGGCAACATCACGTGGCCCGGCTCGCGGCCGAGCGCCCGGCACTCCTCGCGGTAGCGCTCGGCCAGTGCCGGGTCATGCACCTGGGGGAAGAAGTCCAGCCCCAAGCGGGCGGCGCGTTTGGCCGCGGCCTCGGTGACACCGCCGTAGAACGCCATCGGATGGGGCTTGGTCATCGGTGCTGGGGTCACCTGAACGGTTCGGCCCTCGTACGCGAACGGCTCGCCGGTCCACGCCTGGAGGAGCGTCTCGATCGCCTGCTCCACATCCTTGCCCCGGCTCTTCCACTGCCGGTCGAACATGGCGTACTCCTCGGGCCGGTATCCCAGGCCGAACACATAGCCCACTCGGCCACCACTCAGGTTGTCGACGACCGCGGTGTCCTCGGCCAGGCGCAAGGGATCGTGCAGGGGCACGAGTAGGGCGGCGATCGTGATGCGGATCCGCTTCGTGCGGGCCGCGAACGCGGCCGCCATCAGCAGCGGCGAGGGGAGGTAGCCGTCGTCGACGCCGTGGTGCTCGGAGAGCACGAGGGTGTCGAAGCCCTGTTCGTCGCAATACGCCGCCTGCTCGAGGGCGGCCGCGTAGAGCTCGCGGCGCGGCGTCGTTGCGAAGGCCGGACGGCGCAGGTCGTAGCGCGCGATGAACAGGGCCACGGTGGTGGGGAAGCTATCCGGGGGAGCGTGGGTAGCAGGGAGTCCCGGTGCTCCCGGCGAATCCTTGAACATGCTCCGGGCCAGGACCCTCGGTGCCGTCGCGGCTGCGCTTCTGTTGGCCACGGCCGGCGGAAGCCTGGGTTTGGCGCGCGCCGCCGATCCGATCGTGCCCCCGGCCCTGCCCAAGGCCCAGTGCGGACCCGGCTCCAAGCCCGAGACCGGGACCCAGGGCCGGGTGAGCACCGCCGACGTGACCAGCGGCCGGGCCGCCCAGGGCTACACCTGTAACACGGAGGTGAAGGGCCACTACGGCCGCACCGGGGGCTTCAAGGTCTTCCGCTACATCGACACCGCCGGCCACGAGTGCGCCTTCTACGACTCGACCCTGCTGTTCCCGACCGCGGTCGCCGTGAGTCCCGGCCAGCGCCTCGGCGTGTTCGTGCTGGACATGTCCGACCCCGCCCATCCGGTGCAGACCGACGCCCTGACCACGCCGGCCATGCTCTCGCCCCACGAGTCCCTGAGCCTCGACACCAAGCGGGGCCTGTTGGCGGCCGACATGGGATACCCGACCTTCAACCCCGGCTTCGTCGACATCTACGACGTCAGCAAGGACTGCCGCCAGCCGGCGTTGCAGTCAAGCTCCCCGCTCGGGATCCTCGGTCACGAGGGCAACTTCACGCCGGACGGCAACACCTTCTGGGTGAGCTCGGCCGGCGGGCGCACGTTCACCGCCCTGGACATCTCCAATCCCGTCGCGCCGAAGCCTCTCTGGTCGTCGCTCCAGTACTCGATCCACGGGCTGAACGTCAGCGACGACGGCAACCGGGTGTACGCCGCCGACCTCGGGAAGACCCCAGGTCTCTGGATCTTCGACAGCAGTGACGTCCAGAAGCGCGTGCCGAACCCCCAAGTGCGGGTTGTGAGCCACCTCACCTGGCCCGACGTGAGCATCCCGCAGGTGCCGATTCCGGTCACCATCGGCGGTCACCCCTACCTTGTCGAGATCGACGAGTACTCGAAGGGGACAACGACCGCGCCCTCAGCAGCGGTCGGCGCGGCGCGGATCATCGACATCGGCGACGAGAAAAACCCCAAGGTCATCTCCAACATGCGCCTCGACGTCAACCAGCCCGCGAATCGGGCCGGCGACGAGGTGAACGATCCCGGTGCCAAGTTTCCCGTGCAGGGCTACGCCGGGCACTACTGCGCGGTGCCCAGCCGCACCGACCCCGGGATCGCAGCGTGCAGCTTCATCATGTCGGGGCTGCGCGTATTCGACATCCGCGACCCGTACCACCCGCATGAGATCGCCTACGCCAACTCCGTCGTCAATGCCACCAAGCCCGGCGAGCCCGCCAGCGCCTTCGACATGTCGGCGCCTGCGTTCGTGCCTGAGCGGGGCGAGATCTGGTACGCCGACGGCAACAGCGGCTTCTACAACATCCACGTGACCAACGGTGTGTGGCCGTTCTCAACGGCGGCCGCGAGCAAGCCGGCCACCGTCCAGGCGGCCAAGGCCGCGGCACCGGCGCCGGCGTCCGCGCCGGCTGGCAACGCGCCGCCAGCGGCGGTGGGCGGCCAGTTGGCGACGACGGGAGGCTCAGTGCCCGTCGGGTGGGCCGGGGCGGCCATCGCGGGCGGCCTGGCGCTCTTCGGGGTACGACGGCGTCTGGTGACGCGGTGAGGCTGCGCCGCGCAAACGCGCTGCGCGCCGTCGCGGCTGCGCTGCTGCTCGTCGGCTTGGGCGGCGTACGCCTGGCAAACGCCGCTGACCCCACCGTCGACCCGGGTCCGACGCCCAAGGCCCAGTGCGGCCCAGGCTCCAAGCCCGAGACCGCCGACCAGGGCCGCGTCCCGGCCGCGGACTTCAAGAACGGGCGCGCCGCCCAGGGCTACACCTGCAATCTCGAGCTCATCGGCAGGGACGGCAGCAACGCCGGGTTCCGCGTGTACCGCTACATCGACACCGCGGGCCACGAGTGCGGCTTCTACGACAGCGGGCCGCTGCTCCCGTTCCAGGTCTTCCTCAGCAGCCCGGGCCACACCGCGGGCGTGTTCGTGCTGGACATGTCGGACCCCACCCACCCGAAGCACACCGACACGCTGACGACGCCCGCCATGATCTCGCCCCACGAGTCGCTCAGCCTCAATATGAAGCGGGGACTCCTCGCCGCCGACATGGGCAACGCGTTGACGCTCCCGGGGTGGGTCGACATCTACGACGTCAAGAGCGACTGTCTGCATCCGAAGCTGCTGTCGAGCACGCCGCTCGGCATCCTCGGCCACGAGGGCACGTTCTCGCCCGACGGCAACACCTTCTGGGTCAGTTCGACGGGCGGTCACACCATCACCGCCCTCGACGTCTCCAACCCGGCCACGCCCGTGCCCCTCTGGCTCGGGATCCAGTGGGTCGCCCACGGGATGAACGTGAGCGACGACGGCAACCGCCTCTACATGGCTGACATCGCCGACGCGGGGACGGGTGCAGGGCTCACCATTCTCGACGTGAGCGACATCCAGGCTCGGAAGGCCAACCCGCAGCCGAAGATCGTGAGTCATCTCAGCTGGCCGGAGGTCAGCATCCCCCAGACCGACATCCCGATCACCATCGGCGGCCACCCATACCTGGTCGAGGTCGACGAGTTCAGCCGCCTGAACTATCCCAAGGGCCCGCTCGATCGGTCGGCACCGGTGGGCGCGGCGCGCATCATCGACATCGCCGACGACACCAAGCCCCGCGTCGTCTCCAACCTGCGGCTCCAGGTCAACATGCCCGCCAACGAGCAGGGCCCAGAGCAGAACGATCCGGGCGGCACGCCGGTCATCGGGTACGCGGCCCACTATTGCGCGGTGCCGGCCCGCACTGACCCCGGCATCGTCGCCTGCAGCTTCCTGACGTCGGGCATGCGCGTGTTCGACATCCGGGATCCGTTCCATCCCAAGGAGCTCGCGTACGCGAACTTCCCCGCGGTCAAGAACCCGAGCCCCGAGCCGACGACGTGGGCCGCGAGCGCGCCGGCGTTCGTTCCCGAGCGCGGGGAGATCTGGTACTCCGACGGCTTCAGCGGCTTCTACGCCGTGCGCTTCCTCAACGGCGTCTGGCCGTTCAAGACGGCCGCGGCGGGCGCGTCACAGCAAGCCGCCGTGCTCGGTGCGTCGACGTCTCGAGCGGCGCCGGCGCCCCAGCCGTCGTCAACGCCCGCTGCGGCCCCGGCCGCCCAGCTGGCGACGACGGGCCGGTCCGCACCGGTCGTTGCCGCGGGCGGCGCCTTGCTGCTCGGACTCGCGCTGCGCCGTCTGCGGCGTCGAGCGTCCCCGCCTGTGTAAAACCGCCGCGCAATCCACAGGATTGGCCCTCTTACGATCCACAGGGCACCTGTTGCACGATGACGCTTCCTTTAGCTAGCGGTTGTGACAGCGGGGGGTGGCGAGGTGGCGGAGCGGATCTTCTGGCGCTTGTTGAGTGGCGTCGAGGCGGTCGTGTACGGACCGCCCGCATTGGTGTCCGGCTGGTTCCGCGGGGATACCAGCTACGGCGGTCACGATCCGCTGGCAACGGATCCACCCGGCACGGTGTCGGACTCCGTACGGTGAGTTCTATGGCGTTGACGAACGACGAGACGGCAGTGCTGAGGCTGGTCGCGGCGGGAGCGTCGTCGGCCCATGATGTGGCCAGGTTCGGCGGCCCCGATGTCGTCAACGCGGTGAAGGTGCTCGTCGGGCTCGAGCGCAAGGGTCTCGTCGAAAGCCGCATCCTCCGCGACGGCGACGGCGCAGTCCGCCACGCTGCTCACTTCGTCACTGCCGTCGGCCAGCGCCGCATCCGCGTCGCGTAGCGCCCCGGCTACCGGCCGCGGAAGTCGGGCGGGCGCTTCTCCTTGAAGGCCGTGAGGCCCTCGCGGAAGTCGTCGCTTCTCGACGAGAGCTCGAGGGCGAAAGCTTCGTTGCGGAGGTGCTCGTCGATCGTCAGCGAGCCGCCGGCATGCATCAGCCACTTGGTGAGGCCAAGGGCGACAGTGGGGCCTTTCGCCAGTTCAAGCACGACACTCTCAGCCGCGACGTCGAGCTGATCGTCGGGAACGCTGCGGTGCACGAGCCGCCACTCGGCGGCCTCGGCGCCGTCGACGGCGCGGCCCAGGAGCAACATCTCCCGGGCCCGCACCTCACCGACGCGACGGGGCAGCAGCCAGGTGCCGCCGCTGTCGGGCGTGAAGCCTCGTTCGCTGAACGGCTCCCACAGGTGGGCGTCGTCGGCGATGAGTGCGACATCAGCCGCGAGCAGGAGATGCAAGCCGATCCCGGCCGCCCACCCCCGCGCCGCGCAGACGACCGGCGTCTGCACGGTGAGAAGCAGCGGGATCAGCCGGTGAACCTGGGAGGGCAGGCGTCGTTGGATGCTGCCCGCCCTCGGCTTCTGACCGCCCTGCTGGTTGCGGCCGATGATGTCGAAGCCGCCGCAGAAGTGCTCGCCCGCGCCGGTCACCAGGATCACGCGCACGGCCTCGTCACGACCCGCGCTGTCGACGGCGTCGATCAGCGCCGCCACCATGGTGTCGTCGAGGGCGTTGCGTTTCTCGGGACGGTTCAGCACCAGCCGTAGAACACCCGCGGCGTCCAACTCGACGCTGAGACCGTCGACCGACGAGTAGCTCATGCGAGGTCTGCCGCGAAGCGTTCGACGAGGGCGTCGAGCGTCTGCTGACAGGTAGTGGCGTGGCCCGGCACCTCGGGGAGTTGGACCTCGCCGCGCTCCCGTGACGGCAACAGGATGGTGGCGTGCCCGGGCGTGGTGACCTCGCCCCGTTGGTTCTCACCCCAGATGTCGCAGTCGACCGTCGGGCGGTGGCGGTCGGCGAGGTACTTGCGAGTGATGCGGCCCCGCAGCCAGTGCGTGTCGCCGACGTAGTTGAACTTACGGAATTCGCAGTCGAGCTTCCACAGCCAGGCGTCGTCGCCCATCCAGTCGGTGCAGAGGT
>DASZJL010000180.1:0-21957 GCA_035948135.1 Acidimicrobiales bacterium | reverse complement strand
ACGGCATCACCGATCCCTCGCAGGCCGACTTCCTCACCACCACCCAGGAGCAGATCCTCAACACCCTCGATGCGACCGGCGCAACCCTGACCCTGCTCCTCGCCGGGGTCGCCGGCGTGTCCCTGCTCGTGGGTGGCATCGGCGTGATGAACATCATGCTGGTGTCGGTCACCGAGCGGGTGCGCGAGATCGGCCTGCGCAAGGCGCTCGGCGCCCGGCCGCGCGTGATCCGCCGTCAGTTCCTGGTCGAGGCGTCCGTTCTCGGCCTGGCGGGCGGTGTGCTCGGCGCCCTGCTCGGCATGATCGGCTCCGGCGTGCTCCCGAACTTCATCAACTCACCCGTCACCCTGTCGCCGACAGCGACGGTTGGCGCCATCGCCATCGCCATCGCCATCGGCCTCTCCTTTGGCGTGTACCCGGCGTCGCGCGCCGCCCGGCTCGCCCCGATCGACGCCCTGAGGACTGAGTGAGCAGTCAGATGAACAACGGTCGCCGCGCCCTTGTCTTCGGTTCGATCGGCGTCGTCGTGGTCGGCGGCGTCCTCGGCGGGCGCGCCCTCGCGGACTCCTCGTCGCAGGTCGCCTCGTTCCGCACGGCGACGGTCAAGCGGGCGACGGTGAGCCAGACCGAGCAGCGCAGCGGGATCATCGAGCCCGTCGCCCAGGGCACCGTCGCCTTCCCCATCGCCGGCAACGTCACGGGCGTTGCCGTGCAGCCCGGTCAGTCGGTCACCGCCGGTCAGGCGCTGGCGACGCTCGACACCAGTGTGCTCCAGGCCCAGCTCACGGCCCAGCAGGCCCAGCTGGCCGCCGCCCAGCTCACGCTGAGCAACGGTCTGAACGGCATCAGCTCGTCATCGAACGGCGGCTCGTCGTCGGGGACTGCGCAGCGCACGACGTCGACCCCGACGACAACCAGACCGGCGCAGACGTCGTCGCGCTCATCTGGCAGTGGCGGGTCGAGCGGTGGGTCCGGATCCTCAGGATCGCTCGGCTCAGCGCGTCAGGCAGTCGCCTCTGGCCAGCAACGGGTGGACGGTGCCCTGTCGACCGCGCACACCGCGTTGGCGAACGCCAGCTCGAGCTGCGGTTCCTCGAACGGCACGTTCAAGCCAACGGGATCCTCGGCCTCGTCGGACCCGTCCTCTTCCGGAAGCTCCAGCACCACGTCGACGACGACGCCACAGCAGAGCGGCGCATCCCAGCAGTGCGTCAACGACCTGCAGGCGTCGTTGAACGCGCAGCAGCAGGTCGCAACCGCGCAGTCGGCCCTGGCCCAAGCGGAGTCGGCCCTCGACGCCATGCTGGCCAACGCATCGCCCACCGGGTCCGCCTCCCAGCAGGCCACGTCCGCGTCGGCGGCCCCCGCATCGACGCCGTCGCTCTCGGGCCCGACGTCGGCCGAACTGGTCGCTGACCAGGCCGCGGTCGACGCCGCGCAGGCGAACGTCACCGCCGCGCAGCAGAACCTGGCCCAGGGCACGATCGTGAGCCCCATCGACGGCACGGTGGCCGCCGTGAACATGAAGGCCGGCGACCACGTCTCGGCCGCCTCGTCGACGGGGAACATCGTCGTGGTCGGCCCGGGCGGCTACGAGGTGACGACGACGGTGCCGGTCACGGACATCGGCAATGTCAAGCTCGGCGACGCCGCATCGGTCGTCCCCGACGGGTCGGGCTCGGCCGCGGACGGCAAGGTCGTGTCGATCGGCGTGACGCCGACGACGAGCGGCAGCACGACGGTGTACCCGGTGGTGATCGGGTTGAACGGATCGCCTGAGGGTCTGCGCAACGGCGGTGCGGCGTCAGTCGCCATCACCCTCAACCAGGTGGCCAACGTGCTCGCCGTGCCGACGTCCGCGGTCCGTACTGCCGGCGGGGGAGCGCTCCACATCGTCGACGTGCTCTCGGGCAGCAGCACCCGCACCGTGCCCGTGCAGGTGGGCGCCACCGGCCCCGACCTCACCGAGATCAAGTCCGGCCTGCAAGAGGGCCAGCAGGTTGTCATCGCCGACCTCAACGCTCCGTTGCCGTCGAACACCACCAACCGGATCGGTGGCGGCGGCGGTGGTGGTGGTCTCGGCGGAGGCGGCGGCGCCTTTGGTGGTGCGACGATCGGCCGCGGCGGCTGACCGCTACTTGGTGCCCTTGCGCATGGCCCCCATCTGGAGGCCGGCGTTGCGCGAGTGGAACACGTAGGAGTTGACGATGGGCCCGATGTGGTTCGGGTCCCACTGCTCCTCGCCCTTGGGGTTCGTCAGCTCCTCCTGCAGCGTCCACGGCTGGTAGCGGGCGATGGTGCTGCCGACGGCGCGGAACACCTGGCCCGTGACGTGCAGGGCCTGGTCGGACGCCAGCCACACGACCGTGGGCGCCGAGTTGCCCGGGTTCATGGGGTTGAACTCGTCGTACTGCTCGGGCTCCTTCAGCTCCATGTCCTTGACGACGGCGCCCGACATCCGGGTCATGCCGCCGGGGGCGACGGCGTTGGCCCGCACGCCGTAGTTGGCCAGCTCGAGGCTGCTGATGATCGTCAGGGCGGCGATGCCCGCCTTGGCTGAGCCGTAGTTGGCCTGGCCCACGTTGCCCTGCAGGCCGGCGCTGGAGACGGTGTTGACGATGGCAGCGCGGGGCTGGTTGCCGGCCTTGGACTGGTCGCGCCAGTAGTTGGCGGCGTGGTGGGTCGTGGCGAACGTGCCCTTGAGGTGGACGCGGATGACGGCGTCGAAGTCCTGCTCGGTCATCTTGAACAGCATCCCGTCGCGAAGGATGCCGGCGTTGTTCACGAGGATGTCGAGCCGGCCGAAGCTGTCCACCGCCTGCTGGATGAGGTTCTTGGCGCCGTTCCAGTCGGCGACATCGTCGTAGTTGGCGACGGCCTCGCCACCGCCCGAGCGGATGACGTCGGCCACTTCCTCGGCCGGCCGCTTGTCGGCACCCTCGCCCCCGACCGAGCCGCCCAGGTCGTTGACGACGACCTTGGCGCCCTCCTTGGCCAGCAGGAGCGCCTCGCCCCGGCCGACGCCGTGACCGGCGCCCGTGACGATCGCGACCTTGCCATCCACCAAACCCATACGAAGCACCCCTCCGAGAAGACTGACGCGTTTGTCAGGTTCACGGTAGCCGCGCTGGAATAGCGCTCACCAAGCCGTCACCGTCGTTCGAGGAGAGAGAAATGGCCGTCGACAAGAGCCTCATCGGGACCCCCACCGGCAAGTCGAAGATCACCGTGGAGCGGGGCCCGGTGTCGAACTTCGCCAAGGCCGTGACCGACGAGAACCCGATCTACCGGGATCCCGAGGCGGCCAAGGCGGCCGGCTTCGAGAACATCCCCGCCCCGCCGACGTGGGGGTTCGCCATGGCTCACTGGGGGGCGTTCCCCGAGCAGCAGCCCGACGACCCGACCAAGGGCCGCAACCCGGTGATGGAGGTCATCGGCACGCTCATGCAGAAGGGCGGCCTGGTCCTCCACGGCGAGCAGGAGTTCGAGTACCACCGGCCGCTCGTCGTCGGCGACGTCCTCGAGGGCGAAGGCAAGGTCACCGACGTCTACGAGAAGGACAGCAGGGGCAAGACGATGACGTTCCTCGTCACCGAGAACGTCTTCACGGACGCCAAGACCGGCGACCCCGTGCTCACCACGAGGATGAACCTCATCCACCGCAGCGGCTGACCCCCACCGTTCTCGTGATGAGAATCGACGCTGAGCGTCGATTCTCATCCCCAGTACGGGAAGTGGTTGACGGATTCGCCTAACGGCGTTAGGGTTCGCGAACGATGGTCGTCGAACCGATGCGCGATAGACGTGCCGAACGTCGTGAGGCCACCAAGGCGGAGATCCTCGACGCGGCCTGGGAGCTCGTACGGGCCGAAGGCCTGGCGGCGCTGTCGCTTCGCGACCTGGCGGCCAAGGTCGGCATGCGGGCCCCGTCGCTGTACTCGTACTTCGACTCCAAGCACGCCATCTACGACGCCATGTTCCTGCAGGGGAACCTGGAGCTGCTGGCCCGCTACCAGGCCACGCCCGAGCTCGACGACCCGGCCGAAGCTTTTCGCGTGAACGCCCGGCTGTTCGTCGGGTTCACCGTCGAAGACCCGGCCCGGGCCCAGCTCATGTTCATGCGGACGATTCCCGGCTTCGAGCCGTCGCCCGAGACGTATCAGGTCGCGGTGCGCCTCGTGGAGCTGAGCAGGGAACGCATGGCCCGGGCCGGCGTCGGTCCCGAGTACTTCGACCTCTGGACGGGGTTGATCTCGGGGCTCTCGTTCCAGCAGATCGCCAACGAGCCCGGTGGTGACCGCTGGGTCGGGCTCGTCGACGGCGCGGTGGAAATGTTTCTCGACTATGTGAACAAGAACAAAAGGGGGAGGCGGAAGTGAAAGACACGCTTGTCCGGGTGGAGGACATCGCCCCGATCAGCCATCGGGAAGGGATGGCGCTGGCCGAGACCGAGTACAAACGGTTCGCCGACGTGTTGGGCCAGCTGCTACCGGAGGACTGGTCCAAGCAGACGGTCAACACCGACTGGAACGTCAAGCAGCTGGTGGCGCACAACCTCGGGTTCGCCGAGGGGAACGCTTCCTTTCGAGTCTTCCTCAAGGCGCAGCGGGCGGGGACGAAGCGGGCCAAGGAGAAGGGCTACGACCACTTCGTCCACGGCATGAACGAGGTGCAGGTTGAGGAGCGCGAGCACCTGTCGCCTGAGCAGCTCGTCGCTCGCTGGTCGGAGATGTGGCCCAAGGCCCTCAAGGGCCGGCGGCGCTTCCCACCGTTCCTCAGGTGGATCCCGCTCGACTTCGGGCCCGTGATCGGCAAGCAGCCCATCGGCTCGTACCTGATGGACCGCTGCTACACGCGGGATACTTGGATGCACCGCATCGACATCTGCCGTGCCGTGGGCCTCGAGCCTGTTCTCACTGCTGAGCACGACGGCCGCATCATCGAGGACATGGTCGCCGAGTGGACGCAGCTCTACGACCTGTCGGTGACCCTCCATCTCGAAGGACCGGCAGGCGCCACGTACGTCCGCGATCACGGCACCGACGAACTCACCGTCGACGCCGTCGAATGGATCTGGATCCTGTCGGGCCGGGGCACCGGCTCCGGACTTCTCGAAAAGGAGCTCCCTCTCTGATGGAAACGAACGTCAACGAGATCGCCGATGGCATCTACCGGTTGTCGACCCTCACCGAAGCCGTCCCCGGCGGCTTCACCTTCAACCAGTTCCTGGTGAATGCCGAACAGCCGCTGCTGTTCCACACCGGGCTCAAGGGCCTGTTCCCCAGCGTCTCGGCCGCGGTGGCCACCGTGGTGCCCGTAGAGCAGCTGCGCTGGGTCAGCTTCGGGCACTGGGAGGCGGACGAGTCGGGTGCTCTCAACCAGTGGCTCGAAGCGGCTCCGAGTGCCGAGCTCGCCGTCGGCACCATCGACTCGATGCTGTCCGGCAACGACCAGGCCATCCGTCCGCCGCGCTCACTGGCCGACGGGGAGGTCCTCGACCTCGGCGGCAAGCGAGTGCGCTGGATCGACACTCCGCACGTGCCGCACGGCTGGGATGCGGGCCTTCTCTACGAGGAGACGACCGGCACCCTGCTCTGCGGCGATCTCTTCACGCAAGGCGGAGACACGGCGGCGACCGACGGCGACATCGTCGGACCCGCGGCCGCGCTGGAGGACATGATGAGCGCCACGTCGCTCACGCCCCGGACGGCGCCCACCATTCGCGGCCTGGCCGACCTGCAGCCGTCGACGCTCGCTCTCATGCACGGCCCATCGTTCGCGGGCGACTGTGCGGGTGCTCTGCGGGCCCTGGCCGACGACTACGAGGTCCGCCTGCAGAAGGCGCTGGCTGGGTAGCCCCAGCGCCTATTCGATGACGCCGTCGGCGGCGAGGGCTTCCTGCTCCGCCGCCGACAGCCCGAGGATGTCGCCGAAGACCTGGTCGTTGTGCTGGCCCAGGATCGGGCTGGCGGCCTTGTGGCCGGACGGCGCGTCCGAGAATCGGAACCCGCTGTGTTCATAGGAGCCGCGGCCCATCTTGGGGTGGTCGTGTTCGACGAAGTGGCCGCGAGCGGCGAGCTGGGGGTCGGTGAACACGTCGGCGAAGTCCTGCACCGGCACGGCCTCGATGCCCATGCTCTGTAGTTGCTCGGCGACCTCGATGGCGTTGCGCGTGCGCGTCCATTGGCCAACCGCGGCCTCGACTTCCTCGACACGTTCGAGCCGGCCGGCGAGGGTGGCGAGCTTGGGATCGTCGACGCCGATGCGCGCCGCCAGCCGCGCCCAGCTCTCGTCGTCCCACGCCGCGATCGCCACCCAGCGGTCCTTGCCCTCGCACGGGAAGGCGCCGTGGGGGACGGCGCGGTCCGAGCGGTTGCCGTCCCGTCCCCGGATGACACCGTCGACGACGTACTCCAGCAGCCACGGCGACAACGACCACGAGGCCGCCTCGACCTGGGAAAGGTCGATGTACACACCCCGCCCGGTGCGACGGCGGTAGAGCAGTCCGGCGGCGAGCGCGGTGGCCGCGAACCTCGGTGCCAGGGAGTCGGTGATGGTGGCGAACGGCCCGACGGGTTCGCGGTCGGGCCAGCCGGTGAGGAAGGTGAATCCCGAGAGCGCCGCGCCCTGGCTGCCGAAGCCGGGGTAGTTGCGGTGGGGGCCGGTCTGGCCCAGCAGGCACGCGCTGAGCATGACCAGGTCAGCCTTGTCTGCCGACAGCGAGTCGTAGTCGAGACCGAAGCCCTTCATGGCCTTGGGCGCGAAGTTCTCGGTGACGGCGTCGGCCCACTCGTTGACCAGGCGCCGTGCCAGTTCGACCCCGCGCGGATCCTTGAGGTTGACGGTGATGCCGTGCTTGCCGGCGTTGAGGGCGTCGAACATGTCGGCCTCGTCGAGCCCCTTGGTCGAGTACGTCCGCAGGAAGTCGGGCCGGCTGCGCGACTCCAGCTTGATGACCGTCGCCCCGTGCTCGGCGAAGTAGCGGCTTGCGATCGGCCCCGCCGCCCCCGACCCGAACTCGAGAATGTTCGTGCCCGCCCACACCCCGCTGCTGCTCTTCCGTTCTGGGGACGTTTCACGGCCGTATCGGCCGTCAATCGTCCCCAGAACGGAGGAGGGGCGGGGTCGGACCGGTTCGACGACGCCATCGCGGTCACG
This sequence comes from Acidimicrobiales bacterium, assembly GCA_035948135.1. Lineage (GTDB taxonomy): Bacteria > Actinomycetota > Acidimicrobiia > Acidimicrobiales > AC-14 > CADDZP01. Next base: position 14,799 of record DASZJL010000180.1, on the reverse strand, counting down.
GACCTGGGCGAACGAGACCGGGAACTCGTCGAACTCTTGGTAGAGGCCGAAGAAGTTGCGGCTGCGGAACTGCTCGCTGCCCAGGATCTCCTTGGGGGAGTTGATCGGCGCCAGCATGAGGTTGGTCTCGCAGGCGGTGGCGTAGAGCTCGGCCATCGTGCGGGTCGAGAAGTACTCGCCGATCGGCTTCTCGATGGCCCGCAACTCGTCGTCGGTGACCGTGTTGTGGTTGTACGCGGTCCAGTCCCGCTCCGTTAGGGCTGAGGCCTCGATGCCCGCTTCGCTGACGAGCTTGGTGATCAGGTTCAGGGTGGGGACGCGGGCCTTGCCCCCGCGCAACCCGAAGGACACGAAGCCATCGGCGGTCGGCCAGATCTCCCGGCTACGGCCGATGTTTGCTCCGGCCCGTCGTCCACGGTCGGGGGTGCGCGCGTAACGGCCGACGGCGCCCATGTTGGCGATGAGGACTGTTTCCTGCAGCGAGAGGTCGACGTGCTGGGGCCGCCCGGAGGCCAGACCGCTCAGGGCGGCGAGCGCCGTCTCGGGCCCCCCGTGGGCGTACGACGTCGGTTCCGTGCACCGCACCGGCGGACGGTCGGGATCGCCCGTGGCGTACATGTTCCCGCTGGAGGCCATCACCCCCAGATCGCTGGCCCGCCAGCCAGACCGGGGGCCGTCGAGCCCGAAGGGGGTGACGTCGACCCACACCGCCTGCGGCGCCTGGCCGCGGTCGACCTCGACGGCGCCGGGGACGAAGGGCGTGGCAATGACGACGTCGGCGGCGGCTAGCAGGTCGCCGAGCTCCTCGGGCCGAGCCGACGCCTTTCCGGCGTCCCACACTCGGCCCCGCAGGGACCCGTCCTCGTCAGCGAGGCGGACCACCGTGGCCCCCAGGTCGCCGAGGAGGCGGGCTCCGGTGCGCCCTGGCTCCTGCGCGAGGTCGAGGACGAGCAGGCCGCTGAGCAGGGCATTTTCCGCCACGAGCGGTGAAGGTACCCGAAAGCCAGGATTACCGGCCTGCTACGGCGAATACCTAGCGTGGTGCGCGCCATGCATCGAGTCACCCGCAGTGGGATAGTTGGGGGTCGCAGTCGACGCCCGGAGGACACGGCTCTGCGCAGGTACAAACTTCTCCTCTTCCTTCCGATTCTCGCTCTGGTGCTGCAGGCGTGCGGGACGAGGCTCCCCAACAGCGCCTTCGTGAAGGCCCAGCAGGGGAGCAACGCCAACAGCCTCTCGGCCGGTGACCAGGCCGGCACGGACCAGTCGACGGGCGGCGGAACCACCGGCGCCGACCAGGCGGCCGCCGCCGGCGGCGCCAACGGCGCAGGCGGTTCAGGCGCGGCGGGCGGCGCGGCCGCAGGCACTGCCAAAGGCGCCGCAGGGGGCGCGGCCGGCGGCGCCGGCGGCGCCGGCGGGCCCAACACCGCCAGCGACGTGGGCGTGACGCCCACCTCGATCAAGATCGGCAACGTCACGTCCATCCAGGGCCAGTTCGGCCCCGACGCCTTCAGCCCCTCGCTCTACGGGCTCCAGGCGTGGGCCAACGGCATCAACGCCAAAGGCGGCATCAACGGCCGCAAGGTCAGCATCGATACCTGCGACGACCGCGACACCGGCGACGGCAACCTGGCCTGTTCCCAGAAGCTGGTCGAGCAGGACAAGGTCTTCGTCTTCCTCGCCAATAACTCCCAGTCGAGCTCGCGATCGGCGAACTACACCTACAGCAAGGGTGTTCCCGATCTGGGCTTCCCGCTGAACAACGGGTACCAGAAGTACCCGACGATGTTCGACTTCTACGCCAACAACGGCGCCCTGCGCGACGCCAAGAACGTCGGCATCAACGGCAGGCGGTACCAGGAGAGCGGCCAGTACCGCTGGTTCAAGCAGCAGAAGGGCATCAACAACGCCGCCGTCTACTTCTTCAACATCGCCGTCTCAGCCCAGCAGGGCTATGCCTTCGAGGCCGACCTGCAGGCCGAGGGCATCCAGACCGTCTACGAGGGCGGCGGCTCCCACAGCGGCGAGAACTTCGCGGCGCCCACCTTCGACACCGACGTCGTCAACATGAAGCAGAAGGGCGTCCAGGGCATCTGGGACGCCATGGACGTCGGCTCCAACCAGAAGCTGTGCAGCGCCATGGACCGCGGCCAGATGACGAGCGGCAACACCACGTTGAAGGCAAAGGTCTCCACCATCGAGGCCTGGAGCCAGAAGGTCGGGACCGACTTCAGCTCTCCCTGCCGCAACTTCGTGTACTCGACCGGCAACTCCGCGCCGTACGCCGACAAGAGCAATCCGGTCGTGGCCAGCTTCCTCGCCGACTTCAGCAAGTACCAACCGGGGCGCTTCCTCCACGAGTGGGCGACCGAAGGATGGGCCATGGGCCTCGAGTTCCAGCACGCGGCGGAGTCCATGGGTGCCAACCTGACCCGCAAGGGCTTCATGAGTTGGCTGAACAACCTGAGCGCCTACACCCTCGACGGCTTCACCCGACCGCACGACTACAAGCCGATCAACCCCGCGGCACCGCCGTCGAGCGACTGCTTCTCGGTCGTCCACTGGTCCGACCAGGCCCAGACCTTCGCGGTGGAGGCCCCGATCACGACCTGCTACAGCAACACGAAGTGGGTGGAGGCCGACGCGACCGACGACGGCTCCTGACGCCGCGGCACGCGTGACGTGACCGCGGGCGTCCAGGTCATCGGCGTCGGCCGCCGGTTCGGAAGCACAGAGGCGATTGCCGACGTCACCTTCGACGTCGAAAAGGGTGAGGTCCTCGGCCTTCTCGGTCCCAACGGCGCCGGCAAGACCACGACCATGCGCGTGATGACCGGCTACCTGCGCGCTACCGCCGGCCGAGTGTTGGTCGACGGCGTCGACATGGCTATCGATCCGGTCGGCGCTCGGCAGCACATCGGCTACATGCCCGAGTCCGCCGCAGTGCCGCGTGAGATGACTGTGATCGCGTTCCTCCGCTATTGCGCGCGGCTGCGACGTGTCGCCCGTGGGGCGCGACAGAAGTCGGTGGCGGCCGCGCTCCGTCAGGCCGGCCTCGGTGGCATGGCGGACGCGCCCATCGGCACCCTGTCCAAGGGGTACCGCCAGCGGGTGGCGCTGGCCCAGGCCCTCGTGCACGACCCCGACGTCCTCGTGCTCGACGAGCCCACCGCCGGCCTCGACCCGCGCCAGGTGGCCGAGACCCGCGACCTGATCGCCAAGCTCGGACGGACGCGGAGCGTGTTGTTGTCGAGCCATCTCCTCTCCGAGGTCGCCAATCTGTGCCGGCGCGTCGTCGTGCTCGACAAGGGGAAGGTGCTAGCCGTGTCTGATGTGGCCACGCTCACGGCGGCGTCGAGTACGCGCCTGGAGTTGCGGGTGTCGGGTGACCCGGCGCGAGTCGTGCAGATCGTCACGGCCATGGCTGGCGTCCAGGACGCGACGGTGCGCGGCGACGTCGTCGTCGTGAAGGGGACCGGGGACGACCTGGGCCAGCGGGTGGCGGCGGCGGTCGTCGACGCCGGCATCGGCCTGCTCGAGCAGCGCGTGACCTCCTCGGGCACCCTCGAAGAGGCGTACCTGAACCTCGTGCGCGAATAGCGCGCGCTAACAAAGAGCAGTGCGACAGGCACTCACCATCGGCGCACGCGACCTGCGCGCCACCTACGTGTCGGCCTTCGGGATCGGGTGCACGGCGGCCTTCGCCGCCCTCGCCGGGGTGCTGCTCGTGTTCGACCTGCGGGGCAACCAGGCGCGCCTCGACCTGTGGTTCTCCTCGCTGTTCGTCGCCCTCGGTCTGCTCGCCGCTCTCCTCGCCCAGCGCGCCTTCGCCGAGGAGGAGCGGGCCGGCACCCTCGAGCTCCTCCTCACGTCTCCTGTGCGCTTCTGGCAGGTCGCCGTCGGCAAGCTGCTCGGCGTCTGCGGCGTGCTGCTGGCGGCGATCGCGGCGACGATCGTGTGCCCCCTGTTGGTCTCGAGCATGGGCAACCCCGACGCCGGCCCGATCGTCACCGGTTACTTCGGCCTCCTCCTCGTCGGCGTGGGGTTCCTCTCGGTGGGCCTGGCCGTATCCGCCGCGACGCCCAACCCGCTGGTTGCGGCCGCGGGCACGGCGGCCGTTCTCGTCGCCCTGTGGCTGGCGGGCGTACTGGCGGGCAGCCTGGGCGGGCGCCTCCACGCCGTGCTCCAGTACCTGTCGCCGACCAGCCACGTCACCGGCTTTCTCCGGGGGACGATCGCCGCGACCGACGTGGCCTACTTCCTCTCGATGACGCTGGTCGGCTTGGCGACCGTGGTCGTCGTGCTCGGGGCACGGAGGTGAGTCGAAGCCGGCGACGCGCCGTCCTCATCGGGCTCGCCATCGTGGTCGCGGTCGTCGTCGGCAACGTCGTTGCGTACGCCCACAACGCGCAGGCCGACCTCTCGGCCACCCACCACTTCAGCCTGGCGCCCCAGACCAAGGGCGTGCTCGACCAGGTCAAGGCCCCGCTGAAGGTCACCGCATTTCTCAACAAGGCAGGGGCGGAGGCGCGCGACGCGCGCTTCCTGCTGGCGCGCTACCAGGAGCTGAACCACCACATCTCATTCTCGGTGATCGATCCCGATGCCGATCCGACGGCAGCGCGGCGCTTCGGCATCAGCCAGTACTCGACCGTGGTCGTCATGTACAAGGGCCGTCGCGTCGAGGCGCCGGCCGTGGACGAGCTGGATGTCTCGACCGCCATCCTCCGTGCCGTGCGCGGTGGCACGAAAACCGTGTGTGTGCTCGCTGGCCACGGCGAGCCCGCTCTGGACGACCAGACAGGCGCGGGCCTGTCGAAGGTCGGGGACATCTTGCGTCACAACGCCTATGACGTCCGGACCGTCGATCTCACGGTGGGTCAGCCGGCGGTGCCGGCTGACTGCGCGGCCCTGTTCGACTTCGGCCCCCGCGACCCGTTCGGGCCCCAAGAGGTCCAGGCCATCAACGCCTACGCCAAGGCCGCCGGCCGCGTGATGCTCGTGACGTCGTCACTCACGCGGGCCGACCCCAATCCGCTGACCGTCCCGTGGGGCGTGCACTTCCTGGGCGGGCTGGTGGTCGACCCACAGCGCAGCGAGGGTGGCGACCCGACCAACGTCGTGATCGAGGACCTGCCGTCGGCGAGTCCTGTCGTCGACGGCGTGAACCGGCTGCAGTTCCCGGCCAGCGCCGGCGTCGCCGTGGATCCCGGGCTGCGCGACGGCCTAACGGTCGAGCGCCTGGCCGTGACGTCTGGGGCCAGCTGGGTCGAGTCGAACCCCGACAACGAGCTGCAGTTCGACAAGAACGACCTGCCGGGCCCCGTCGTCGTCGCCACCGCGTCCGACGACAGCCACGTCGATACACCCTCCGGACTGGGGTCGGCGGCGGGCGGGCACATCGTCCGGACGCGCGTGCTCATCACGGCGTCGGACACGTGGCTCACCAATGACTTCCTAGACCGTCTTTCCAACCGGCGCTTCTTCGTCAACGGCCTGGCGTGGCTCACGCAGGAGGAACAACTGCTTGCCACGACCGCGCAGGTGAGCACCGACCGCTCGCTGCCGCTGACCGCCGAGCGCCAGGCTCGGATCCTGGTCATTACCGTGGGTCTGGTCCCCGGCCTCATCATCGGCGCCGGCCTGCTCGCGCACTTCGGTTGGCGCCGCCGGCGACGCCGCGCGTGAACAAGACATACCGCGCCGCGACGCTGGCCGTGGGGCTGTTGCTCGCGGCGTGCGGAGGCTCGTCGCATTCAGGTTCGGCGCCGAAGGTCCCCGAGGTCGTCGCCGGGTCGAACTGGCCGGGGATCTCGGTCTCGACCGCGACGGCATCGGCCGAGGTGCCGGTCGACGCCCGCCGGAACCTCGCGCCACTGCTCGCCACGCGCGTGTTCAACCGTCCGGCGCCCCTCGCGGAGTACGGCCTCGACCACCCGCAGGCCACGCTCGGCTACAGGGGGCCGGGCGGGCAGACGGTGGACGTCGACGTCGGGGCGCTCAACTTCGACCGTCACTTCGTGTACGTCCAACGACGCGGTCAGCCCGCCGTCTATCTGGTGCCGGCCGACACGCTGCGCGCCACACTCGCCGTCGTCGGCATCGACCTCAAGCCGCCCGAGTAGGAGCGCAAGGCGAGGACGCTGGCTTCGAGGGCGCTGTTGAAGGCGACCTCCGAGAGCAGGCCGGGGGCGGCGACCATGTCGCCCACGAGGAACACGCCGTCGCCTCGTGCGATGGCCGGGCGCTCGCGCCATGACTGTCCCGGAAGGTCGAGGGCGCCGCTCATGCCGTCGACGACCGACCGTCGACGCCAGACCTCGCGGCTGCGCCAGTTCGGATAACCGGTGTCCAGAAGACGCTCGACGCGAGCGACGCCGCGGTCGAGGCTCTCGCCGGGGCGGAGTCCGACCTGGGCCTGCAGGAGCGAGTGGCCGGCCGGTGCCAGTGACGGATCGGGCGCCGTGAAGCGCTCGACCCAGCCCGCCTCATCCAGGTCGGAGACGACGAAGGGATCGCCATGGGCCGCTACGAGACCGACGTCGAGGAGCGCGGTGCGGGCGCCCTCCCACCGCAAGCTGTCGTCGCCCAGCAGACGCCGGGCGGCCGGCAACTCGGTGGCGACGATCACGGGAGCGGCCGGCGCCGACGCCACGTGGTGGCCGGTCTCGATGCGCACGCCCAGATGGCGGGCGCGCACGGCGAGGCCTTCGATCAGCGAGCCCCACCCACCCACCATGTAGCGGGGCTTGGGGCGAACCTGGGTGAGGACGCGCACGAGTCGCTGCCACACGAAGGCGGCCGAGAGCCGACCGGGGTCGGCGTCGAAGGTGAACACCCCGGCCGCCTTGGCAGCCACGTCCGCGGTCCCTGGCCCGCAGTGTTCCGCCACCCAGCTGCGGAAGTCACGGTCCACGGGCGGCTCGTGTCCCGCCAGCTTCACCACCCGCAAGAGGCCGGCGGGCGGCGTGCGCCTGAGCTCGCCCTTGTAGCGGAAGCGGATGCCGCGCACGGGGGAGCGGGGCTCGTCCCCGGCCAGGCCGCGCTCGACCAACCACGTCCACAGGGGACCGTCGTCGTACACGACATGGGGGCCGAGGTTGGCGCGGAAGGGACCCTCGGTCGTGCGCGCCCGTCCGCCGAGCATGCGGTGGGCCTCGAGGAGCCGAACTCGGGCGCCGCCCTCGGCGCAGCTGATGGCGGATACGAGCCCACCGAGCCCGCCGCCGATGACCGTGATCTCGTTCATGCGAACAAGGAGGCGGGGCACGCGGTCGAGGTTCCGTCTCGTCTCTGCGTTAACCAGCCCGAGAATGAGAGAGACCGGGGAACCTTCTGGGCTTTCGGCTACTCCTGGAGTCGTGGAGGAGCTCGTCCGGCGCGCCCAGCGTGGTGACACGGACGCCATGAACGCCCTCCTCACCGAGATCGCACCGTACGTGGGCCGCATCTGTGGTGCCGTCGCCCTTGGGGCCGGCGAGGACGCCACACAGGAGGCATTGGTGGCCATCTTCCGCAACCTTCCCAGCCTGCGAGACGCGGTGGCCCTGCGCGCCTGGGCTCGTCGCATCGCCGTGCGGGAAGCGCTGCGAGCCGTCGGCGCGCGCAGGTCGGTGCCGGTCGACCCGACGACGCTCGAGGCCGCCGTCGCCGCCCCCGACCTCAGCGGTGACGTCGACGTCCGCGCCGTGCTCGAGTCGCTAGATCCCGTGCACCGAGCGGTGCTGGTGCTGCGCCATCTCGATGGTCTCGACGAGCGAGAGATGGCGAGCGTCCTCGACGTCGCCCCCGGCACGGTGAAGTCGCGCCTGCACCGCGCGCGGGTCGCATTCAGGGCAAGGTGGTCGGCGTGAATAGTTGGCCCACCGTCGAGCTCGGTCCCCTGGAACGTCTTCGGGTGATGGCGCGCGTGCTCCCCGGCGTGTGGATGGAGGAGCGCCTTCTGGACGCACCCTTCGACGAGGTCTGGGGGTTCCTCAGCGACCTCGAGCGGGCCCCCGAGTTCGACACCGACCTGCACTCGGTGAAGGTCGTGTCCCGGGAGGCCGACCGCCTGAAGATCCGCGTGCGCGCCGAGGTGCTGGGGGTTGCCATGCCGCCGACACCGGTGGCGGTCGAGCTCCGCGAAGGCTGGTGTTGGATGCGTTCGCCGCTGTATGTCGTCGGCATGGCCGCTGCGCCCGAGGGCGACCGAACCCGGTTCGGTCACCTCGAGGGTGTACCGCTGCACGGCCCGCCGTCGGTTCAGAACCTGCTGCGGCCGGTCGCATGGGTGTCGCGCCTTCGCCACCGCCGCCACATTCCCCACGACATCGACGGGATCGAAAGGTCGCTCGGCCTGCGCTGACTAGTTTTGTTCGCATATGGCGGCGTACGCACACCCCGATGCCCTGGTCGAGACAGAGTGGCTTGCCAACCGGCTCGACGAATCCTCCATTCGGGTCATCGAGGTCGACGAGGACACCACCGCGTATGAGAAGGGCCACATCCGCAACGCCCTCGGCTGGAACTGGTTCGACGACCTGCACGCCAAGCCGCGGCGCGAGTACATCGACCAGCAGGGGCTGAGCGCGCTCCTCCAGCAGGCCGGAGTCGGTCCGGACACCACCGTCGTCCTGTACGGCGGGAACAACAACTGGTTCGCGGCGTACGCGTACTGGCTGTTGCGCTATCTCGGCTTCGACAACGTCAAGCTCCTCAACGGCGGCCGCAAGAAGTGGGAACTTGAGAGCCGTGAGCTGGTCGGCGACGTCCCGTCCTTCGCGCCGTCCGACTACACGCTGAAGGGCAAAGTGCGAAAGGACTTCCGCGCTCTGCGCGACGAGGTCCTGAAGAAGGTCGGCAGCGTGCAGTTGGTCGACGTGCGGTCGCCGGAGGAGTTCCGGGGCGAGCTGCTGGCGCCAGCGCACCTGCCGCAGGAGCAGGCCCAGGTCGGCGGGCACATCCCGGGTGCCGCCAACGTGCCGTGGAGCAGGGCGGCCAACGAGGACGGCACCTTCAAGTCGGCCGACGAGCTCACCGACCTCTACCGCGGCGCCGGGGTCACGCCCGGCAAGGAGGTCATCGCCTACTGCCGCATCGGCGAGCGGTCGGCGCACACGTGGTTCGTCCTCACCCAGCTCCTCGGCTACGACGACGTCGAGAACTACGACGGATCGTGGACCGAGTACGGGTCACTGGTCGGCGTCCCCGTCGAGCGCTGAGCCGACGACACGGCGGTGACAACCGAGGCGGTCCCGCCGTCCCCTGAGCACGAGCACGAGGACATTCCCGAGCCGGGGACGCTCGGCATCACGCCGACGTCCGCCGACGCGCCGGAAGAGACGCCGGTGCCCGCATCGACGCCCAAGGTCGTTGTCTCGCCGTGGCCGATGTGGGTGCTCGGGCTGGTGATCTTCATCGACCAGGTCGACCAGAACATCCTGCGCGGCGTAGTCACGCCGCTGAAGCACGACCTCGGGATCGGCGATCTGCAGATCGGGATCCTGCTGACGGCGTACACCATCGTCAACGGCATCATCACCGTCCCCGCCGGCTATCTGGCGGACCGCTGGAACCGCACGCGCACGATCGGCCACACCATCGTCGCCTGGTCGGGGCTGACGGCACTGACCGCGGCCATGCCCAACTACGGCTCGCTCCTCGCCATCCGCTCGGCTCTCGGCTTCGGCCAGGCGGTCACCGAACCCTCGGCTGCCAGCCTGGTCGGCGACTACTACCCGCAGGAGCAGCGGGGGAAAGCGTTCTCCGTCCAGCAGTGCCTGCTGCTGGCGGGCATCGGCGTGGGCATCGGTGTCGGCGGCGTGGTCGGCGCCACCCTCGGGTGGCGGGCCGCCTTCTTGCTCGTCGGCACGCCGGGCGTGCTCATCGCCGTCGCCGTATACCGCCTGCGGGAGCCGGCCCGCGGTGCCGCCGACCGCCTGCACCTCGGCCTGGACAGCGCGGGCGAGGACGAAGTCGAGGTGTCGCACGGACTGTTCGAGGACGGGTGGCGGGCCTTCGTTCGAGACCTGGTGAGCGGCCTGCGCGCAGATGCCCGCACCATCCTCGGCATCCCCACCATGCGCTACGCGCTGGTCGGCGTGTCGGCCCTGCTGTTCACGATCAACGCCATCGGCGCCGCCCTACCGCAGTTTTACGAGCGCGACCTCGGCGTCGGCAAAGGGTCGGCCGAAGCGCTGGTCGGTGTGCTCGTCGTCGCCGGCGGCATCCCCGGCGTGATGCTCGGCGGCCGTTTCGCCGACCGGTTCATGACCAGGGTGCGCGGGGCGCGTATGGCGATCCCGGCGTACTGCCTCCTCGTCGGCAGCGCCTTCTTCTTCGTCTCGTATCTGTGGGTGCCATTCGCCGTCGCCTTCCCGCTGGAGCTGGTCGGCATCTTCGTCACCAGCATGGCGATCCCAGCCCTGCGCGCCGGGCTCACCGACGCCGTGCCCGCCAACCTGCGGGGCGCCGGCTTCGGGTTCTTCAACCTGGCCTCGATCGTCTTCGGGGGCATGGCCCCGCTGCTCGTGTTCGGCATCTCCCAGGCCACCGGCGACCTGCGCACCGCCTTCCTCGTCTGCAGCCCGCCGATCTTCGCCGGCGCCCTCGTGCTCCTACGAGCGAGAGATCACCTCGACGAGGACGCGGCGCGCATCTTCCAGGCCATCCTCACCGCCATGCAGGAGCAGCAGAAGCAGCAATGAGTACGTTCGTGTTCCGGTTGGTGGCGCCCCGTCCCGATTTCGCTCTGACGCTGACCGACGAGGAACGGGAGATCATGGGTCGCCACGCTGCCTACTGGCAGCCGCTCGTCGACAATGGCCAGATGGTCGTCTTCGGTCCTGTGCTCGACAGCACCGGCTCCTGGGGCCTCGGCGTGGTCGAGGCCGACGACGAAGACGAGCTCCGAGCCTTCGCAGCCGGCGACCCCGTCGTCGTCACCGGCACGGCCACCATAGAGATGGGCACGATGCTCGCCGGCCACGTTCGCCCGCGCTGAGGCGATTATCGGGAGTTCGCAACCCGAGCGAACAGTTGTGCCACCTCCCCTTCCGCTCGGACAACGCCCGCGCAGTTCAGCTAGGTGTTGCAACGACCCCGTGAATCCAAGGCACCTATGCGTGCCCTCTCACCCGGGACACGACTAGTCGGACGACCTCGACGCAGAGGCCCGAAAGGGCGGCGATCAGCAGGAGCAGACCTGCCTCTCCGAGGTCGCCCGTCGACAGCCACATCAGCAGGAACGCGCCCACGAGGACCGGAGCCGCCCAGGCCAATGCGCGCGGTCGGCTGTATTCAGTCATCAGAACAGGATGCCTCGCCCCGCATCGCACTCCGCACAGAACGGCACCTACGAGCGTCGCCCATACTTCCCTCGGTCCTCGACAACAGGCCAGCCGCGCTCCTGCAACGCTTGTCGAACTGGGCCGCGCTTGAACACCGTGAAGGCGGGCCTTAGCTCGGTTCCATCCAACCGGATGACGCTGACGCGCACGGCCAAGAAGCCTGTGCTGAGCCGAAGGGCTTTCGTGTCGCGGCGGGACACTCGCAACTCATTCGGGCCGAAATACCTCGGCACTGCACTCGACCAAATGACCAGGTCGTGTTCATCGAACTGCAGGCGTGCCATCGGCCAAGTGGCGAACCCTCCGCCGCTGAGCACGATTCCCCCGACGAAGGAAGCAGGTTGCAGCGACACCCGCACAGAGTGCCGGACCCGGAGCTACCTGTCAGGCGCACCGAGCGGCACCTCTGAGCGGCCCAGGTCGGCCACAGCAGCCTCGGCGAGGGCACGAAGTGGCTGAGAGGGCAGGTCGTCCTGTACGGCGTAGCCCACCCACGCGTTTTCTTGGGCCGGGACCCACAGAACGCACGCCAACGCGTCCAGATCTGCAGGGCGAAGTTCCGGGTGGAACGGCTCCCCAGCGAGAACGGCGTCGACCTTGGCCTTTACCTCGGCACGAATCGCGCTCTCGTCGTCAGAGTCTTCGCATACGAGCCGCGATCCGAATCCAGCCTCAGCAACCCAAATCTCGTAGCCACGCTTCATTTCCCTCTGGACGAGCCGTTCCGGTCGGCGTTGCACCTGTCCATGATGACCGCTCGCGAACGGCACGCGGTCTCAGACGGTCATCGCACGAGCTCGGCGAACTTCTGTGATGGTTTCACCCACCCGATCGTCTGTCGGGGCAGTAGATGTGCCGAAGAGCCCGCCGGATTTGCTCGTCCCGTCCTGGCGAGATCGTCCAGGAGGGCAACATCGCTGACGCCCACGGGAACGGGTCGGCGACGACCTACACCTTCTCCTCGACCTTTACGGGGACTGGCACCTTCATCCTGTCCCAAACGGCAAAGGCGACGAGTTCCCGACCCACGTCATCACGTTCTGACCGGCGCTCGCTCAGCGGGCGGCTCCTACTGCTTCCCGCTCACCGCGAGGCAGCCGCCAGGCGTGCCCTGGTAGCCGTCGACGCCGCAAAGTCCGGCGGGCTGATTCACCGCGGTGCCGAGGAGGGACACAGCCAGGCATCCGATACCGAAGCCCTCGCCGTAGTTCCCAGATCCGCAGGCGCCAGACGGAGGCGTTGAAGTCGAGGTCTGGATGTTCGACGCATTTCCCGCTCCGCTGACCGCGATACAGCCGATCCCGAGCCCCGGTGCGGTGAAGAACTTTCCAAGCGGTGAGCCGAACAGGAAGACGCCGTTACCGCCGGCCCCACAAGCGGCGGCGGGCGACGTTTGACTGTTGGTGGCATCGCCGGCCGCGCTGATGGATACGCACCCCACCCCAGCGGGAGTATTGCTGTTCATGCCACAGAACGCGCCGCCGTACTGTTGACTCCCGGTCTGCTCGTTCAGGGCATGGCCGAGCACTGATACCGACAGGCACCCGACGCTCGCGAAGCTCTGCACGCCGCCCCATGCATCCCCGCATTGGACCGACGACCCGCTCTGGTTGTTGGTGGTGTTGCCCAACAGGGCAACGGCGAGACAGCCCCCACTGAGGTTTCCGTATGTCCCGCAGTTGGCGTCGCCCGTGCTCGACTCCACGTTCGAGGCGTCGCCGCCCCCGCTGAACGCCACGCACCCTGCGCCTGTCGCCGTGTAGTAGCCAGGCGTACCGCACGCGACGTTCGTGCCGGTCTGAGCGTTCATGGCTGTGCCGGTTCCGCTGGCTGCGACGCAGCCGGCCGAAACGCTTCCGGGTGTCCCGCCGTCGCTAGGAAACGGTGCCGCTCCGCACCATTCGTCTCCGCCACTTTGCTGGTTGGACGCATCGCCCGTGGCGCTGGCGGCGATGCACCCGGCCGCCACCGATATGCGGCTGCCCGCTCCACAGGCGCTCGTGCCCGTTTGCGCGTTCGACGCCTTTCCGGCACCGCTGACGGCAACGCAGCCGACGGCCACGCCGATGTCGTGGGCGGCGCCGCAGCTCCCCCCACTTGGGGAGTTGCTGGCGTCGCCCGTGCCTGAGGCAGCGAGGCATCCCACAGCTGCGCCGGTGGTCGCATCGCCACAGGAGCCAGCCTGGTTGCTCGCGTCGCCAGTGCCGCTGACCGCCACGCAGCTCACCGGGCCCGTGCAGGCGGAATCCCCGGAGGCCGTGCCGGTCCCACTCACGGCCGCGGTCGACCCACACGCGTCGCCCGTGGGATTCGCTGCGACTGGCTGAGAGCAGTCGGCCAGCGCTGCCGACGACAACGTCGTTCCTGCGACCGGACCAACGCTCGCTACGGCGATGACGAGACCGGCCCCGACCAGGGTCGAGGACAGCGCCGACCCCACGAGACGGCGTCGGATCGTGCGCTCCATGCCCATCTGGACCCCCCACTGGCTCGGCTTCGGCTCCCTCGCGACAAAGTGCATATTCGACGCAAATTCGCCAAAGCCCTCCCGACCTATGCCTGCCTGCGCGACTAGTACCGGTTGCCGTGCGGGCTCGACAGCGACGACGCCTACCCAAGTGCCCTTTAGTCGTCGGCGAACCCAAATACGGGCGGTGGAGGCGAGCCTCGCTGGTCTTCCATAAGCGCACACAGTGCCGGCCCCGAGCGGCTGTCGCCAGAGTTCGAACCGCTCGGTATCGCGCGGCCTCAAGCCGGCGGTCGGGGACAGCTGAGCCGCGCTAGCGGCCGCGCCGTAGGGGCCGGTTGGCTGTCGCGTGATTATCGAGCGGCTTCTCTAGTTCACGAAGGCGCACAGTGCGGCACATTCGTGCGCCGCTTCTACCTCCGCCGAAGTGCCTCTCTGACGACCACCGTTATCACCGAGCCCCCGATCAGCACCACGGCAGCACCCAGAACCACCATCCACCACTGGCCTCCGACAACCAGCCACACCGCGAGGAGGCCGACCAGGATGACGAGCCGAGCGAGCGCCAGTGCCCCAACGAGGTCCAGCGCCCGGTTGGCTTCGCTAGACGCAACTTGGTTCGGACCGAGCACGGTCTTTACCCACGACGCCGGGAGACGGTCACGAACCCAGTCATCGAACCGGTCGAGGCGGTCCAGGACTCGATCGACCTTGTCGAAAACGCCCATCGCCATCAGCTTGCCCGCGGCCGACCGGCTTGTCAGGCGCTCGGGATCGGCACTTACGTGACTCATCCTCAGCCGACAGCAAATGAGTAGCGAACCGTTTCCGATTGCGTGGGAGAGCAGTTGGTCGCGTAGGTGACCACGACCGTGTAGCGACCCGCTTTGGTGTAGGTGTGCGCTGGCCAAGGCCATGACCTCGGCGAGGGGGACTCGAATGGGTGCGAGCCAAGAAGTGAGGACGATCCGGTCGTCGACGTCGGCGAGAACGCGACCCGGC
>DASZJL010000179.1:0-1837 GCA_035948135.1 Acidimicrobiales bacterium | reverse complement strand
CTGGATCGCGGCCCACGCGCCCCCGGGAATCAGCGGGTTCCCGACGACGCCCGAACAGGTCGCGCAGATTCGGGAGTGGCAGCGCACGTTGCACACCGACGGATGGGTCGGCGTCCACTGGCCGGTCGAATACGGCGGTCGTGGCGCATCGCCTTCGCAGGTCGCCATCTACAACGAAGAGCTGGCGCGAGCCCACGCGCCCGACCTCCTCGGCGGGGTGGGCCTGTCGCTCCTCGGGCCCGCGCTCATGGTGTATGGCACCGACGAGCAGTTGGCGCGGTGGATGCCTCGGATACTCAACGCCGACGACATCTGGTGCCAGCTGTTCAGCGAGCCGGGCGCGGGCAGCGACCTGGCGGGGCTGTCGACGCGCGCTGACCGCCACGGCGACGCGTACGTGGTCACCGGGCAGAAGGTCTGGTCGACCGGCGCCCAGTTCACCGACTGGGGCATCGCCTTGGTGCGCACCGATCCCGACGCGCCCAAGAGCAAGGGCATCTCCATGCTCGCCATCTCGATGACGGCCAAGGGCGTCGACGTGCGGCCCTTGCGCCAGATGACGGGCGACAGCGAGTTCAACGAGGTCTTCCTCGACGAGGTGGAGGTCCCGGTCGAGAACGTGATCGGACCGGAGAACGAGGGCTGGCGGGTGGCGAACACCGTCCTCGCCAACGAGCGGGGCGGCGGCTTCATCTGGCGCCAGCAGGTGCGTCAGGAGGAGGCGGTCCACCTGCTCTGGAAGACGTGTGCCGGTGCCGGCCTGCTCGACGATCCCCTCGTTCGCCAACGGTTGGCCGGCGCGTGGATCGAGGCCGAGATCTTCCGGCTCCACAACGCCCGCACGCTGGCCCGTCTGGCGCGGGGCGAGGAGATCGGCGCCGACTCAAGCCTGGTGAAGCTCTTCTGGTCAGAGTCCAGCAAGCGTCTGTACGACACCGCGTGCGACCTGCTCGGACCGGAAGCGCTGCTGGCGTCGAGCGACTGGGAGCGTGACTTCCTGTACAGCCGGGCCAACACGATCATGGGCGGCACAAGCCAGATCCAGCGCAACATCATCGGCGAGCGCATCCTGGGGCTGCCTCGATGAGCACGACCGTCGACTTCGTCGATCCCCTCGACCTCGTCGACGCCGAGCGGTACGGCCGGCGGGGCTACCCGCACGAGGTGTGGACCCGCCTCCGGGCCGAGGCGCCCGTGGCGCACATCGAAGCGCCGGGGTTCGAGCCGTTCTGGGCGATCACCAAGCACGCCGACGTCCAGCACATCGCCAAGGAGCCCCTCCTCTTCTCGAGCGCCGGAGGGATCACCCTGCGCGCCGCGGGCGCACCGCTGCCGCCGCCGACGGAGATCCTCGTCCTGCAGGATCCGCCGAAGCACGGCCCGATGCGCCGGGTGGCGAATCCGAGCTTCACGCCACGAGGAGTGCGGGCCCGCCGCCCCGACATCGAGGCCATCGCAGTCGAGATCCTCGACGAGGCCCTCGACCGAGGCAGCTCGGGCGAGCTCGACTTCGTGGAGCGCATCGCCGCGCCGTTCCCTCTTGCGGTCGTCGCCGCCGTCCTCGGCGCACCTCGCGCCGACGTCGCCCACCTCTTCCGATGGACCAACGAGATCATCGGCAAGGACGACCCCGAGTACCGCCAGCCCGGCGAGACACCCGGCAAGACCATCAAGCGGGCAAGAGGCGAGCTGCACGGCTACCTCGCCGGCCTGATCGAAGAGCGCCGCCGCGACCCGCAGGACGACCTCGTGAGTTTGCTGCTCACCGCGGACCTCGGCGGCGAGCCGCTGACGGAGTTGCAGCTCCTCTCCTACGCCGAGCTACTCGTGGAGGCGG
>DASZJL010000178.1:0-4742 GCA_035948135.1 Acidimicrobiales bacterium | reverse complement strand
AGCGGAGCGACCAGCAACTTCTTGTAGTCGACCTTGCGGCTGTAGCCGGTGAGGTAGTTGAACAGCTCGGTGAGGTCCTCGCCCAGGTCGGGATCGCAGGACAACAAACCGATGTCCTCGTAGAGGCGAGCGGTCTTCGGGTTGTAGTTCCCGGTGCCGACGTGGCAGTACCGGCGGACGACGCCGTCCTCCTCGCGCACGACGAGCGCCGTCTTGGTATGGGTCTTGAGGCCGACGAGCCCGTACACCACGTGCACGCCCGCCTGCTCCAGCGCCTTCGCCCACTCGATGTTTGCCTGCTCGTCGAAGCGCGCCTTGAGCTCGACCAGGGCCACTACCTGCTTGCCCAGCTCGACGGCCTGCATCAGAGCGCGGACGATCGGGCTGTCGCCCGACGTGCGGTACAGGGTCTGCTTGATGGCCAGCACCTGCGGGTCGACGGCCGCCCGCTCGATGAGGTCCTCGACCGACGTGGCGAAGCTGTCGTAGGGGTGGTGGACGAGCAGCTCGCCCTCTCGTATCACCGAGAAGATGTTCGGCCCGTCGTCGTCGTCGATGACGCTCAGGCGGGCCTGGGTGATCCCCACCCACGCCTCCTCCTTGAGCTCAGGCCGCGGCAACTCGTACACAGCCCACAGGCCGCCGAGGTCGAGCGGACCCTCGATCCGGTAGAGGTCTTCGGGCCCGAGGTCGAGCTCACGGAGCAGAAGCTCGGTGACCTCCGGCGTGGTCGACACGTCGACCTCGAGGCGCACGGCGCGACCGAAGCGGCGGCGCCGCAATTCCATCTCGACCGCGACGAGCAGGTCGTCGGCCTCCTCTTCCTCGAGGCTCAGGTCGGCGTTGCGCGTGACACGGAAGGCGGCGAAGGAGTCGACGTCCATCCCTGGGAACAGGAGATGGAGGTGGGCCGCGATCACCTGCTCGAGAGGCACGAAGCGCTCGCCGTCGGGCATCACGACGAACCGCGGCAGCAGGGGCGGCACCTTCACGCGCGCGAACCGGCGCTCGCCCGACGTCGGATCGCCCACGATGACGGCCAGGTTCAGCGACAGGTTGGAGATGTACGGGAAGGGGTGGCCGGGGTCGACGGCGAGCGGCGTCAGCACTGGGTAGATGCTCTTCTCGAACACGTCGACCAGGTACTCGCGGTCGTCGTCGTCGAGGCTGTCCCACTCGGAGAAGACGATGCCGTGCCCGCTCAACGCCGGCGTCAACGACTTGAGGAATACCTGAACCTGGCCGTCGACCAGCTTCTCGGTCTGGGAGCGGATGGCCTGGAGCTGGTCGGCGGGGCTGTCGCCGTCAGCGCGCGGCGCGGCGCCGAGGCCGGCGGCCATCTGGTCCTTCAATCCGGCCACGCGGACCTGGAAGAACTCGTCGAGGTTCTCGGCGAAGATGGCGAGGAACTTCACGCGCTCGAGGAGCGGGAGGCTTTCGTCCTCCGCGAGGGCGAGAACGCGAGCGTTGAAGTCGAGCCACGAGAGCTCGCGATTCAGGAAGCGGCGGTCCTCGCGCGCGCTGACCGCGCGCAGGCGGCGAACAGCGTCCTCGGCCTCGACGGCGTCTTCATCGAGGTTCGTGACCATCTGATCACACTACGCCGATTCAGCGGCCATCAATGCGGCCCCGAGGGCCGCGGATTCGTCGCCCAGCGCGGCGGGAACGACCCGCGCCGCGGAGCCGTGGGCGAAGAGCTGTTCCCGTGCCGACTGCTCGATCCGGCCCACGAAAGTGGGCCCCAACCGGTCGGCCAGGCCGCCGCCGACGATCATCACGTCGAGGTCGAGGAGCGTCACCGCATCGGCGATAGCAACGCCCAGTGCGGACACGGCGCCGTCGATCAGCTCCATGGCGACGGGGTCGCGAGCGTCGAGGGCCTCGGCCCAGATCTTGGACGTCATCCGCCCGTCGCCGGCCAGCTCGACCAGCATGTTGGTGGTGCCGGCGGCCGCCCGGGCCCGGGCCTCCCGCTCCATCGATGCCCGTCCGGCGTACGCCTCCAGGTGGCCGAGGTGGCCGCAGCCGCACAGCCGCCCGTCCTTCACCACGACGGTGTGGCCGAGCTCCCCGGCGTAGCCCGTCGGACCGCGGCGGAGCTCGCCCTCGAGGATCAGGCCCCCACCGATGCCGGTCCCCACCCAGACCCCGAGCACGTCCGACGCTCCCCGACCGGCCCCCCGCTTGTGCTCGGCCCAGGTGCCAACGTTGGCGTCGTTCTCGAGGAACACGGGGACACCGCCCAGAGCTTTGCTGACGAGGGCGCCGAGGGGGACGTTGGCGTCCTGCCACCCGGCCAGGTTGGGGGCCTGGCGCACCACGCCCGCCTCGTGGTCGACCGGACCGGGCGCGCCGACGCCGACCCCCTTGATGCCCTCGGTGCCGCCCAGATCGTCGACGACCCCGGCGATCGTCTCGACGACGGCGTCAGGCCCGCCCGAGGTCGGCGTCTTGCGCTTGGCGTCCTTCTTGACCTTGTCGCCGTGGAGGACGACCCCGTAGACCTTCGTGCCCCCCAGGTCGATGCCGATCCACGTCACTGAGGATCGAGGCTAAGGGATCAGGCTGCGGAGGTGGTGTGCCCTCGCAGCTGCTCCCGCACGACGCGCTTGGTCAGCACGGGGAGGAAGGTCTCGATACGTGCGTCCTTCGAGAGCTCCCCAAACGACCCCAGCACCAGCTGCTCGATCGTATCGACGGGCGTGGTGTCGAAATCGGCTGCCAGCTCTCGCACGATCTGCTCCACCCTGGCCTGCGCGTCCGGCACCCTCAGCTCCGCCATTACCCCCGTCTCCCATTCACCCTGGTTCCCCGGCCTCGGGAACGTAGAACCAAACAATCGATGAACGCAAGCATCGGCGGTCGTGTTCACCTTGTATTCACCCGCGGAGGATGAGCCAGGCGTTCGCCGCCCCTTCATCGGATGTTCATGTGTGGGGGGTAGCGTCGTCTTGTAAGGGCCGTCCGTGGATCGCTGAGCCAGCGCTCGCTCCGCCGGCGACCCCGAGATCTCGACTCAACTAGTCAGGGCGTCCAACCCCGGGGCTTGGTTCAGCAGATTCGGGTCGGGCACCACCAGCGCCGGTTCCGGGGGAGGAGGGGCGGGATGCGGGTGCACCGGGGGCGGCATTGTTGCGGGCGCGATGGTGGGCCTGGGGTGGGGGATGCCCAGGGCAGCCGCAACATCGATACGGCCTCGCCCGCAACCGGCGCACCGAACCGCGGTCGACGTCAGCTCCTGCACAGCGTTGTCGCGGGTAGCGCCGTGACCGAGCAGCAGCGCGACGGCGCCGGCCACGTTCGGGGCCGCGACTGAGGTCCCCTCGTGCAGAATCTGAAGCCCGCTCGAGAGCACCATCGTCACGCTGCCAGGCGCGGCCACGCCCCACTTCACGTCGGTCGTCTGCGCCGAGTAGGGGGCCAGCGTGCCGTCCGCCGTCGTCGCCCCCGCGACCAAAGCGTCCACGTTGCCGTAGCCCGACAGACCGCCGGTGTTGCCGGCTGCCAGCACCGGGAGGACGCCTCGGCTCCACGCCCGCTCGACGGCGTCGGTCATCCGCGGGCTCAGAGGGACGCTGGCCGAGTCGACCCCGGCGATGCTGACGTTGACCACCTGGGCCCCGTGGTCGACGACCCAGTCGATGGCCGCACTGACGTCGTCGTCGCCCCCCAACTTGCCCGACACCGCCCTGGCCGCAACGAACTTGGCGCCGGGGGCGACTTGGCCGGCCACGCTGGCCACGATCGTGCCGTGACCGACGAGGTCGGGCGCCGCGCCGGGCCGGCACATGGTGTCGTCGCCGTGGGAACCGACGCAGTCGGCCGCCGCGACGAGCCGCCCGGCGAGGTCGGGGGCGTTGGGGTCGAAGCCCGAGTCGACGATGCCGATGGTGACGCCCTGCCCGGTCGACACCGGCCACGCCTCAGGAGCCCGAAGCTGCGCCAGCGACCAGTTGGTCTGGTCGGCGCCGGAGGCGCCCGCCCGAAAGCCGACAAGCCACGCGGTCACGCCGGCTACCAGCGCCAACGCCAGAGCCGCGCTGGTCACCCGTCTGCGCGCCATCCCACCCCCCATCGGGGCGCAGAACCTAACCGGCGACCCTGAAAGCGATGTGGCCAGAGGGTGAACATCGGCAGACGATCGGGCGACCACCGTTGTTTGCCTTGGAAGGCAATCGTTCATGTTCGGTCTCGCTGGGCGTCGCCGTCCTGACTGATTGCGGTAACCACACCCCGGTACCTCTGTACGGGGCGATACGGGGTGAGAGCACCGACCATCGATACGACGGTGTTGCTGGTCGACGACGAGCCGGGTGTTACCGACGCGCTGGGCACAGCGCTGGAGCTTCAAGGCTTCACCGTTCGGGTCGCCCACCGCGGCGATGAAGGGATGGACGCCTTCTCGCAGGCGAACCCCGACGTCGTCGTCCTTGACGTCGCGCTGCCGGACGCGTCGGGGATCGAAGTCGCAGAAGCGATCCGGAGGCAGTCGCCGGTGCCCATCCTGATGATCTCTGGCCACAATTCGGAGGTCCAGGTGATCGCGGCGCTGGAAGCGGGCGCCGACGACTACTTGGTGAAGCCGTTCGGGGTCGCCGAGCTCGTGGCCCGGATACGAGCAGCGCTCCGGCGCTCCTCGCCGGCCGGGCCGGCGCAGGAACTGATACAGGTCGGCATCCTCACGGTGGCCGCGGGCCGCGGACGGGCGTGGCTTCGCGGGCAGGCGCTGAGCCTGCCCGACA
>DASZJL010000177.1:0-4562 GCA_035948135.1 Acidimicrobiales bacterium | reverse complement strand
CTGCAAGGCATCGAGCGTCGCAACGGCACGGTGCGCATCGGCGCCATGACCCGGCAGGCCGAGGTGGAGCGGGATGCCACCGTGGCCGACGCCGTCCCGCTCTTGGCGCGGGCGACGCCGTTCATCGGGCACTTCCAGATCCGGAACCGGGGAACGATCGGCGGCTCGCTGGCTCACGCCGACCCGGCGGCCGAGTACCCAGCAGTGGCGCTCGCCCTCGACGCCGAGTTCGAGGTGGCGAACGCCTCCGGCTCCCGCACCGTCCCGGCGTCGGAGTTCTTCGTGTCCACCTTCATGACCGCCCTCGAGGCCGACGACGTGCTCAGCGCGGTGCACTTCCCGGCTTGGCAGGGGCGCTGTGGTTTCGCGGTCGAGGAGGTCGCGAGGCGCTTCGGCGACTTCGCCCTGACGGGCGCGGCGTGCGGCGTCCAGCTCGACAGCGATGACCGCGTGGCGCGGGCCGCCATCGGGATGTTCGGCATGGGCAGCACACCGCTGCGGGCCCCCGAGGCCGAAGCGGCGATGACGGGCAGGGCCATCGCCGACCTCGACCTCGAAGACGTGGGGCGCACGGCCGCTTCCCAAACCGATCCGCCCGGCGACATCCACGCCTCGGCTGCCTACCGGAGCAACGTCGGCGCCGTCGTCGTGGCCCGGGCCCTGCGGCGAGCAGTGGAGGAGGCCAGCAGTGGCTGACCCGACGGCCGTCACCATGACCGTGAACGGCCAGCAGCGCCGAGCGCTGGTCGAGCCCAGGAAAACGCTCGCCGACTTCCTGCGCGAGGACTGCGCTCTCACTGGCACCCACCTCGGCTGTGAGCACGGCGTGTGTGGCGCGTGCACCGTGTTGCTCGACGGCGAGGCGGTGCGCGCCTGCCTGCTGTTCGCGGTGCAGGCCGAAGGCGGCGACGTCACCACTGTTGAAGGCCTCACGCCGCCCGATGGCGGACTGAGCCCGATACAGGAGGCGTTCCGTGAGGCGCACGGGCTGCAGTGCGGCTTCTGCACCCCCGGGTTCATCGTGTCGGTGACGGCGTTCCTACGCGACAACCCCAGCCCGACCGACGACGAGATCCGCGAAGGGCTCTCCGGGAACCTCTGCCGGTGCACCGGCTACCAGGGGATCGTCAACGCCGTGCGCCTGGCCTCCGGGCGGGAGTAGGGTGCGGAACAACTATTAGGTCCGAACCATGAGCTCCGACGACGTGGAGGAGTGACGTGAACCAGACGACAGACGTCTACTACGACCCCTACGACGTCGAGATCAGCGCTGATCCCTACCCGGTGTTCAAGAAGCTGCGCGACGAAGTCCCGCTCTATTACAACGAGCCCCACGACTTCTACGCCGTGACCCGGGCGGACGACGTCGAGTGGGCGCTCTCGGACCGGGAGCACTTCAGCAACGCCCGGTCCGACGTCCTCGAGTTCATCAAGGCGGGCGTGGAGTTCCCGTCCGGGATCTTCATCTTCGAGGATCCGCCGCTCCACACCGTCCACCGCAGCCTGATCTCCCGGGTCTTCACGCCGAAGAAGATGGCGGCGCTCGAGCCCGAGGTGCGCGAGTACTGCGTGCGCTCCCTCGACGCGCTCGCGGGCTCCGGTGGCTTCGACTTCGTGCACGACCTGGGCGCCCAAGTCCCGATGCGGGTGATGGGCATGCTCCTCGGGATCCCCGAGAACGAGCAGGAGATGGTGCGCGACCACGCCATCTCGGGAATCGCCACCGAGCCCGGCCAACCGATCACCGACATGTCGGGGCTCTCGGGCGACCTGTTCGCCACCTACATGGACTGGCGGGCCGAGAACCCGTCAGACGACATCATGACCACGCTGCTCAACGTCGAGTTCGAGGACGAGACCGGCACCACACGGCGCCTGGGCCGGGAAGAGATCCTGACCTACGTCAACATCATCGCCGCGGCCGGCAACGAGACCACGATGCGGCTGATCGGCTGGATGGGCAAGGTGCTCGCCGACAACCCAGACCAGCGCCGGCTGCTGGTCGAGGACCCCAGCCTGTCGGCCAACGCCATCGACGAGCTCCTCCGGTACGAGCCCCCGGGGCCGTGCGTGGCCCGCTTCGTCGTGCGCGATGTCGAGTTCCACGGACAGACCGTGCCCGCGGGCAGCGCCCTGTTGTGCCTCGTCGGCGCTGCCAACCGCGACGAGCGCCGGTTCCCCGACCCCGACCCGGAGACCTTCGACGCCCGCCGCAACAAGGCAAGCGGACACTTCACGTTCAGCCACGGCATCCACTTCTGCCTCGGTGCCTCGCTGGCCCGGCTCGAAGGCAGGGTCGTGCTCGAGGAGGTCCTCAAGCGCTTCCCCGAGTGGACGGTTGACGAGGGCGCCGCCAAGCTCACCTCCTCGTCGACGGTCCGAGGCTGGGAGTCGCTGCCGGTCACCGTTCCGTGACCGCCGGGGCGCGCTTCGTCGGGCAGCGTGTGGCCCGGCGCGAGGACGCCCGTTTCCTGACCGGTCGCGGCCAGTACGTCGACGACCTCACGCTGCCGGGGACGCTGCACGTAGCCTTCGCCCGCAGTGACGTGGCCCGCGGGCGCATCACCTCGGTCGACACGACGGCCGCCGCAGCCGTACCCGGCGTCGTGGCCGTATTGGTCGCCTCCGATCTCGATCGGCTGACCGGAGAGCATTTCGTGGACGGCGAGAGTCCTGATCTCGGGTACACCCGTCCGTTCTGCGTGCTCGCCGACGGCGACGTCCGGTTCGTCGGCGACCCGATGGCGATGGTCGTCGCCGAGTCGCGCTACATCGCAGAGGACGCGGTGGACGCGCTCGACATCGTCGTCGACCCCGAGGACCCGGTCATCGACCCAGGGCGCGCGCTCGAAGACGGCGCGCCCCTCGTCCACCCGGGATCGAGCTCGAACCTGCTGTACGAGCTGCCGGGCGGCGACACCGGTCCGTTCGACGACGCCATTGCGTCGGCGCCGGTCGTCGTCACCGAGACGTTCCGTCAGCACCGCTACGCCACCGTTCCCCTCGAGACTCGCGGCATCCTGGCCAGTTGGGACCCGGGCGCCGGAGAGCTCAGCGTGTGGACGTCGACCCAAGGCCCGCACGGGGCGCGTCTCTACCTTGCTCGCCTGCTCGGTATCGACGACAGCCAGGTCCGCGTGGTGATGCCGGACGTGGGCGGCTCCTTCGGCCTGAAGATGCATCCGTCGCGCGAGGAGATCGCCGTCGTCCTGGCGACGCGGATCCTGGGCCGGCCCGTGAAGTGGATCCAGGACCGGCGCGAGAACCTCATGAGCGACCACCACGCCCGCGAGGACGACGTCACCATGACCGTGGCCGTCGACGACGAGGGCACGATCCTGGCCCTGAAGGCGGAGTTCGTGGAGAGCTGCGGCGCCTACCCGGCGGCGTTCAGCAGCGCCACGCCGTTCACGACGATGATCTTCCCCGGGCCCTACCGAGTGCCGGCGTGCGCAGCATCGGCCCGGACGGTGCACACCAACACCGCTGGGCGCGGTTCGTACCGGGGGCCGTGGATGATCGAGACCGTCGGCCGAGAGCAGGTGCTCGACCGCGTAGCGGCGCGCCTCGGCATGGATCCGCTGGACTTGCGGCGCCGCAACGTCATCGGCGAGCACGAGCTGCCGTACGCGCTACCAACGGGTGTCTTCTACGACCAGATGACGGCGGCCGCCACCCTCGAGCAGGCGGCGGAGCTGATCGGCTACGAGCACCTCCGCGAGCAGCAGAAGGCGTGGCGGGCCGAGGGCCGTCTGGTGGGCATCGGCGTCAGCCTCCTGGCCGAGCCGTCGGCCATGGCGTTCGGCTGGATGGCGACCGACGGGGCGACGGTGCGCATCGGCCCGAACGGAAGGGCCGACGTCCTCACGAGCGCGGCCGGCCACGGCCAGAGCCTGGAGACCACCATTGCCCAGGTCGTCGCCGACGAGCTTGGGATCGACGTCTCCCACGTGCGCGTGCTGCAGGGCGACACCGACGCCGCGCCGACGGGTCCGGGAACGGGAGGCAGCCGCAGCGCGGTGATCGCAGGGGGCGCCGCCCAGCAGGCCGCCCTTGAGGTTCGCACCCGCATGATCGCCATCGCGGCCAACGAACTGGAGGCGTCACCGGGCGACCTGGAGATCGTGGACGGCCACATCCACGTGGTCGGCACCCCAGCGCGCGGGGTCACCGTGGCGGACGTGGCCCGCAAGGCCTACTACGAGCCGAGCAATCTCCCGGCCGGCCAGGCGCCGGGCCTGGAAGGTCACGCCCGCTACACGCCGGGGTCTCCGGTTACGTGGTCGAACGCCTGCCACATCTGTCAGGTCGAGGTCGACCGCGAGACCGGCAAGGTGGGCATTCTCCGTTACGTCGTCAGCGAGGACTGCGGCGTGATGATCAACCCCAACGTGGTCGAGGGACAGATCGCGGGCGGCGTAGTGCAGGGCATCGGCGGCGTCCTCTACGAGCACATGGCGTACGACGACGCCGGCAACCCGTTGACGACCACCTTCATGGACTACCTCCTGCCGACCGCCACCGAGGTGCCCGTCATCGAGTACGGCCACATCGAGACGCCC
>DASZJL010000176.1:0-13086 GCA_035948135.1 Acidimicrobiales bacterium | reverse complement strand
GGGAGGCCCTCGGCCTCACACAGGGCGTAATAGCCGGCGAGGGCGAGCGCCCCGTCGACCACGCTCTCGACGTTGCCGTCGGCATCGAGGTTGAGGTTGGCCCCGTAGATCTGGAACCACACGTGGGTGTCGTCCTCGATGCACTGGAGGGTGTGTACCGAGTTGGCCGGCTCGTAGAGGAACGAGCCCGCCCGGTTCACGTACGGATACTCGGCGTACTTCCACGCGCCCGACGTCGTGTATGCGTACACGGGCCCCGTGTGGCGGTGGCGCTGGACCTCATACCCGTTCTGGAAGATGTTCTCCACGATCCAGAGCCCCTCGCGCTCCTTCACCTGGATGACCTTCAGCTTGCTGCCGTCGCCGAGGTCGACGAACGGAAGCTCGTCGGCGCCGATGTGGACGGCGGTCGGCACCTCGTTGGTGATCGTCATGCGTCAACCGTATCGCCGTTACAGAGACGGGTTCCTGGTCTCTATGCTCTGCCGCGATGGAGGTCTCTACTGTCGACATCTTCGATCCCGACACCTACGCCGACGGGCCGCCACACGAGGCGTTCGCTGAGCTGCGCCAGACGGACCCGGTCCACTGGCAGCCGATGAGCGATCCCCCGGCGAGCGATGCTCGCCGGGGTCGCTCGGAACTGAGCGTCGCCGAAGGCGACACGATTGGGCGGCAGAGCCGCATGAGCGACGGTCCTGGATGCTGGGCCGTGCTACGGCACGCGGACGTGTCCTACGTGGCCAAGCACCCGGTGGTGTTCTCCGCGTCGCTCGGCGGCGTTGTCGTGGAGGATCTCGACCCTGAGCAGCTGTCGATGATGCGGATGATGCTGCTCGCCATGGACCCGCCCGGGCACGCGCAGTACCGGCGCCCGCTGGTGCCGCACTTCGGCCGTCAGGCGATCGCCGGGTTAGAGGAGCGGGTGCGGTCGATCTGTGGCGAGGTGTTGACCGGCGCCCGTGACCGGGGCGACCTCGAGTTCGTGCACGACGTGTGCGCCAAGGTGCCGTCGCAGGTCATCGGCGAGCTGTTCGGTATCCCTCGTGAGGACTGGGGACGCGTCCAGCACTGGGCCGAGCTGTCGACCAGTACCCAGGACGCCGAGATCACCGGGGGAGAGGACGCGTCGAGCGGATCAATGGAGATGGCCATGTACGCCATCGAGTTCGCCGGTCGCAGGCGGGCGTCGGAGCCGATCGACGACCTGACGTCTCTCATCCTTGGCACGTCGTTCGGCGAGGAGCCGATGACCGACGTCGACTTCGGCAGCTTCTTCGTGCAGCTCGTCACCGCCGGCAACGACACAACCAAGACCATGCTCTCGTCGGGCCTGCACGCGCTGGTGACCCACCCTGAGCAGCTGGCGGACGTGCGAGCCGACCCCTCGCTGATCCCCGGCGCGGTCGAGGAGATCCTGCGCTGGGCCAACCCCCTGCACTACTTCCGGCGCACGGCGGCCGAGGACGTCGAGCTGTCGGGGACGAAGATCTCGGCGGGCGACAAGGTCGCGATGCTCTACACGTCGGCCAATCGCGACGAGGAGGTCTTCGCCGATCCCCAGCGGTTCGACATCCGCCGCGAGCCCAACCCGCACCTCTCCTTCGGCATCGCCGAGCACTTCTGCCTCGGCGCCCACTTGGCCCGCCTCGAGGGGCGGGTGTTCTTCGAGGAACTGCTCACGACGTTCCCGTCCGTCGAGTTGGTGGGCGAGCCGGTCCGGGTGAGGTCGAACCTCAACAACGGCTTCAAGCGCCTGCCCGTGCGGCTCGCCTGCTAGGGCTCGTCGACCTCGAGGTCCAACAGCACGCTGCCTTCGGGGAGGAGGCCGGCCTTCTGGTACTCGCGCAGCATGTCACGGGAGTCGTCGATGCTGAGGTTGTCCATGCTGAGCGCACCGAGGCGGTCGGTGGCTGAGAAGGCGGTCTCGGCCCGTTCCATCGACAGGTCATCGGGGCTGTACGCCAGCCGTTCGCCCTCCGTGTTGAGCAGTGAGTAGTCGTCGCCCCGTCGCAGGCGGATCGTCACCTCGCCCGTGATCGGAGTGGCCAGGAAGCGCTGGAGGGCGACGCGCAGGCTCAGTGCCTGGGGGTCGAACCAGCGGCCTTCGTAGAGCAGGCGGCCCAGCTTGTAGCCGAGCGTGCGGTACTGCTCGATGGACGCCTCGTTGTGGATGGCGGTGACGAGGCGTTCGTAGGCGATGTAGAGCAGCGCCATGCCCGGCGCCTCGTAGACGCCCCGGCTCTTGGCCTCGATGATGCGGTTCTCGATCTGGTCGCTGACGCCGAGGCCGTGGCGGCCGCCGACGGTGTTGGCTTCGACGATGAGGTCGTACTTGGACGGGAACGTCTTCCCGTTGATCGTCGCCGGCCAACCACTTTCGAAGCCGATCGAGACGTCCTCGGTTTCGATCTCCACCGACGGATCCCAGTGCGCGACGCCCATGATCGGCTCGATGATCTCCAGCGAGGCGTCGAGGTGCTCGAGGCGCTTGGCCTCGTGGGTGGCGCCGAGCACGTTGGCGTCGGTCGAGTAGGCCTGCTCGGCGCCACGGGCGAACGGCAGCCCGCGGTCCGCCAGCCATTTGCTCATCTCCGTGCGCCCACCCAGCTCGGCGACGAACGCCTCGTCCAGCCACGGCTTGTAGAGCTGGAGGCCGGGATGGAACATCAGGCCGTAGCGGTAGAAGCGCTCGATGTCGTTGCCCTTGTACGTCGAGCCATCGCTCCAGATGTCGATCTTGTCCTCGCCCATGGCCCGGACCAGGAAGGAGCCGGCGACCGCCCGACCGAGGGGCGTGGTGTTGAAGTACGTCTTGCCGGCGGTGACGATGTGGAACGCCCCGCACTGCAGGGCGGCGAAGCCCTCGCTGGTGATGGCCTCTCGGCCGTCGATGACCCGAGCGAGCTCAGCCCCGTGGGTCTTGGCCCGCTCGGCGACGGCTCCGAGATCGCGCTCGTCGTACTGACCGATGTCGGCCGTGTAGGCGCACGGGATGGCGCCCTTCTCGCGCAGCCAGGCGACGGCGACCGACGTGTCGAGCCCGCCCGAGAAGGCGATACCGATGCGCTCGCCGACGGGGACCGACGACAGGATGGCCATAGGCGATGATGACCGAACGGTCTCGGTTCTGCGAAATCCTTGGCCTCAGCCGGTGAACTGAGGCGTGCCGGAGACCGGCGTAGCCGTCGCCGTCGCGGGCGTCACTGCACCGGGCGCCCCAGCCGAGCGCGCCGCGCCCGGCGTCATGGCGGCGGCTGCGACCGTGCACCCGCTCGGTCGTTGCGGCGAGCCCGGTTCCTGCTGCGGCGGCACCTGTGGTGATGGCGGTCGCACCTCCTGGCATGCGTCGTCGCACTGCGTCGGGGTGGGCGGCAGGGGGAGGAACGGCACGCTCGTGTCCTTGGCGGCGGCGAAGTTGAAGGCCGACGTCATGTCCCCTGTTACGCCCCGGCGCCAGTCGGTGAGGTTGGGCACCCGAAGACCGGTGTTGGCGAACCGGGTCTCGATGAACCGGAGCATTGACGTGTGGTCGAACACGTCGGAGCACACGAACCCGCCTCGGCTGTTGGCCCTGCTGAAGGGCGAGATCACCATCATCGGCACACGCATCCCGAGACCGATCGGCTGGTCGATGAGCACGGGTGGCTTGTTGCACCCGTTGAAGTTCGGGATCAGTGTGCCTGCGGGGATGAATTCGCCCGCGGTGCCCGGCGGCGGCGTCGGCGGCGGCACGTGGTCGAAGTAGCCGCCGTTCTCGTCGAAGGTGAAGAACAGCGCCGTCTTGGCCCAGGCCTCGGGGTTCGCGGTGAGGTGGGCGAGGGCGGTGGCCAGCTCGCTCTCGCCGGAGTCGGACGGGAAGCTCGGGTGCTCGCTGTTCGGGTTGAACGAGCCGAGCACCCACGAGACGAGTGGCAGGGTGCCGGCGGCGGCCTCGTTGAGGAAGTCCTGGAAGGTCGGCACGACCCCTTGTTGCTCGAAGACCCCGGGCTGGTTGAAGGCGGCGAAGTCCTGCGTGAACCCGAAGGGGCTGAAGTCCGAGGTTCCGTAGAACTTCCACGGGATGGCGTGGGCCTGGAGCGCTTCGGGCATCGTCGGCCACGTGAATGCTCCCTGGGGGGCGGTCTGGCCGCACGTCTCCAGTAGAGGCCCGCCGTGCTGGCCGGCGGGATCGATGGTGGCCGACAGCCAGTAGAGGTGATTCGGGTCGGTGGGCCCGATCATCGAACAGTGGTAGTGGTCGCAGATCGTGAAGGCGTCGGCCAGCGCGTAGTGGAACGGCAGATCCTGGCGCTCGTAGTAGCCCATGGTGATGACGCCCGCTCCGTTGTGCCCGTCGGCCGCGATGTGGGTGGCTGCAAACTGGTCCATCTTCCCGCCGTCCCACGACTGGTGCTGCGGGTCCCAGTCGTGGGTGATGTCGAAGATCTGGGGGTGTTGCGAGTTGTCGATGTGGTACGGCAGGACGAAGCCGTTACCCGTCGGTTGGCGGAACACCGGCGCGCTGCCGTCGCCGAATCCCTCGACGCCGTGGAAGGTGCCGAAGTAGTGGTCGAACGAGCGGTTCTCGTGCATGAACATCACGATGTGCTCGATCTGGTCGAGCGTGCCGGCGCTGCAGCTGCCCGACGGCGTGGCCGTCGCCTGCTCGAGGATTCGCCCGAACGCCAGGTCGCGGTTGCCGTACCGGGCCTCAGCGGCGAGGGCTGAGGCTCCGCCCAGCAGCTTGAGGAACGTGCGCCGGCTGATGGTCGTGCGCCAAAGAATAAAGGACCGCGGCCTTCGCGGGCCGCGGTCCTTTCTCCTCGCCTATTCAGTGGTCAGGGACGCACTTCGAACACCCGGTTGAACGGCGTCTCCGTCGCCCGCCGGCACCGGCTGAAGCCGGCGGCGCCGAGGATCTCGGCCCACTCGGTGTCGCCCACCTGGTTGCCGAGCCCACGTCGGCCCTCGTCGGCCAGCGACGCCGGCAGGCAGATGGCCGCCGAGCTGGCGTAGAACACCCGGCCCACGGGGTTGCTGGTGTCGGCGACGAGGTCGCCGTTCGAGTACGGCTCGACGAGCATCCACGTGCCGTCGTCGGCGAGCGTCGACCGCACGTGGCGGGCTGCGCCGTCGGGATCACCCATGTCGTGGAGGCAGTCGAAGAACGTGACCAGGTCGTAACCGGTGCCGGGGTACGCCTGCGCGGGCGCGACCTCGAAGGAGACCCGGTCGGCCACGCCGGCCTCCGCTGCCGCCTTGCGGGCGGCGACGATGGAGGCGTCGTGGTAGTCGAACCCGGTGAACGTCGAGTTCGGGAAGGCCTGCGCCATGAGGATCGTGGACGATCCGAGGCCACACCCGACGTCGGCCACCTTGGCGCCCCGTTCGAGCTTCTCGACCACGTCGTCGAGGGCGGGGAGCCAGCTGCTGACCAGGTTGGCGTTGTAACCGGGCCGGAAGAAGCGGGCCACGCCCTCGAAGAGGTTGTGGGTGTGGTCCGCCCAGCCCACGCCACCGCCGGTCTTGTAGGCCTCGGCCAGCTTCGGCAGCGACTCGAACACGGAGGTCGCCAATTGCCACGCACCACCGAGGAACACAGGACTGCTCTCGTCAGCCATGGCGAATGCCACTTCGTCGGGCAGGGTGTAGGTCTCGGCGGCGGCGTCGTAGGTCACGTATCCGCCCGCCGTCTCGGCCGCCAGCCACTCCTTGATGTAGCGGTCGTGGCACTCGCAACGCTCGGCCACTTCGGCCGCAGTGAGGGGACCGGCCCCTGCCATCGCCTTCCAGATCCCCAGCTGGTCGCCGAGGCGGTGCATGGGGAATCCGAGCCCGGCCCCGAGCTCGGTGACCACCTTGTGCATGAACGCTTCCAACTTGGCTTCGTCGATCGCCATCGCAGCTCTCCTTCGTCCGGGAGGGCCTCCTCATTTCAACTGCCGACCGTGTGTGGCCCTCACTCAGAAGGCGCCAGATCGACGCCAGAGCGCGTCTAGCGGGGTGTGTCGTTGGTCACGCGCCAGCGCACACTCGTGGCCGGTGCGTAGCAGCAGAACGTGCCCGTTCGGAGGGAGGCCTCGAGGTGCGCGCCCAGCTCGGCGTGGCAGACGCCGATGGCTTTGACCGCGTCCCGAAGGCGCGCCGACACCGCTTTGCGGGCCCGTTCGGTGGGATCGCCGAGGGTCCGGGCGCGCCCGCCGAGGCCGAGGGCGGCGGCCAGCTCGTGGGCGAGGGCGTCACGTTCCCCTTTGATCGTGCCGATGCGGCCCAGGTCATTGGCGGCCTCGGCGTCGGCCAGGTCGGCATCCAGCTCGGCCAGGCGCTCCTGGAACTGGCGGCGGGCGCGCTCGTCGAGGACGGCGTCGGCGCCCCCTGCGTCGACGGCCATCCCCTGGGCCATCAGCTCGGCGGCCGGCACTTCCCGGTTGGGCGCGGCGACCAGGACGGCGAGGTCGCGCACGCCCTTGGTGTCCTTGACCCGGCACTCGTCGCTCCCGTAGCGCACCATCCAGAACGGGCCTTGGCGCACGAGTTCGGCGTCGACTGATGCCATCGTGCGCCCGTCGAGCTCGACCATGGCACCGCGGGTGCGCTCTGCCCAAGCGCGGGCGCCGAGCCGGTCGTACGCGGCGAGTGCCTCTTCGAAGGCGGCGGCGGCGTCGGCTGGTCTACCCAGCCCCGCGTAGATGAGACCGAGGTAATGGCTGACGCAACCGAGGAAGCTGACGCCCCCGGCGACGACCACGCACGTACCGGCGTGCGGCTGCAGGCGCTCTTCGGCTGCGCGCATCAGCTCGACATCGCCGACCTTCGCCGACGCCTCGGCCACGTGCGCCAGCATCCACAGCCAGCCGTACGTCGCGATGTAGCGACGCTCCATGTCGTCGACGTCGAGATCGCCCAGCATGTCTCGCGCTCGCTCGGGCTCGCCGTCCGCGATGAGCGCCAGCGCCTGCTTGAGGACCCAAAGCTCCTCATATCCCAAGCCTCGCTCGCTGCGGCGGCTCAGCTCGACGTTGTCGGGGTGCTGCCCCGTCAAGATGTCCTGACCGCCGAGCTGCACGCTCTCGACGAGGTGGGCGTCCGGTTCGTCGTGCGCCCGCGCCAGCTCTTGCGCCTCCTCCATCCGGCGGTCGAACGCGTCCATGTCGCCTCTGACTAGGGCAAGGGTGACGCGGCGGGTGGCCACTAGGTAGTCGAAGTGCGCCTGGTGAAGTTGCTCGGCCTGGACCACGAACTCTTCGAGGCGTCCGATGGCGCGAGCGTCCGAGCGTTCGAGGAGCGCGGTGGCCTGGAGCAGTAGGGCTTCGGTCGCCAGTTCGCGGTCGCCCGCCTGGCGAGCCGCTTGGGCGAGCTCGACCGCGACGTCGAGCCGCTCAGCCGCGTGGCCCGGCACCCAGCTGGCGTCGTGGCGGGCCAGCAGGGCGGCGGCAAGGGTGGCCGGGTCGTCGAGACGCCGGGCCAGCTCCACCGCTTCGGCGGCTAGCGCGACGGGGCGCTCGCTCTCCTCTTCGGGCTGCCACGAGTGGTATCGCTCCTGCGCCAACCCGGCGAGCACGCGTGCTCGGAGCGAGGTCTCCTCCTCGCCGAGCAACTGTCGAGCCTCCTCGAGGATCTGGATGCGCTCGTTGTCGGCGATGCCCGACAAGCCGCCGAGGCTGCGCAGGGCGAGAGCGCCAGAGGCCAGCACGTCTTTGCGGTCCGTGCGTCGCGCCAGCTCGACGGCGCGCATGATGTCGGCATGGGCGGCGTTGCGGTCGCCTGCCCGCCACCGGGCGGCACCCAGGTCGAGGAGCAGCTCGGCCCGCTCGCTCTCGCTGCCGCCCACCAAATCCAGCACCGCGATGGCCCGCTCGTAGTGCGCCACCGCCTCGGCGTAGGCGAGGGCGCGCGTCGCTTCCTCGCCGGCCAGCGCCGCATAGTGCACGGCCTTTTTGCTCTCGTCGGCGAGCGCGGCCTGCCCGAAGTGGTTGGCAAGCTCTGCTGCCGCTACGCCGCCCCGTTCGAGGGACTGTGCTTCGAGTGCGTTGGCGACCTGAAGGTGGAGCCGGGCCCGGCCGATGGCGCCCTGCCCTTCGTAGAGCGCCTCGCGGAACAAGGAGTGGGCGAATCGATAGCGGCCAACGCCCGACTCCCGTGCCACGCCCTGGGTGACGCCCACCTCGAGCTGCTCGACGAGCTCGGCCACGCTGGTGGACGCGGCGGCGGCCACGACGTCGAGGGCGAACTCCTCGCCAACGATGGCGGCCAACGTCAGGAGCTCGATGCACCGCTGCGGCAGGCGCACCATGCGCCGCTCGATCACCTCGCGCACGCCGGCGGGGACGCCGACCGAGACGTCGGTGCGATCGAGCGCGTTGTGGACGGCGAGCAGCCTGGTGACCTCGCCGACGAACAGCGGGTTGCCGCCGGTCTGGCGGTGGACGGCGGCCGCCAGCTCTTCGCGCAGCTGGGTCCCAGCGGTCGATGCCATGAGGGCGGCCACACCGTCGGTGTCCAGCCCGCCGAGGCTGACGATGCGGCCCCGCCTCGACACATCGTGGAGGACGTTGGCGATCGGGGTGTCCGTGCCGACCTCTGTGCTGCGATAGGTGCCGACCATCGCGACCGGGTTGGTGGCCAGCTGGGCGGCGACGAAGCTCAGCAGGAGCAGCGATGACTCGTCGGCCCAGTGCAGGTCGTCGAGGATGACGAGCGCCGGGCGTTGCGCGGCCGCACGGCAGAGGAGTGAGGCGACGGCGTCGAAGAGCCGGAACCGGGCTTGCTCCGGATCGAGCTCAGGCGGCGGGGGCACGTCGGGCAGACGGGGCGCCAGTTCGGGCAGCAGACGGAGGATGTCGCCCGCGCCCGGCCCGACGTGGCGCGTCAGGTCGCCGTCGTCGACCTGGCCCGCGTAGGTGCGCAGGGCTTGGATCCACGGCCAGAAGGCGGGCGCGCCCTCGCCCTCCCAGCATGCGCCCCAGAGGACGCGGACACCGACCTGGTCCGCATAGCGCGCACAGTCGACGGCCAGGCTGGTCTTGCCGATGCCCGGCTCGCCGGCGAGGAGCACGACCCGGCCGCGGCCCTCGGCGGCGGCGTCGACGGCGCTGCGCAGGGTGGCGGTCTCGGCGTCTCGTCCGAGGAGCGAGCCCTCGCCGGCGCGCGTGCGGGTGGCGCTCCGCGAGTCGTCGTCGGCCGCTCGCCACACGACCTCGTGCAGCACCCACGTGCCGTCGAGTCCCTTGAGGGTGATCGGGCGACGCTCTTTGAAGTCCAGCCCGGCCGCTCCCGCCAACTGGCGTACGAGGTCCGACGCAAGGATCTCGCCGCCGCGGGCCTGGCCCATGATGCGGGCGGCGGCGCTGATGGCGGCGCCGTGGATGTCGTCGCCCTCGACGAGAACCTCTCCCGCATGCAAGCCCATGCGGACCTTCGGTGCGTCGGGGTCTTCAGTGAGCGAGCGTTGGATGGCACACGCGCACTCGAGGGCGCGGCGGGTTGAGGCGAACGAGACGAGAAAGCCGTCGCCCATGGTCTTGATCTCTCGGCCGCCATAGTCATTGAGGGCATCGCGGATCCGACCCTCGTGGTTGCGCACCAGTGCACGGGCGGCCGCGTCCCCGAGCCTGCTCTGCAGGTCCGTTGACCCCTCGATGTCTGTCATCAGGACCGTGACCGGTCCCTCCGACTGCCCCCCAGTTGTCACGCGACCATTCTCGCAGCTACGGAGCGAGACGCTCTCTGATCCACGCGCTGGCTTGGTCCTGGCGCCGGTAGCGGAGGCGGTCGTGCAGGCGGTCGTCGCGGTGGTGCCAGAACTCGATGGTCTCCGGCTCCAGGCGGTAGCCGCCCCAGAACGGCGGCTTGGGCACGTCGT
The DNA here is from genome assembly GCA_035948135.1 of Acidimicrobiales bacterium. Taxonomy (GTDB): domain Bacteria; phylum Actinomycetota; class Acidimicrobiia; order Acidimicrobiales; family AC-14; genus CADDZP01. Next base: position 3,242 of record DASZJL010000176.1, on the reverse strand, counting down.
CGGGGAAGCGCGTGTCGAGCTCCTGCACTTCCTGTTCGAGCGCGGCTCGGCTGTCGACGACCTGGCTCTGCTTTGACGCCCAGGCGCTCAGCTGGCTGGCGCGGGGACGGTTGCGCCAGTAGGCCTCGGCCTCGTCGTCTGCAATCCGGGTCACGGTGCCGGCGACGCGCACCTGGCGCTCGGGAAGCCAGTGGAAGACGAGCGCGGCGCGGGGGTTCTCGTTCAGGTCGTGGCCCTTGCCCGAGTCGAAGTTCGTGTAGAAGTCGAAGCCCCGCTCACCGTGACCTTTGAGGAGGACCATCCGCGCACTGGGGGAGCCGTCCGCTGACGCGGTCGCCAGGCAGACGACGTCGGTGCCAGCTTCTTGGTACCAGGCGTCGAACTGGGTGATGGGGTCGGGGCCGAGCTCGTCCTCGAACACGACGCCGAGCCTACGAAGCGGCGCGGGCGTCCTCGTACGTCAGCCAGCTGCCGGCGTCGAAGTCGTACAGCTTGCAGCGCCTCGTGTTGCGCACGAAGTCGCCGAAGCGCAGGGGCTCGTCGTGCACGACATCGGGGTAGGCGGTCTTGATGGCCTCGGCCGCCGTCTCCAGGTTGTACATCGGGATGCGCATGTCCACGTGGTGAGGGATGTGCACCATGATCCAGTGGAAGAAGAAGTTGAGGCCGTACCGGGCGCGCAGGATCGTCGTGCCGTCCATCTGGCCCTTGAACTTCGTCCACTCGCGTCGCTTCCACCACCGGATCTCGGGGCTGACGTGGTGGACGTGCACCAGCGACCCGATGAGGTACGAGAACCCGATGTAGGGGAGCACGAGGACTCGGGTGACGAGCCAGGCCGTGCCCAGCGGTGAGCCCGTGCGGTCCCAGCCGATCCAGGCGAGGAGCGCCGCCGCGGTGGCGACGAACGCGAGCACGATCCAGCGGTCCCGCCGGATGCTCTTGACCCAGCGGGCGGGCGGCTTCCCCACGACCATCTTGTGCCACCAGACTTCGCGCATGTAGTAGAAGCCGGCGCCGACCCACGACCATTCGAGGCGGTGCCGGGCGCGCTGCCACGGTCGCATGGCGCGGTACTGCTCCGGTGTGTAGGGATGCCAGACGAAGTCGTAGCCCTCGCGCACGGTGAAGGCGTGGTGGATCCGGTTGTGGCCGAGCACCCAGCCGTCGTACACGTGCCAACCCGGAAGCATGGCGACGCGCCCGAGGACGGCGCTCAAGCGCTTGCCCTTGAACAGGGCGCCGTGCGCGACGTCGTGGCCCACGATGAAGAGGCTGCCGACGATCAGGGCCGCGAGCACCTCGAGCACGAGCACGCCGAAGGGGTTGCTGATCTCGATGAGCGCGAAGACCAAGAGCGCGTAGAGGACGAGGTCGCGCGCCAGGTAGGCGAGCCCTTTCCACGTCGGGTTCTCGTACGCCTCTTCGGGGATGACATCGAGGACGGGCTTGAGGGAGCCGCCCCGCTCCGCGGTCTCGGCCGGGGGCGCGGTCGATTCAGGAGTTTGGGTAAGCATGATGGCCCAAGCCTACCGACTGGTAGGTAGGTCTTTCAACCCGAATCCGAGTAGGCTCCGGTGGTGCCTCAGGCTCCTCCAGCGGCCGCGGATACGAAGATTCTCATCCTGCACGCCGCGCAGCGGCGCTTCGCCGACCACGGCTATGAGGGCACGAGCCTCAACGACATCGCCGACGACGTCGGCATCCGCCGGCCGAGCATCCTCCATCACTTCCCGTCGAAGGAGGCGATCTACCGCTCCGTCCTCGCCCAATTGGTGGGCGACTGGTCGGAGCTCGTCACCAAGGCCGTGGCCGACCCGACCACCGGTTGGGTGCAAGTCGAGCGCGTGCTGTCGGCCGCCTTCGAGTTCTTCGAGAACCACACCGACTTCGTGCGCCTCGCCCGGCGCGAGGCGATCGATGGCGGTCCGTTCTTCGACGAGATCGCCACCGCTCTGCAGCCGCTGTTCGATCAGGCCGTCGGCTTCCTCGAGCGCGAGATGCGGGCCGGACGGCTGCGGAAGCACAACGCCGCGCAGCTGCTGTTGAGCGGCTACGGCGCCATCCTCTCCTACTTCTCCGACGCGCCTTTGATCACCGTGTTGCTGGGCACCGACCCGCTTTCACCCGCGGCCTTGAAGGTCCGCCGCCGCGAGGTCGTCGAGCTGTTCCGCACGGCGCTCGAACCGCGCTAACTCCTCGACTTTCGTGCGTCAATGCCCAACTATCGGGCAATGACGCACGAAAGTCGGGAGTGCTGCGGCAGCGGCCGCTTCTGACAGTCAGCCGCGGCGCCACCTGATCACGCTCCTGGCCCGGGTCAGCTCGCGTGTTCGGCGAGGAGAGCGGCGTACTTGTCGAGGAGGGAGAGGACGTCGTCACGGCCCGCTGACGGCAGCCCGAAGACGCACTCGGTGACGCCCACCTCTTGGTAGTGGTCGAGCTTGCCGTGGTCGGGGACGACAGCGACCGGGACGATCTCCAAGCCTGAGGAGTCCCGGCCTGCTTCCTCGACGCGGGCTCGCAGCTCGGGAACGGTCTCGCCGAGGCCGCGCCCGCCGATCGGGATCCAGCCTTGGGCGTACTCGGCGATGTGGTTGAAGAGCTTGGGGCCGGCGGCGCCACCGATGAGCACCGGCAGCGGCTGCTGCACGGGCTTGGGCCATGACCACGACGGCGGCAGCTGCACGAACTCGCCGTCGAAGGTCGCCTCCTCGTCCTCCCAGAGGCGACGCATGGCCAGCACGTGCTCGCGGGCCAACTCCCTGCGACCGCGGTAGTCGACGCCGTGGTCCTCCATCTCGTCTTCGTTCCACCCGAAGCCGATGCCGAGGGTGAACCGTCCCCCAGAGATCTGGTCGACCGACGCCACCGCCTTGGCCGTCACGATCGGTTCCCGCTGCGCGACCAACGCGATCCCCGTTCCGACGCGCAGCCCGGGTGCCGCGACTGCGGCCGCGGTGAGGGCAACGAACGGGTCGTGGCAGCGCTTGTACTCCTCGGGGAGCTCGCCGCCGTTCGGGTACGGCGTCCGCCGACTCACAGGGATGTGGGTGTGCTCTGGAACCCACATCGAGTCGAAGCCCCGCTCCTGCAGGGCCGCGGCCAGGTCGGTGGGCTGGATGGAAACGTCAGTGCAGAAGATCGTCACCCCGAAGCGCATGGCGTCAGCCTGCCTCGCCGGCCAGGCGGGGGAGAAGTTCGGCGAAGGCCTCCTCTTCCCGCCGGCGGGCGGCGACGAC
>DASZJL010000175.1:0-3185 GCA_035948135.1 Acidimicrobiales bacterium | reverse complement strand
CGCCAGACGAAGAGGTTGCCCTCTCGTGTCGCCAGCGCCACGTCCACCTTGCCGTTGCCCTCGAAGTCGCCAACGGCGGGCGTCTCCACCGACCAGCCGCCGGTGAACTTGGGCCAGCCCGGCGGCGCCACGCCGCCTAAGCCGTAGGCCCGCATGTCGTACATGGCCGACGACTGCAGCACCTCGGCCTTGCCGTCCCCGTTGATGTCGGCGATGGCCGGCGTGTTGAAGAACTGGAGGTCGTTCATCTGCGCCGGGAAGCCGGGGTCGAAGGTTCCGGTCAGCGCGTTCCACGCGTCGACGTGGTCTTCGGCGCCCAGTTGCTGCTCGGGCAGCACGACGTCGAGCAGGCGGCGGAGCCCGGTGGCGCCCATCGCCATCGACATCGGTGACCCGTCCCCACCCAGGTGGCCGAACGCGGGGCCGCCGAGTGACGCCACGGAGGGGGCGTCGGTCGCCGTCGGGTTCTTGAACTCGGCCCCCTCCGACGCGGTCGTGAGGTACTTGCCGTCAGGACCGTTGCCGTACTTGCTCGTGCCGTCGGCGTTGAGGAGGTACGGCGGGCTGCCGATCGAGGCGGTGGCGATCTCGGGCTTGCCGTCGCCGTCGACGTCGGCCACGATCGGCGCGGCGTCAGCCCCGGAACCGACGTCGGGCAACAGCTCGGTCTGCAGCATGGCGATGGGCACCGGCCAGCCCTTCACATAGGCGTTGTCGCCGAGGTTGGCGACCTTGGGCGCGCCGGGGTGCTGGGTGCCGTCGTGGTACAGGGCGTACACACGCGTGTTACCGCCCTGAAGGGTCGCCACCCCGGCGAAGATGGGGTTGCGGGCGGCGGAGACGTTGGGCGCCTCCTTGTACTCCTCGTCGACGTTGGAGATGACCTCGGGGATGCCGTCGCCGTTGATGTCGGCCAGCGTCGGCGTGGTGATGACCTGGCGGCCGTACTGCGCGTTGGCGCCCGGCTTGAACGTGACGAAGTGCGACACGGGGTCGACCGAGGCCACCTTGGCCGGGTCACGCAGCAGCACGGGCCAGCCCGGCACGGGCGTGCCGTCGGCGTGCCACGCATAGACGTGGCCGTCGTTGGCGCCGGCGACGATCTCGAGTCCGGGGTAGTTCGGGTCGAGGTTTCCGGCCGATGGATTCGAGGTGAAGGCGTGGTCGACGGTGTTGACGTGGTCGCGCACCGGATGGACGCACCCGGGGGTCATCGGTGACGAGCTCTGGCAGACAGACGACTCCGAGTAGGCGCGGTTCACCTGCACGGGGAAGCCCTTGCGCAACTGCCCGTCGTGCTCCCATACATAGAGATAGCCCTCGGTGTCGGCGGCCGAGATCTCGGGCCAGCCGTCGCCGTCAAGGTCGGCCACCGTCGGCGAGCCGAGGAGCACGGGGCCGTAGACGGTGTGGCCGCCGGTCTGAGTGGCTGACAGGTTGAGCCGGTTGGTGTGCACCGGGAAGCCCTTCGCCTCGCTGCCGTCGTTCTTGAAGGCGTGAACGAAGCCGTTGCCGTCGGCCATGATGAGCTCGTTGCGGCCGTCGCCGTCGATGTCGGCGAAGGCCGGCGAGCTGGCGCCGTCTGCGTTCAAGGACTTGGGGAAGGCGCCCAGCAAGGCGGGGTCCGGGCTCGAGAAGTACTGGCGCTGTTCGATCGCCGTCTTCCACGGCGTCGTCGTGTCGCCCTCGGCGTGGACGACCACCCGCACGCGGAAGGCGTCCTTCTCGGGCAGGTCCCTCGACGTCGGATCGTCGGCCGGCGTGTACGCGGGCGGGGCGGCCTTGATGGCGGCGCGCACCTGGTCGAGGTTGAGGGTCGTCAGCACGCCGGTCTTCGGGCTCGTGCCTGATCCGGTGGTGACGGTGGTCCACCGCTCGGTGAACGGGAAGCGGGCCGGCTGCACGCCGGGCGCGAACTGCACCTCGTAGGTGTACGACGTCGCCCGCGGGGCGGCGACGCGGCCGACGACGTCGACCCGGCCCGACGCCGGCAGCGGCTGCCACCAGCTGGGCGAGGTGATGTCGGCCTCGGGCGGGATCTTGCCGTCGGCCACGAGGTGGACGGCCTTGTTCGAGCTCAGCCGGCCCCACCCGGAGATCTGGTCCCAGCCTGCGGTCGTGACGAAGCGCTGCGACGCCGGGAGCGTGGTGGCGAAGTTGTTGGGCGGACCGCACTTCGGTGCCGGGTCGCAGCGCGGCGTCGAGAAGTCGATGTCGTCGGCGGCCAAGCGGATGAGCTGCTTGGCCTCCTCGGCCGACAGCGGGCGGCCCGAGGCGTCGGGTGCGATGACGCCCTTCTGCACTGCGTTGCGCGCCTCCGAGTACAGGAGGCCCGCCATGCCAGAGGACTGGCCGGTGGCGTCCGACGAGCACGACGAGGACTCGATGGACACCCACGTGTAGCCGCCGAAGTTGGTGCAGCCGTTGAAGGCCAGGAACGTGTTCGGGCGCTGGATCGGGGTCCCCTTGGCCGACTGGAGCTGAGCGGGGAGCGGGTCGAACGCTTGACCCGCACCGGGGACGTCGCCCGCGGTGGCGCCCGGCGTCACCGAGTTCACGACCATCGTGTGGTTGAGGGCGGCGGGATAGTTGTGGTGGCCGGCCGACTCGTCGGCCTCTGACGCCACCACGAGGACGCCGTGGCTGTAGGCGTAGTCGGCCGCCGCCTGGGCGAAGGCGGTGTGGTTGATCGTCCCCAGCGCCTCCTGGATCACGCTTGCCCCGTTGTCGACCGCGTAGAAGACGGCTTGCGCCCAGTGGTTGATGTCGGCGATGAACGAGTCGCCAACCCGCAGGGGCTCGATCATGCAGTTCGGGCACTGGGTCAGCTGCTTCTCGATCTCGGCTGAGGAGTCGCGCGCCTCGCCGGTGCCGTGTCCGTAGGTCACGTCGTCGGCGGGGTTGTTGTCGGCTTGGTAGAAGTCCCAGCCCGCGATGTCGTTGACGTAGCCGTTGTGGTCGTGATCCTTGCCGTCAGAGAAGGTGAGGATCAGGTCCTCGGGGTCAAGGATCCCGTTGTGGTTGCGGTCGGTGACGCGCGGGTCGTGCGCGTAATCCTGGACGTTGAACACACCGTCGTGGTTCACGTCGTAGTCCTGCAGTGTCCCGCCGTAGCGCGTCGTACACGGCGCCGCGGCCGTGCACGGCACAGGCAGTTCACCGCGGTTGAGGTGCACCTTGTTCGC
>DASZJL010000174.1:0-18519 GCA_035948135.1 Acidimicrobiales bacterium | reverse complement strand
GGGTCCCGTTGGTATCAAGTCGCTTGACCGTCACTGTGTAGTCCCCGGCGCTTGCCACCTCCTCGTGCGTCGCTGCGTAGGTGATGTTGTTGGGATTCCCGCATGCCGCGCCCGAGTTGTCCACCTGTAGGGGAGAGATCTGCGCGAGGCGACCGCCCTCTCGAGCGGCGCTCTTCAGCCGGTTCTCGAGCTGGAAGGCGCGTCCGATATCGATCGTGCCGAACACGAGCAGGGCCAGCAATGGGAGAACCAACGCGAACTCAACAAGAGCCGTACCGCGTTCGCGAGTCCCGGTGCTTCCGCCCACCTCGATAGTCCCTTCGTGCGAACTTGGCGCTCTGTACACCTGGTCGGTAGCTATGGCGCGCCGCTTGAGTGGGCTGGGCCGTCCGGACTAGTCGAGGGAACAGACCCGTGCAGGTGCTTATGGCGGCTCCTGTAACGGAATCGCCACAGTGCCGGGGGTGCGTGCCCCCAGTAAGCGTTCCCTGGCCCGACACTCAGGACAGTCGGGCCCTTCTCACCGGGGCCGTATCGTCCTGCTGAGCGCTTGGGCGAGGATCTCATCCAGCGGCGCGAACACGCTAGGAGCGCCAGCGCCAGCGACCGAGATCGCTGAGGTCCTAGAGGCCTAGCGCCTTCAGGATGGCGGCGATGAGGCCGCCGAGGCCGCCCGGAGCGGGAAGTGGCGGAACAGAACTGGGAGGACTGAAGCCGTAGATTCCGGCGGGGCTGCCCTGTTGGGGACCGCCCGTACCGAAGTAGATGGAAGCCCCGCTGACCACGACGCCCGAGTTGCTTGCGGCAGGGAGCGGGATGACGCGCAGCAGAACGCCCGTCGAGGCATCGCGGATCTGGAGCTGGTTGGAGATCGCCGTTGCCGAGAACGTCATGCCGCCAGCCTCGGTGGTGGCGCCGAAGTCCTGCGAGTCGACCTGCGACCAGCGCGTGGCTCCGGTGGAAGCGTCGAAGCTGTAGGCGCTCGGCTCCTGAAGGGGCAGGTCCCGGGGGTTGCCGGCCTCGCACTGCGACGGTGGGACGTTGAAGTCCCCGAGTGCTGTCGAGGCGTAGATGTTCTTGCCGTCAAAGGCGGCAGGGGCGATGAACCCGCCCGCCGAGCCGCCGAACACGACGTTGGTGGCCCAGAGGAGATGGGGGCCGGGCAGGCCGGTCGTCGGGTCGAGGGTGGCGTGCGCGGGCCGGGGATCGAGGGCGTAATACGTGCCGTCCTTGTTCCCTGCGCCGATAAACGGCGTGCCGTTGGGCAGGTGCCCGTAGTTTGCCGTGGCGCCGAAGTCCCAGTCGCAGGCCGGGTCACCCTGCGCTACGCGAGGGGGTGTGAACGCCCAGGCGAGGCGGGACGCGCCGGAAGGGAGCGTCGGCGCGAGCCGCAGGGCCAGAAGGCGCTCGCTGAACGGTGCCGGGGAGGCAACTGAGCTGCAGTCGGAGATACCGAAGACGGCCAGGCCCTCGGCGCGGTCGATCGTGGGTGAAGCCCACACGCCGCCGCAGCCGTTGTTCAGAATGGCTCCGGTCTGATCGACGTCGGTCTCGAATCTCCAGTTCTCGTTCCCGGTGAGGAGGTCAGCCGAGGCGAAATAACCGCGGTGGCCCGCCTCGCCATCGGACGAGACGCCGAAGAGAACCTGGTCGCCGACAACGGCCGGCGACGAGAAAATTCGTGTCTGGTCATTCAGGGGATCCGGGGACGCCTCGGGAAGGCCGGTGTAGGCGTGCTTCCAGTAGAGGCGGCTCTGCCCCGGCGCCAGCGCGCCAGCGCGCAGGGCGTACAGCGTGAATCCTCCGCCGAACACAACGAGATCGGGATGGGTAGCCGTGGCACGCACGAACGCGGCCGTCGACGTCACCAGGCCGCCGTCAGTGGTCTCATCCTGCTGGAGGTCGGCTGGCGTTCGACCCGTGGTCGGTGGGAACACCGCCGGCTGCTGGTCCAGGATGTACTTCCAGCGCAGCGCCCCGGTGGCGCTGTCAATCGCGTAGAAGTTGCCGTCCCAAGATCCCACGTAGACGGTCCCACCGACGACAATCGGCTGCGCGGTCACGGCGTCGCCCGTTTGGAAGAACCACTTAGGAGCCAGGGTTTGGACGCTCAGCGGGGTCAGGGAGGTGGGGGCCACGAAGTCGCGTCCGTCGGACCGTCCATACGTGGGCCAATCCGTCGACGAGGTCTTGGCGGCCGCGGGTCCGCCTGCCGCGGCCCGGGCGGGAATCAGCCCCGCAGAGCTGAGCACGACCCCAATCCCGACCGCCAAGAGAGCTCGGCGCGTTGCACCGTGACGGACTCGCATCACCTTCCGACCCCCCTGGCGTGATCCACTACGACGGGAAGAGTTTCGGTGCGGGGTTCGGTTGTCCCTGCCCGCCAGCGCCGCGAGCTTCGCAGCTCGTGGCATTCTCCAATCGTCTGCTCAGGTGACGCACAGCTGCGGAAGACAAGGTGGCGCCCATGGCTCGAGCGCGCCGTTGAGATCGCCAAGGTTGCTCTAAACCATCCACGGAGAAATGCACTTCCCGCCCACCCCCAGCCCCGAGCCCCTGTCTCAGCGGCAGCCCTTCGACGGCGACCTCGGCCTGCCGTCGCCAGGCGGCGGACGCGGCTGGCGTACGACGGCCGCCGGGCTCGCGGCCCTCGTGCTCGTGTCGGGCGGGATCGGGGCGGGCGCCGCGGCTGCCCTCCGAGACCACCCTTCTGCGCCGCCCCCGGTCGCGGGAGCGCCCGAAGGCCCGAGCGGAGTGGCACCCTCGCCTACCGCCCCAGGTTCGACGTCGGCAGGCACCACAGCGGTGGCGGCCAAGGTCATTCCGGCCGTCGTGGACATCAACACGAACCTGGCCAGCGGTGGTGCAGCTGCAGGCACGGGAATGGTCCTGAGCGCTTCCGGCGAGATCCTCACCAACAACCACGTCATCAACGACGCCAGCGACATCCGCATCCAGATAGCCGGGACGGGCCCGAGCTACAGCGCTCATGTGGTCGGGTACGACGTCACTGACGACGTCGCCCTCGTCCAGGTCGAAGGGGCTCCCTCCCTGCCGACGGTCAAGACGGGCAACTCGTCGCTCGTCAATGTGGGCGACCCCGTTGTCGCCATCGGCAACGCCTTGGGACGGGGCGGTACCCCGGCCGTGACCCAGGGCGTCGTCACCGGGCTCAACCAGTCCCTCACCGCGGGCGACGCCGTGGGGCCCCCCAACAGCCTCACCGGGATGATCGCCATCGACGCGCCGCTCCAGGCGGGCGACTCGGGTGGTCCGCTGGTCGACGCGGACGGCACCGTCGTAGGCATGGACACCGCGGCGGCGGGCGGCGGGCGACGAGCGCCGTCGAGCGTCGGCTTCGCCATCCCCATAAGCCGCGCCCTGGCCGTCGTCGCCCAGATCCGGGCCGGACAAGGCTCGGACGCCGTGCATGTCGGCCAGCGTGCCCTGCTCGGCGTCGTGGTTCAGGACACGGGCTCGAGCTTTGGCGGCGGATCGAGCTCGGTCTCGCCCGGGGCGCCGATCTCGTCGGTCCAGCCCAACGGGCCGGCGGCGGCCGCGGGAATCGCAAGCGGGGACGTGATCACCGATCTCGGCGGGACAACGATTACCCAGCCCAGCGACCTCTCGGCGGCCCTGGCCCGCTACCACCCTGGGGACCGCGTCAGCGTGGGGTGGGTTGACGCCTCCAGTCGCCGGCATGCCGCAACCGTGCAACTGGTGGCAGGGGCGCCGGCGTGACCGATCCCTTTGGCCCCGCCCCGGGGGGCACCGTCGACGCGCCTATCTCACCGCAGCACGGGCGCGCCGTTCGCGTCGCGTTGTTGGCGGTGATCGCGGTGGCATCGGCGGCCGTGGGCGCCCTGATCGTGTTGGCTACAGGCTCGGGCGGCAGGGCGGCCGCTCCTCGGACGTCCGTGCCCGGCGCACTCGCGCCGAGCGGAAACCCGGCGGTGTCGGCCGACCCAGACCAGGCGCTCGTCCGCCGCCTCGTCGTCCAGCAAGCAGACGTGGCCGCCACCGAGTCGGTCGTGCTGATCCCCGGGGGCAACCTTGTGGCCGGCCAGGCGACGCTCGACCTCTGTAACGGCACCTTTCCCAGCGAGAGCACGCGCACGGCGCGCCTGCAGGTGGCCGAGGCCGACGCCCAGGACAACGGCGCATTGAGCACCGAAGCGGTCCTGTACCAGAGCCCGGGGGCGACGGCGAAGGCCTTGGACGAGATGAAGGCCGCGGCGGCCAAGTGCCCCTCGTCGCCGGTGCCTGGCCGGAACGGCGAGCCGGCCGTGCGGACGACGTTCAAGTCGCGCCCCGACGGGTCCTGGCCGCAGACGCCGACCGTGGACCGCCTGGCTTATGACTTGGTGACGACCGATCAGAGCGGTCAAGCCCAGCACACCATCGCCGTCTACCTCCGGCGCGGCCGCGTCCTCCTCGGCGTGTACTTCTTCGCACCCGACGGCGGGCAGCCGCCGGTGGGGGGAAAGACGTCGATTCCCGAGATCGTGAACCTGTTTGCCTCACGCCTGGCCGCCCTCCCAGACGCGGCCGTCAACCGGACCGTCCCTGCTACCTCGCTCTCCTAGCTGCGCGCCCCACTTACGGCACGCCCGCGGCAACAGAGACAGCAACGGCGCGGCCCGCCGTCGAGTCGGGGGTCCACCGGCCCGATGCCGATGACCAGCGCTGACCGGCGAAGGAGACGCTTGTGAGGTGGTAGTTGTAACCGTGGGCAACGGCCCACGTGGCCGTCGCCCATCCCTCTTTCGGGCCGAGGGGTACGCCGATGCGCGCTGACCCGAATTCCTGCGCAGCCGCAGAGCCAACGGCACTCGGGCCGGGAGTGGCGCCGCCAAATGCTGTCAGTCGGCACCCGAGGCCGGCGGGGATCTCACCTGTGAGCGCCTGCGCGAGCGCCCGCGCTTCCGCCTCCCAGTGCGCGTACGCGGTGGGGCTCGCGCTGCGCTGCACCGCCTGGGCGGCCTCGGTCACTGCCATCGTCTCCCATCCCGGCACCGCCGCGAGGCGGCGATAGAAGGCCGAGGCCGCATAGGTGGGGTCCAGCAGCTGGGCGCGGACGCCCCAGCCCTGCGACGGCCGTTGCTGAAAGAGGCCCACGGAGTCGCGGTCGCCGTAGGGGAGGTTGCGGAGCTGTGACTCCACGAGCGACGTGGCCAGCGCCACCGTCGTGGCGTGGTCGGCCATGCCCAGCTTGGAACCCATCGCTGCGATGATGGACGCGTTCTGGGCCTGTTCCGGCGTGAGGACATAGCTGCGGCTGCCCCCGATTCCTGCGACCGTGCACCCGAGCGCAGCAGGAGTGCTGGCCTGGTGGCGGGTGACGAGAATGACCGATGCCCCGAGTAGGGCGGCACCCACCACCGCGGCGACGGCCCGCCACCTTCTCCGCCCGCCGTCACGGCGGGGTGTGCGCGGGGGCACTGACTCGGTCTCGAGCAGCGCCGTCTGATCCCACAACGCCGTCATCAGGAGCGCGTCCCGCCCTCACCAGGTACCGAAAGCATCGCCACATCATTTCCATCGGGTCTGAATGGTGTCTGAACGTTCCCTTGGCGGACGCTCAGCATCGCCAGGCGTTTGCTGTGTTGGGTGGCCGGGCCGTGCACGGTGTCCGGGCCTCTGAGGATTGCGCGCCCATTCGGAGAGCGTTCGCGCGCTTTCCCAAGCCTCCATGGAGTCAGCACCTGCATCCTCGACCTGGCTCACGCAATCGTGCGAGCCCAGACCAAGGAGGAAACGACACCATGATGAACCCGGTCCGCAAAGCGCTGATCGGAGCGGCGCTCGTAGGCACGACTCTGACCGGCGGGGCGATCGGCGCCTCTCTGTTCGGCGCCGCGAACGCGCAGACCACCGCGCCGACGACGGCCCCGTCGTCAGGCGGGACCGCTGCGACCGCGGCGCCGAGCGGGACGTTCCATTCCAACGAAGACCCGACTCATGAGGCGGGTGAGAGCGCTGCCCGTGAGGCGCAGGAGAACGCCGGGCAGAGGCCGACCGTCCCGTAGGGAACAGCCCCGGACCGGTGGCGTCGCAGCGCCCCGCCTTAGAGACGGGACTGCGAGTTTGAGCGTCGGGGTCGAGGTTCGACCCCGACGCTCGACGCGAAACGTCAGTGCTTGGTGTGCGACCCGCTGCCGCTCTTGCCGTGGTGGCCGCCGCCGGTCCCGCTGTGCGAGGTGTTCGAGGGGACCGCTGCAATCTGCTGCGGTGTGGGGCCCTCGTGGGCGAGCATGTTGGCGACGCCGGCCTGAATGGCCTTTGGATCCACAGTCGTTGTCGTGACATCGGTGACAACGGTCGTCGTCGTCGGCACGATCTGGTCGTCAGCCGACGACGTCGAACTGCCGCCCTTCAACGCCAAGCCGACGATGCCGAGCGCCACCACACAAGCGACCACGAGGATGGCCCGCCGTGTCCGCGGCTCCTGGGGCGGCTGGGGGATGCGGAGCGAGCGCAAGGCGGCGGACAGTACCGGCACTTTTCTCCGATGAGCCAGGACTTGGCCGACATTTAACCTGGCGCTTGGACGGAGGCGGCGCTCGACTAAATGTCCGCGTTCCATCGGCGACGACGACCTCCTACCGTGTCGCCGGTGAGCGCACGGCCCAGCCCTCTCGGGAGCCTGACGCGGCGGGGAGCAGCCAGCAACGGCTCGGGTGGAGGAATCCATCCCGGTAGCGTCCGCAGTTCCCACGAACGGGACGGAGGTCAACGTGCTCGCCGAAGTCACCTTCAAGATCGTCTACCAATACGACGATGACGCATCCCTGGAGCGCCACACCAAGGAGGCAGAGGACCTCACGCGCCGCGCCCTGGCGGGCCACGCTGCCATGTACGACGTAGAGGTCCTCGAACGCAAGGCGCCGATCGACAGCTTTCCCGCGAGCGAGTAGCCGAGCACACCAGCGGTGGCGGCTGCCGACGGAGCGTATGGGCCGACGGTCCGGGTGTCCCGTCACGCTCGTCGCTCAGATGAGGCCGAGGGCACCGAGCACGATCTGGGCGAGGACGACAACAGCGAGCACGCCGACCACGACGACACAGAGCGCCGCCACCTTGCGGAACCATCGTCCGTTCACGGCGTCGCCCAGTACCGTCCGCCGATTTGCCAGAACAAGAATGAACACGAGGATGATCGGGGTGATGAGACCGTTGAGGACCTGGGTGTTGATGAGCAGGTTGATGAGGTTGCCAGGCGCCAGCGCCACTGCCGCGCCGACGCCGACCTGCAGGCTGAACAAGCCGAGAAACAAGGGCGCCTCAGAGAATCGACGAGAGACCGACCGTTCCACGCCGACGGCCTCGGCCAACGCGTAGGCAGTCGCCAGCGGCACCACCGCGGCGGCAAGGGCGGACGCCCCGAGGAGGCCGACGCCGAAGAGCGCCGTCGCGGCCGACCCCGCGACAGGCCCGAGCGCCTTGGCTGCCTCCTTGGCCGACGTCAGCGGCCCCGTGCCCCCGATCGCCGCGGCAGTGGCCACGATGATCGCCATCGAGATCACATTGGCGAACACCGAACCTGCGATGGTGTCCACACGTTCCGCGGGGTACTCGTCGGGGCCGATGCCTCGGTCGGCGACCGCCGCGGCCTGGTAAAGCTGCATGTAGGGCGTGATCGTGGTGCCGATGAGCGCCACTGCGAGGAGCAGGAAAGCCCGACTTGCGAGCAGGTGTGGAACGACGGTGTCGGCGACGACCGCTCCCCAATGGGGCGACCCGAGCACGGCCGCAACGAGGTACGTGAGGAACACGATCGAGAGCAGAAGGAACACGCGCTCGGCGTAGCGATAAGAGCCGAACAGGACGACCGCCCAAATGACGACGGCCGCCAAGGGGATTGACAGATAACGAGAGACACCGAACAGCTCGAACGCGGCCCCGATACCCGCGAACTCCGAAACGACAAGACCGACGTTGGCGACGAGTAGGCAGACGACGGCGAAGGCCCCCACCCGGAGGGAGAACTGCTCGCGGATGAGCGACACCAGCCCCTCGCCGGTGAAGGCGCCGAGGCGAGCCGACATCTCCTGGACGACAACCAGCGCGACCGTCACCAGCAGCATCACGAAGAGCATCCGGTAGCCGAACTGCGCCCCTGCGGAGGCATAGGTGGCGATGCCTCCGGCATCGTTGCCGGCGCTGGCGGCAATTACGCCGGGGCCGAGCACGGCTATCGCGGCCACGAGTCGGCCCCACGGCCGTCGACGGGCGGAGCCGCCAGTCCCCTCCACCACCGCGTGGACTGTCGTTGCCCCGGTCGTGGTCTCCGAGCTCGTCACGTGAGGATGCCTCCGAGCAACCGCCCCCGCTCGGGTCGCAGGACGTCAACGACGTCGTCCGCCATGATGCGCCCGAGTGGCCGCTGCGCCTCGTCGATCACCAGGATTGACGAGTGCCGGCCCTCGATGAAACGGTCGACGACGTCACGCAGCGCGGCAGCAGGCCCGATGGTCGTCGGCCACGGCTCGCCAACCAACTCGCCCAAGGTCTGAGCTGAGTCGGCGACGAAGAGTTCGAAAAGGCTGACGTCGTCGACCAGACACCCCTGCTCGTCCACCACCACGACGCCGTCGATGTCGTCGCGATGCGCTTCCTGGTCGCGGAGGAGTTGGCGAACGGTGTCGACGCTCATCTCTGTTCGCACCGCAACGAGGTTGGTGTTCATCACGCCGCCCGCGGTCCGTTCGGGGAACTCCAGCAGCTGAAGCAGCCGCTGCGCAGTCGGCTCGGGCATCGCCTCGAGCAGCTTTGCCTGGTCCTCAGGCTCAAGATCTCGCAGGGCGTCGACGGCCTCGTCGGGCTCCATGACGGCGAGGAGGGCAGCGGCCTGCTCGGTCGGGGCCTCGCGCAGCAGGGCCTCGAGCTCTTTTGGCTCCATCTCCTCGAGGGCGTCGGCGGCGGCCTCCGGCTCGAGGGCGGCGAGGAGCTCCTGGCGTTGGGTGCGTCCGAGCTCCTCGAGCAGGTCGGCGAGGTCAGCGGGCTGGAGGCGATGGAGGGCTCGATTGCTGTCGCGCAGGCGCAGGGGACTGCCGGGCCGGCCGAAGGGTTGGATCGCCGCCCAGTCGATGACCCGTTCGGGCGTGGGTCGGCTCCGGTAGCGGGCGGGTCCCAGCCGCCGGAGAAGCGTTGAGACGCCCACGTCGGCGCCCACCAGCCGCAGCACGCCACCGACCTGCGCCAGATAGAGGTCGGCGGCGCGGACGACGCGTACACCATCGACGTCGACCAGCTGGTGGTCGACGACGTCACCCATCAGGACGACTTCGCCTTCTCGACGCTCGAAGTCGGCCAGGTCGAGGCGGGCCGAGCGGAGGGTGACGCCGCGGTGCGTGACTCGCTCGACTTGGTCGACGGACACGAAGGCAGTACGCCGACCCACGCGTGCGACCAGAGCGGAGATCAGCGGATAGGAGGCGGCGTCCCAGCGCGCCACGAAGTCGGCGAGACGGCCAACCTCAGAACCCGAAGGCAGCCAGACGGGACGCCCGACGGCGCCAGCCACAGAGATCAAGTTGTCTCGAACGGCGCGTTGGGCCAGCAGCCGGCGCGATCGCACCTCACGGCGCCGGCGCAATGCCTGAGGCGCGGACGGCAGGTGGGGTCGACGAGACACGGGGCACCTCCAAAACGGGGTTGGCGCGGGCGATGCTCGTGCCGCCCGTTCGGTTCAGCGGGCCGCGTGCTGGGACTGGCTCAGCGGCGCGGCCGGGAGCGGCGAGAGCGACTACTCGGGGGGTCGGTTTGTCGCATCCGCCTCACCTCCTCTGACCGGCGCGCAGGCGAGCATCGTACTGCGGAGCGGTTTCCGCTCACAGGCGCGGCGATGCGTCGTGGCCGGCCCTAACCGGATCTCGCCGCTCGATGAGAACCTCGATCTCCTCAGATCTGACGCCGACTGCTTTCCACGCAGCGCCCGGCTGGTGCGCTGCTTGGTAAGCAGCCGGTTAATGCATCCTTCGCGTTTCGCCAAAGGGGTCGTCGCGAGCGGGCCGTCAGGGCGGCGCCCTCGTAGCCTTCGGCGCCGTGGTCACGTCAGCGGCGAAGCGGCCCCATGGGCCCGCGTCGGTCACCCTCGTGCTCGTTGGCTTGTGGGTCCTCGTCGTTGTCTTGGGGGCGGTCGCCGTCCTGAAGAACATCGACGACGGCTCGACACCGCCGACGCGCGCGAACGCGAGCGCCGCTGCCAGGAGCGCGTCGACGGCGGCTCCTCGGTCAGCGTCCACCTCCGTCCCTGCTCTCGGGCCCGATCCCACGCTTGGGCCAATGGTGACGGTCCAATCCGAAAACGATGTGTTGGATCGGCTCAACGGAGTGGCACCGCCCGGCGCGACGCGCTGGGACGACTTCCACGTCTTCAATCAGGGACCGGGTGTCGATGTGGCAGCCGCCGAGGCGGTCGACGGCTCGGGCGCCATCGCCTTCTACGCGTTCAGCAGCGATAGTGAGGCCCAGGGATTCGTCCGCGATCCGCCTCCGCACCTGGCGGGGATCGGTGACTACAACGCCTTACAGGCCCTGCCGCCGTCCGCGGGGTTGCCCGCCGGTGCCTCGGTCGCAGACCTACGGACGTGCTCGGGGTCGGCCACCGGCGTCGCCACTGGCACGGGCGTCGCCGCCTGCACCGGGTCGACCCACTCGAGCGGCGTCATCACCGTCGTGCCGCTCGGCAACTTCGCGCTGGTGACCGCGGCCTGGTCCACGACGCCGGGCGAGGCCAGTGGCGAGACAACCGATCGGGCGGTGCGGGAGGCGGGCGAGGCTCTCACGTTCTGGGCCGGAACGCCCAAGTAACCGCCGCAGCGCTAGATGGCACCGCCCCGCCGGAGGAGCCAGAACGCGGCCGCGCCCGGAAGTACTGGACCCCAGTACGTCACAAGTCGGAAAATGAGCACGGCGGTCACCGCTTCAGCAGGCTGCATCCCAACGGACGTCAGGCCAGCAACCAGCCCGGCCTCAATTGCGCCCAGACCTCCCGGGGTCGGGGCAGCGGCTGCCACCGCCGACGCGCCGAGGTAGACGGCAACCACCGGTACCAGCGGCGCTCCGCCGACCGCTTCCACTGCCGCAACCAGCGCCAGCACATAAGCGGCCGTGATTCCGCCAGACGCCCCGAGGAGGCGGAGCGCACGAGCGGGTTGGGCCTGCAGCGCGCGGAGCTGCGGATAGACCTGGCGCAGCGGCGATAGCCACACCCGACGGAATCGGATCGCGGCAAGCACAAGGCCGACGACAGCGAGTGCCACGGCGAAGAGGACGAGCGCCTCCCACCGCTCCGGGACATCGGGCGCCCGGATACCGAAGTGCTGATGGCTGCTGCCCGCGAAGACCAGGACGGCTGCAAGCGCCGCCGCATGTACTGCGAAGCCGGCGACGGACTTGAGCACGACGGATCCGGCCGCGTCACCGCGTCGCAAACCAGCTGCCTGGAGATACCGGACTTCGGTTGCCATGCCGCCCAGGCCGGCAGGCGCCAAGCGGTTCGTAAATGCACCAGCGAGCTGTGCGGCGGTCGTTCTCCCGAGGGCGAGCGGCCGTCCGGTCGCCGTTATCAGCGCCAGAGACGACATGACGTAGGTGGCGGTGGCGGCGAGGACCATGGCGGGAAGCCAGATCCACTGAAACGCGCCAACCGCTCGAGCCGTTGTCCCTGCCGTGGCGACCTGAGGCAACAGTACGTAGACCGCGACGCCGAGCAGAGCCAACGGGAACAGATTGCGAACGGCCAGCCGCACTGGTGCCTGGATCGGTGGGGCCGACGAAATTGTGATTCGAGCGACCTCGGTGCGGAGCTCGGACAGCAGCGTTGGCACCTGTCGGAGGCGGCGGCGCGAGCTCGACGAGAGCACAAGCGGCTGTAACAACGGCAACGCCGCGGTGACAGCAGCTGTGCCGAGCGCGGCGATGGCTCCCTCAACCGCGGTCCTGACGTCACTGACGAGGGCAACGCTTACGAGGAGCTCGGCGATGTCCTTGGCCCGGTCCGACGCGGAGGCACCGTCTCTGCCAAGCGCGAATGAGACCAGAACCGGCCCGTTGGGACCGACGATGATGTGGTCCCCCCGCAGGGCGCCGTGCGACAGACCCGCCTCATGGAGAGCGGCGACTTCCTTCCAAACCCTCTCCAGCACAGCTGCATCGACGCAAGGCGCGCCGGGGACCAACGGGTTGCCGGCGACCCACGACGTGACGATCATCGCAGCAGAGTTCGAATCAACCGCGCCGACTACCGATGCCACAGCCACGCCGGCGCGCTGGGCGAGCAGGGTGACATAAGACTCATGGGCAACCCGGTGTGCCGGTGTCGATGCGGCGACCTCATCTTCGACTTCCCGAAAGGCGAGAATCCTGCCGGCTCGGTAGAGCCAGTCAGCTTCAGGAAGGTCACGTCCAACGAACGTGATGTGCAGCGCTCGGCCACCGTCGTCGACGGCGTGGTACGCGGCGGCAGCCACCTCTGTCGAGCGCGTGCGCCACACGTCGCGGACCGGCCGGCCCGCGTCGGCGAGGACGTTGGCGATCCACTCCGGGCTCGGCGTTCCGCGGGGTCGCCCAAGTCCCAGGTGCACTGCGGATCCGATGCCCCATCCCAAGGCCAACCCGCCGATGACGTCGACGGGGAAGTGCGCGCCGTTGTAGACGCGCGCGATCGCAACGACAAAGACAGCCGCCCACACAAGGTGGCGTGTTCGGCGACTGAGGTATGGCGAGGCGGCTGTCGCGAGGGCCGCTGCCACAGCTGCGTGGCTCGCGGGAAAGGAGTGCGCGGGCGTCACTGCTCCATGAAGATGGACTCCGCGTAGACGCACCTCGGGAGGAGACTCGTTGATGACACCCTGCAGGAAACGGGCGAGCGCCCACGCCGACAGCCCCGCGACGAGGAGGGCTTGAGCAGCACGCACGCGACGGCCGAGCAGCGCGACAGCGGCGCAGACGCCGACCGCAAGCAACGCGCCGAACTGCATGATGCCGAGGAGGGGCGGCCCGGCCGCGGTGGGCAGATCGTTGACGAGCCGGAAGATGTTGATCTGGAAGCGCCCGGGGTCGTCGCCTCGCGCCACAACGGTCGCCAGCCCGAAAATGGCCCCAGCAACGGCGACTCGAGCAACGTCGACGCCCTGCCGACGAACCAACAGACGTTCCCACTGGCGCTGACTGCTCTCCATCCGAACTTGGTTTTATGACACGGGAAACGACCGCTGGTCGCCCTCGACGACGAGCGCGATGGTCTGCCTCCCCGCAACCCGGCTGCCCGCGAAGGCGGAGGCGCTGATAATCGCGTGCGCCGGCGGGCGGTCGCCGAGGGGAGAACCCACCGACGGCTGGGTCACAACGGGATGCGGGCGAAGATGGGGCGCGGGAGATGGCGCGCCACGGCCATGACCCAACGCAAGCGGGGCGGCGCCCATACCATGCGACGCCCCCGCCGCAGTCCCCGAACCACGCCGGCTGCTACCTCCTCAGCCGTCGTACTCAGCGGCGGTGGGTCGAGTCCGGCGGTCATCTTGGTTCGGACGAAGCCGGGCCGGACGATCATGATGTCTACGCCCGATCCTGCGAGGGCGTCGTCAAGACCCTGACAGAAGCCGTCGAGCCCGGCCTTCGAAGCCCCGTAGCCAAAATTCGTCTTTCGCACGCGCTCACCCGCGACCGACGAGAGCACGACGACCTTGCCGTGGCCCTGTCGGCGGAGTCGAAGAGCCATGGCCAAGATGATCGACGCGGCGCCGACGAGGTTGGTCTCCAGCAGGGACACGACACGGTCCCGATCGAACCGGGCGCCGTGTCCGAGCAAGCCGACGGCCATGATGACCACGTCGATGGTGCCCTCCGACGCAAAGACCTCCTCGACGAATCCCGGATGACTGGCGAGGTCGCACGCGTCGAAGCGCACGGTCTTGACTTCCACGCCACCAGCGGCGCGCAGCTCCTCGACCCTGCCTCCGAGCGTCTCGGGACGGCGGGCGGCAAGCACGACCGAGCGCGTCCCTTCACCCACGAGGCCACGCGCGATCGCCAGGCCGATGTCGGATCCGCCTCCGAGGACCAACAGCGAGTTGACGGAACCACTCCCCCTCACGTCAGACCGAGCCGGCGAGCGAGGTCGGAGCGCATGACGCCGGTCGGGTCCACGCGGGCGCGAATCTCCCGCCACCGACCAAGCCCGGGGTACATCGCCTCCAAGACGTCGGGTCGCAGCCGCGCGTCTTTGGCCAGGTAGACACGCCCACCGGCGGCGGCGACGAGCTCGTCCAGGCCGTCGAGCAGACGCCCGAGGCCTTCCTGGTCGGCGCGCATATCGAGGGCGAGCGTCCATCCGGCGAGTGGGAACGAGAGCACACCGTGTTCGGGGCCGAACCGCTTGAGCACCGCCAACAGAGACGGAACGTGGGCCCGCCGCAGGCGCTCCAGCACCTGGCGGAGGACGGATTCGGCGCCGAACGGGACCACGAACTGGTATTGGATGAATCCGCCCCGCCCCCACAGGCGGTTCCACTCGGCCACCGAGTCGAGAGGATGAAAGAACGACGCCAGCGACTGCAGCCGACCCCGCTGCATGCGCGGCGCCTTCCGAAACCACACCTCGTTGAAGACCCGCGCCGTCGGCCGATTCACCGCCACGGCCGGCACCCAACGGGGCGCCGTGAGCCACGTCTTTGGCGCAAACGTGGGCAGCCTCGAGCGACCGCGCATGGGCAGCTCCTCGAGGGTCGCATGGTCCCCGCGGGTCAGGACGGCCCGGCCGAGCCGCCCGCCGCCCGCCAGACAGTCGATCCACGCCACCGAGTAGCGGTAGTGCCGGTCGCCGCTGTCCATGCGCCCCATCGCGTCGTCCAGGTCCGAGGCGCGCTCGGTGTCCACGCGCATGAACGACGTCTCGATCGGGAGCAGCCTGAGAGTGCCCCGCAGGATGACACCGGTGAGGCCCATGCCTCCGACGGTCGCCCAGTAGAGCTCGGCATCAGTCGATGGCGCGACCCGCCGCTGCTCGCCGTCGGGCGACAACAGGTCGAGGTCCAAAACGTGATCGCCGAGCGCACCGTCGCGGTGATGATTCTTGCCATGGATGTCCGCCGCGATGGCGCCCCCGACGGTGACGAACCGTGTCCCGGGGCTGACGGGGATGAACCACCCGAGAGGCACGACCCGCCGCAGCAGCGCGTCAAGGCTGACGCCTGCGTCGACCGAGACCGCGCCGGTCTCGGTGTCGATCGGCCCCATGTCGTCCATGGCCGTCATGTCCAAGACGTTGCCCCCCGCGGCCTGGGCGGCGTCGCCGTAACTGCGGCCCAGGCCGCGGGCGATGGTGGCCGCTCCTCGTTGTTCGAACAGTCGGCGGATCGCCATCGCGTCGCGCGGCCGGTACACCGTTGCCCGACTTGGCGCCGTGCGCCCCCAGCCGCACAGCGCCATCGAGCGGCCGTCGACGGCTGAGGGCCTAACGGCCAAGGTAAACAGCGGCTGCGAAGACCGCGACCCACACGACGCCGACGACCTGCAGGACCCGGTCGCCAAGAATCAGGTCCTCGGGCGCGGTGCCCAGTCCGCGCTCGAGCAGCAGTGCGTAGCGACCGACGCCCACCACGAAGGGCACGATCGACAGTGCGTACCAGGGCGAACCGTGGAGCGCGCCACCTTGTTCGAAGGCCCATCCGCAGTAGGCGCCGATGGCCACCGCCGACGACACCATCCACAGGTAGCGCAGGTGGGATGCCGCGTACACGCCGAGGGATCGACGAGCGTCGGCCCGGCGAGGGCCGAGGGCGAGGTGCTCACCGTGGCGCTTGCCCGCGACGACGAATAGCGACCCGAACGACGCCACGATCAGGAACCACTGGGAGATGGCGACGTTCGCAGCGGCGCCGCCCGCGATGGCCCGCAGCACGAAGCCCGAGGCCACGATGGCGATCTCGATCACCGCGATGTGCTTGAGCCAGAGCGTGTACGCGCCGGCGAGCGCAACGTACGCGGTGAGGATGACGAGGAATCCCCCACCCGCCGCACTGCCGACGGCCAGCGCCCCGAGGACCAGGGCGCCGGCGGCGGCGAGGGCCGCACGGGGCGACACCGTTCCCGCGGCAACCGCCCGGCGTCCCTTCACCGGATGGCCTCGGTCGGCCTCGGCGTCGAATGTGTCGTTGAACAGGTACACGCCGCTGGCTGCCAGACAGAAGGCGACGAAGGCGACGAGGGCGCGCCCAAGAACCGCAGGATGCAACAGCACGCCGGCGGCACCGGGCGCCGCGAACACCAGCACGTTCTTAACCCACTGCTTGGGCCGCGTTGCACCGACCAGGCCCAAAAGCGGCGACGATCGCTGGACCTGGGGCGCGCCGTCGACCCCGTCCACTGCGACGAAACCCTCGACGCGTTTGGTCACCGTGCTCATCGAGCGAACAACCCAAAGAAGTCGCGCGTCTCGGCCTGCAGGTACAGCCCCGGGGACGACCGCATGTCAGGAACCAGCTTGGTGCCGGTCACCGCCGCGGGATTGGCGGGATCCGCGGCGTCATAGGAGAAGAAGCGCGTCCATTCGGAGTTGATGTCGAGCTCCATGGCGCGCAGCGCGCCGGCTGCGCTCAGCACCCGCGCCAGCGATGCGACGCTCAGTCCGTTGCCCGCGGCGTAGACCAACGCACCGTTGCGGGTCACGCCCACACCCGAACGCCACACGAACAGGCGGTTCCCGAGCGTGGCCCCCCACTGGCCTCGGAGGTTCTGGTCCAGGCCGGCGACGGGAACGCCGCCGTCGACGATCAGGGCGAGGTTCTGGCGGACCGAGGCCACCGAGGAGCTCATCTGGACGTCTCTGCCCCACATCCCGACCGTGGGGCGGCCGGCGGTGTCGATGACGAAGCTGGCGGCACCCGCCACCAACGGTCGCGCGGTCCGGCCGTCGCTGTAATAGCCGCCTCGTGACTCTCCCAGGCGGAAGCCGGAGTTGAACGCGGCCACCAGCGACGGGCGCCAAGCCACTGGAACGGGCGCCTCGTTTGCCCACGTGCCGCCTGGGAGTTGGACCCCCGCGAAAAGCACCGACTTGAGCAGCGTTGGGTCCATCCACGCGACGCCCGTGGCCAAACTCGTGTGGACGGGGTCAGGTCGCAGGGCGGTGGTGTAGACGGCGGGAACCCCGTGCACCAGCCGGCCAGCGGGCCGCCAGACGCCTTCGCCGCTAAGGGGAGGCGAGGCCAGCGGTGCGATCGCCAGTGGGGCGGCCAGATGGGGCCCGGGCGGCGACGAGCCGGCCTTGGGCACCGGCGCGGCGGGGGCCGGGCCCGACGCCGTCGAGGTCGGCGCCGGATGGACGAGAATGGCCGGGGGCGGGCCGCCCTTCGGGGGCTGATGGTGTGAGTACCACCAACGCTCCACGGTGCTGACGATCCCCGCGGCTCCGTGGCCACGCAGCCACTCCACGGAGCGCACGCCCATGCCGTCGGTGCCGGGCGCGCTCAGCGCGTGGACATACGACCACCCGACGACGACGACCACGCCCACCGTCACGCCGACGAGCGCCCGCTTCCATCGACGCGTCGCCCGCGGTCCGCCACCGTCGTCGGGGCGACCCGCTTCGGGCGGGCGATGCCAGCGATGCGACCCCGCGGA
Organism: Acidimicrobiales bacterium; assembly: GCA_035948135.1. Classification (GTDB taxonomy): domain Bacteria; phylum Actinomycetota; class Acidimicrobiia; order Acidimicrobiales; family AC-14; genus CADDZP01. The sequence goes on along the minus strand of DASZJL010000174.1, from coordinate 891 downwards.
GTCGCTTTGCTGTGCGGGGGCCGCCGTTGTCGGGGCGTCGATGTCCGTCGCCGACATCTCCATGGGTCGAGCAGAGCGCCTCTTGGCGCCAGCTGTCGTCACCGTCCGGTCATTCTGGCGGCTGCGGGCTCTCGTACGGTGGCAAGTCCACCTGAAGAAGCCCTGAAGACCCGCCCGTTTCTCACTGACGATTCCCAATCCGATCGATAAGGCCGCTCAACTCGCCACGATCGAGGGCTCGCGGCAGAGCTGCCCGACGGCCGGCTCAGGTAACCGGCGGCGAAGTCGGCGGCGTCGTCGGCGGTGCGGTCGGCGGCGGCTTGGCCGTCGTCGGCGTCGTGTGCGGCACCGTGGTCGTGACCCGACGAACCGTGGTCGTGACCCGACGAATGGTCGTCGTCGTCTTGCGGGCCGTTGTCGCCGTGGTCGGCACGGTCGTCGGCGGTTCCGTCGTGGTCGTCTCGACCGGCCCCGAGCTCACCGACAGGTTCACCGTCGAGCCCTTGTTGACCTTGCGCCCGGGCGGGGGGTCGACGGCGTAGACGACGCCGGCCACGACGGTGTCGTTCGGGATGCTCACCGGATTGGCCTTGAGGCCGAGTTTCGTCAGCCTGGCGACCGCGGCGTCCTGGGTGAGGTTGACCACGTTGGGGACCGGAACAGTCGTGCTCCCGCCTCCCCCGCCGCTCGACAGTGCGACGACGATGAGAATGATCACCAGCACGACGGCGCCCAGACCGGCCCACAGCACCCACGGGGGCCGCCGGTGCTCGTCGTACCGATACGACGGCGGCGGCGCCTGCAGCACGGTCGTGGAGTCGTTGGCCCCGATGCGAACGATGTGGCCCTGACCCGCGGCCGCGCCGCCTGCGACAGCAGCGGCGGCCGCGG
>DASZJL010000173.1:0-6275 GCA_035948135.1 Acidimicrobiales bacterium | reverse complement strand
GGGACGAAGCGGAAGTTGCCCATGACCCGAGCGATGGGGATCGGGGCTAGAGCGAACGCCAGCCCGAAGGCAAGCAGCACGACACCCAGGACCACGACGCGAAGGATACGCGCCGCAGCGGCCATGCTGCGTGCTCGGATGGCGTCCTATGAGCGTGCACCTGTGTGATCCCGGTGCCGCCCTCGGTCAAGAACCGATCGCGGCCCGGCGCCCGGTCGGCCAGCGTCCTCGGGGTGAGGGTTCTGCGCCAAGGTCACCGGCCATGCCGCGGCGACTGAGGCGAGACTGTGCGCGTGGACAACCCGTCGGCGCCGCCTGGCAAAGCCGAGAAGTACGCCCGTGTCGAACGCGAGCGGCGCTGGCTCCTGCACGACCCGCCCGACCCGGAGGCGGCGACAGCCGAGGTGGAGATCACCGACATCTACTTCGAGGGAACGCGTCTCCGGCTCCGACGGATGGTCGACCGGCGCGGCCGCAGACCCACCGTCTACAAGCTCGCCCAGAAGGTCCCCACGACCAGCGCCGGCGCCGCCACCCTGACGACCAACACCTATCTGTCAGAGTCTGAGTACGACCTGTTGTCCCAGCTCGAGGGTCACCGGCTACAGAAAGTCCGCTTCAGCGTCCCGCCGTTCGGGATCGACGTCTTCCTGCCGCCGCTCGACGGCCTGGTCCTCGCCGAGGCCGAGTACGACTCCGACCGGGCGATGGCCGACGGTCCCCCGCCACCCAACGCCATCGCCGAGGTCACCGGCGACGTCCGCTACACCGGCGGTCACCTGGCCAAGCACGGGCTTGACTCCGGGTAGCGCTATCGAGTCAGGCACGATGGGGAGGAGATGAGCCCCAACCGCACCCGATACCGCACCGGCGACCCCGAGATCGACGACCGGCTGACCGAGCTGCTCGACGCCCTCGGCGTGCGGGCCGACCGCGATCAGCTCATGGAGATCCTCACGTCGGTTGCCCTGCTGGCCGACGACGGCACCGACCGGCTCGACCTGAAGATCACCAACTCCGCCCTCAAGGAGATGCGGCTGGCGTTCAAGGTCTTCGAGCCTTTCCAGGACGTGCCCAAGGTGACGATGTTCGGGTCGGCCCGCACCCTTCCGGACGACCCGCTGTACGCGCAGGCCCGCAACCTGGCGGCCGCCCTGGCGGCCGAGGGCTGGATGGTGGTCACCGGCGCCGGCCCCGGCATCATGGCCGCCGGCGTGGAGGGAGCGGGCGTCGACCAGTCGATCGGCATCAACATCCGCCTCCCCTTCGAGCAGGACCCGAGTCCACTGCTGGCGTCCGATCCCAAGCTCGTCGACATGAAGTACTTCTTCACTCGCAAGCTCATGCTCATGAAGGAGTCGGCCGGCTTCGCGGTCCTGCCCGGCGGCTTCGGCACCCTCGACGAGGCGTTCGAGCTGCTGACGCTCCTGCAGACCGGAAAGTCGGCGCCCGCACCAGTCGTCATGCTCGACGTGCCCGGGGGCACGTACTGGGCGTCGTGGGACCGCTTCGTGCGCGACGAACTGGCGACACGCGGCTTGATCGATGCCGGCGATCACCACCTCTATCTGATCACCGACAACGTCGACGCCGCGTCGGCGGAGATCCGCGGCTTCTACCGGAACTTCCACTCGTTGCGGTACGTCGGCGCCACGCTCGTCATCCGGCTGCAACAAGCACCGACGCCAGACGAACTCGTGCAGCTCAACGACGAGTTCATCGACATCTGCGCCCAGGGCGGCATCGAAATGACAGACCCGCTGCCGGCCGAGGTCTCCACCAACGACCGCCTCGACCTGCCCCGCGTGAAGCTTCGCTTCGACAAGCACCACTACGCACGCCTTCGCCAGCTGATCAACGCCCTCAACGGCATCGCCCGCCCGGACTGAGCAGAATGGCGGCCATGGACGACGCCGTCACCGCCCTCGCCGACCAGCAGGCGCAGCTCACCGGCATGCTCGATGGCCTCGACGACGCCGACTGGCAGCGTCCGTCCCGGTGCGAGGGCTGGACTGTTGCCGACGTCGTCCTCCATCTGGCCCAGACCAACGAGATGGCGATCGCCAGCGTGGACGATCGATTCGCCGACTACCTCGCCGAGGTGGGCCGTCAGCTCGGGGACGCGCCGCAGGCCAACGTCGACGACGGCGCCGCCCTCATGGTCGCCAAGGAGCGCGACCGGCCCCTTGCCGACCTCAAGGCCCGGTGGCAGGCGAGCGTCGACGACTTCCTCGACCGGCTCAAAGGCGCCGACTTCCACCGGCGCGTGATGTGGGTGGCGGGCGAGCTGTCGATTCGGACGCTCGTCACCACCCGCCTGGCCGAGACGTGGATCCACACCGGCGACGTTGCCGACGGCCTCGGTGTCGAAGTGCAGCCGACCGAGCGGCTGAAGCACATCGCCCGGCTCGCCTGGCGCACCCTCCCCTACGCGTTCTCCAGCGCCGGCCGCCAGCTGTCGGGCCCGGTCGCCTTCGACCTGCGGGGGCCCACCGGCGCCGAGTGGGAGTTCACGCCCGACGACTCACCGCAGACCACCATCCGGGGCGACGGCGTCGAGCTCTGCCTGGTCGCCGCCCGCCGGATCGACCCCCAAGCCACCTCGCTCACCGGCGACGGCCCCGACGCCGACGCCGTGTTGCAACTCGTAAGGACCTACGCCTGATGCTGCTCGATGGGATCGCCCACGTCGCCATCCTCACCAACGACACTGAGCGTCTGCACCGCTTCTACACGGAGGTGTTCGGCGCCCGGGTATCGCAGGACGCGGAGGTGGGTCCAGGCGTACGCCTGTCGTTCGTCGACATCGGGCCGCACACGGAGCTCAACGTGTTCGAGGTCGAAGACAACGCCGAGGCGGACCGCCAGACGCCGATGTTCGGGCGAGGCCGCATCGATCACGTCGGTCTCCAGGCCGCGTCCAAGGAGGCGTTCGACACCATCCGCAAGGATCTGCTGGCGCGCGGCGCGACCGACGGCTTCGTCACCGACTTCGGCCCGATCCTCAGCCTGTTCTTCCGGGACCCCGACGGCCTCGAAGGTGAGGTCTGCGTCGCCAACCCGGACGCGCAACCCGGCGTCTACCACCCACCCGGCACCGCCGCCCCCGGCTACGAGGTCGGCGTGCCCTGACGACCTCAGGCCGAGCCGAGGACCAGCTTGTAGATCCCCTGCGGGTCGCTGAAGTAGAGCGCACCATCAGGCCCACGCTCGATCGAGAGTGGCGAGGGGCCGGCCGCCCGGTAAACGAGCGTGTCCGACACCACGCGGGTCTTCTGGGCGTCGAGCTTGGCGGCGTGGATCTCGCCCAACCCGTTGTTGTAGCTGTAGCGGACGTAGAAGAGGTTGCCCTCGAACGCTGACCCCAAGCCGCAGCCGGAGCAGAATCGCCCACCCGTCACCCCGCTGGCGACTTCGATGTTCAGCTTGGGGAGCAGCGGGTTGCGCCCGTCCCGGTTGGTGTTACGGGGCGGCTTGGGCGGCGTCGCACAGCTGCCCGTCGGACCCCACCCTTGGTTTGACCCGCTCAACACGCGATCGAGCTCGTCGTTGCACCCGCCCGCCGGACCCTTGCCGGCCGGCGCCCCCGCGTAGTCGCTGGGGTCGGGGCCGTTGTCGACCGCCCACATCTTCCCCTTGCTCGGCTCGAAGTCGAACCCGAACACGTTGCGAAACCCATAGGCGAAGACGACGTTGCCGAACGGGTTGCCGCTCGGCACCGCACCGGCCGGCGTCATCCGCAGGATCTTGCCCTTCAGGCTCTGCACGTTCTGGACGGCAGCGCGCGACGCCTGACTCTGCTGGAGCGTTGGCGACGCGTCCGAACCGTCACCGGTCGACACATAGAGGTTCCCGTCGGGGCCGAACTCCACCCGGCCGCCGATGTGGCCGGACGTGTACGGGTCGCTGATCAGGACGGCCATCGACGTGGCCTGGGTCGATGTGCCGTCCAGCTTCAGGACCTGGTTGGCGCAGCTGCCATCACCGAGGCGCCGGGTGGCGTAGACGTAAACGCTCGCGGGCTGTGGGAACGAGGGGTGCAGGGCGACGCCGTACAGGCCCTGGTCCGACGCCGCGCACAGGTCGGGCACCTGGAAGTACGTGGCGTCGGTGCCACCCGCGGGGTTGAAGACGCCGATTCTGCCGGTCGTGCGCTCCGAATAGAAGAGGCGGCCGTCGGGCGCGACCGTGAACATGGCCGGGTAGTTCAGCCCGCTGGCTACGGGCAGGGCCTGGACGGTGGTCGCCGCGCTCACCGGCAAGCGGGCCCACCCCACGGCGGCTGCGACTGCCGCAAGCGCGGCCCCCATCTTCCTCGCCCGGCGCGTCCTCACTGTGCCTCTCCTTCGGTTGCGAGTCTGAGAGCTGTGATCACCTGATGGCCCGAGTAGTAGAGGGGCCAGAGATCGTGGGTTCGGGCCTGGAGGTCCGATTCCGCCGCATCGATGCTGCGGCGACCGTCGAAGCCGAGTGCATGAAAACGTACATACCCCTCTGCGGGCAGGTCGTCCGAGTCGGTCGGCGAGAACTGTGGCGTGTAGACGCCCACCGCATCGAGAAACGCCTGCGTGGCCTCGACGACCGGCTCGTGCGCGCCCCCGCCGATGACGCCGCCACCCGTGCTCGTGTAGAGGCTGGTGCTGCCGTCCTGGAGCGACACGAGGCTGGCCACCCCGCCCGCGAAGGCCATGTCCATCACCGCGCCCCACACCCGCTGGCCGTCCGACGGCGAGAAGCCGAGCGCGGAGGGATCGGTGTGGAGGATCTGGACGCGCAGGTCGGTCCCCGGGGACTGCGATCGGCGGCGAAAGAGCGGACTCACTCGGTGTCGTCCGGTTCCTTGAGGATGGCGATGGCCTTCTCGACCGCCCGGCGGGCCCGCGTCAGGCGCTTCTCGTCGACGGGGAGTTCGTGGCCGCCCGCGTCGATCGACTCGCGCAGACGGATGATCGCCAGATCGGCGAGCTCTTCGGCGATGACCTCCAGCCGGCCCCGGATGTCGTCGAACTCACCGGCCATGCAGCGCCTCCGCGAGCAATTCGAACGGATGGCGGACGTCGAGACCGGCCACCTGGAGATGGAGGATGCAGCCAGGGTTGGCGCTGGCCACAACCGGCGCCCCCGTCCGGCGAATGGCGTCCACCTTCCGCTGCCTGAGGTCGGCGGCCATGTCGGGATGCACCACGTTGTACGCGCCGCCCGCGCCGCAGCACAGCCCCTCGTCGTCGAGCTCGACCAGGTCGGCGTAGGGCACCAGCACCGTGCGCACGTGCTGGTGGGCCCGCTGCACATAGCGAAGGTGGCACGGGTCCTGCACGGCGACCCGGTACGGCAGCCGGCGGCGCGGCTCGGGCAGCCGGTCGAGGTGCTCCGCCAGCCACTCGTGGACGTCGTAGACGCGGGCCGCGAAGGCCTCGCCCTCAGGGGTCCCGAGCAGGTGCCCGTAGTCCTTCAGCGCCGCCCCGCAGCCTGCGGAGTCGACCAGGATCGGTGCCTCGCCCGGCATCGACGCCATGACCCGTCGAGCGAATATGCGCGCGTCATTCACCAGCCCGGCGTGCACGTGCAGGGCGCCGCAGCAGTCGCCGCCGCGCTGGGGCAGGGCGACGCCGACCCCGGCGCGGCCCAGGACGTCAACGACGGCTTGGTGCACAGGACGTTGCCAGGCGTCCATCACGCAGCCCGTGAACAGCCACACCTCGTTACCAGTCGGTGCCAGTGGGGCTCGGCGCATGGGGAGGCGGGGTAGATTCACGCGCCCCGGCAGCACTCGGAGACGCTGGGCGAAGGCGAGAAGCGTCGAGCCGGCAAGCACGAGACGGTGGTGGCCCAGCGCCCGGTACGCCAGCCGCCACCGCCGCGGTTGGTAGTCGGTCTCCTCGGCGAGGGTCTTTCGCGATCCCTCCATCAGCCGGCCGAACGGCACCGACGACGGGCACACCACCTCGCACGCCCGGCACTGCACGCAGAGGTCCATGAAGCGCGTGAAGTCGTCGTCGAGGGGGCGGTCGTCCCACTGCACAGCCCGCATGGCGGCGATGCGTCCCCGAGGCGACGCCGACTCCTCGCCGGTCACGCGGTACGTCGGGCAGTGCGGCAGGCACAGCCCGCACGCAACGCACGACGCGAGCTCCCGGTCGTCGACGTGCAGGGGCGTCCCGCTCCCGCTCACGCCGCCACCCGCCCCGGGTTCAGTCGACCACTCGGATCGAACGCCTGCTTGACCCGACGGTTGAGGTCGGCGACGCCCGGCGCGAGCTCACGGGCGGGCGCCG
>DASZJL010000172.1:0-23389 GCA_035948135.1 Acidimicrobiales bacterium | reverse complement strand
GTCAAACACGATCGAGGCAGCGGACGCTGTGACGTGGTGGGAGAACGCCTGTCCGAACCGGACTGATCTCCCTCGGAAGCTCGACGAGTTTCGGTACCTCGGGATCTCGGAAACCGAAGTCGACGCCCGGTGGCACTTCTGGCGGTATCCGCGCCCAGCACAGGGAATCCTCACCGGCCAACCGACGCTCGGACTGTTGCTGGTGCTCGTGGGCCTCAGGGATCCGGACCAGGCGCAGGCGTTTCGGGATTGGGCCGACTTCACGCATATCCGCCACATCGCAGCCTGCGACGACGACGAGGTCAGTGGTGGGTTGATGATCACGCCGTATGAGAACGTCGACAGCACGGACCCACGCTTCATGCACCTCTACGAGCTCGGGACCAACGACCCAGAGACGTGGTTCAAGGGGATGCCCGACCGCGTGGCGAAGCGCCTCGGCGGCAGCTTCGGTACGCCGGCGTTCGACGACTGGGCCAGCCACCCCGCCCTGCGCATTCTCTACGTCAACACGTTCAAGCGCGTCGATGCCTGACTTCTTCGACGTCGTGCACCGGCAGCGCGCGTGCCGGAACTTCACCACCGAGGAAATTGACGACGACGCGTTGGCCCAGGTCCTCGACGCCGCCACGTTCGCCCCCAGCGCCGAGAACAGCCAGCCGTGGGTGTTCGTCGTCGTCAAGGACGAGGCGACGCGAACGCGCATCGCCGAGCTGACCCGGCAGGTGTGGCAAGGCGGTGCCCGCGCCTACGAGGAGAAGCACCTCGACGCTCGCATCCTGGCTGACGTCGACACGGGCGTCGCGGCCGGGTTCGCCCGCGCTCCGGTCGTAGCGGTGGTGTGCGGCGACCGCGAGCAGGCCTTCGAGAGCACGCTGCCGTCGTCGGTCTACCCGGCGACCCAGAACCTGCTGCTGGCTGCCACCGCCCTCGGCCTCGGGTCGGCGCTCACCACCCTGGCGACGGCGATGGCGAAGGAACTGTCGGCCACCTTGCAGCTCCCCGAGTCCGTGAAGCCCATGGCCGTCGTCTTCCTCGGCTGGCCGGCGAAGAAGCTCGGTCCCCCGAAGCGCGTCTCATACCGGGAGAAGACGCACCTCGATCGCTTCGGCGAACCGCTTTGGCGGTCGTAGATGGCGCTATACGCCGTCCACGACCGCCAAATGGAACGGGGCTAGCTACTTCTTCTGGTCGAGGCCCTTGGGCATGACCATGCCGACAGGTTGGAGGTGCTGGCCAAGGGTCTTGTCGAAGTTCTCGGCCACGCCGGCGGGGTCCCACCCGCCGTCCTTCCACATCCAGGCGATCTGGCGGGGAGTCTGAAAGAGCGTGAAGGCGTAGTCAGTGCGGCCCAGCACCTGGCCGTTGACGTGCCCCGCGGCCTCCGACGCGAGGTACGCAACCAAGGGCGCGTTCAACGCCGGATCCAGCGTCGGCGGCGGCTCGTAGTCGGCCTGTTCGTAGAGGTTCGCGGTCATGCGAGTGGCGCCGGCCGGGGCCATGGCGTTGACGGTGATGCCGTAGCGACCGAGCTCGAGCGCCCACACGAACGTCATCCCCATGAGGCCGGCCTTGGCGGCCCCGTAATTGGTCTGGCCGAAGTTGCCACGCAGGCCGGCGGACGACGTGATGTTGATGATGCGGCCGTAGCCGGCGTCCTTCATCAGCGGCGCCACGTGCCGCGTGCAGTTGAACGAACCCTTCAGGTGGACAGCGATGACGGCGTCGAAGTCGGACTCGTCCATCTTCACCAGCGTCTTGTCCCGGATGATGCCGGCGTTGTTGACGAGGATGTCGACCTTGCCGAAGGCGTCGACCGCGGTCTGCACGATGGCGGCCGCGCCGTCGAACTCGCTGACCGAATCGAAGCTGGGCACCGCCGCACCGCCGGCCGCCTCGATCTCCTTGCAGACCTCGACCGCGGGCCGTTCCTCGGTGGCCTCGCCCGACAGGCTGGCGCCCACGTCGTTGACGACGACCTTGGCCCCCTCCGAAGCGAGACTCAGGGCGAACTCCCGCCCGATCCCCCGTCCGGAACCGGTGACGATGGCGACACGATCTTCGAGCAGCATGAGCCGGGAGCCTATGAGGACAGCAGCGCCGCCAACCTCTTCCGGTCGACCTTGTCCATCGACGTGAGCGGCAGCGCGTCGACGACGCGTACTTCCTCTGGGAGCTTGTAGGCCGCGAGCCGAACGCGTCCGAACTCGCGGAGCGCTTCCAGCGACGGCACCGCACCGCGTCGGCCGACGACGAACGCCACGCCCACCTCGCCCATCACGTCGTCCGGCCGGGCGACGACGCACACCGCCGTCACGCCGGGGTGCTCGGCGAGCACGGCCTCGACCTCTTGGGGATGCACGTTGTAACCGCCCCGCACGTACATCTCCTTGCTGCGACCGGCGAGGTGCAGGCGCCCGACGTCGTCGACCCAGCCGAGGTCGCCGGTGCGCACCGACCCGTCCGCGGTGAACGCAGCCGCCGTGGCCTCCGGGTCGTGCCAGTACCCCGCCATCACCGCGCCCGACCGGAGGCACACGTGGCCGACCTCGCCCACCGCCACAGGTTGGTCGTCGTCGTCGAGCACCGACAGCGTGACCCCGGCCTGGGCCCGGCCCACCGACACCTCGGCGTCCTCGGGTGGGTCATCGAACTTGGTGCCGCAGCCGATGGCTGCCTCGGTGCACGAGTAGCGCACGGCCAGGGGCACGCCGAAGGTCGAGCGCGCGGCCCGCACCAGCGCGGGCGTGGCCGGTCCCCCACCGATGATGATGGCCTGCAGGCTGGAGAGGTCGGTCGAGGCCAGCGACGGGTGCTCGAGCATCAACGCGATCTGGGTGGGGATGCCGCCGAGGAAGTTCACCCCGCGCTCGGCGACGGCCCGCAACGCGGCCCCGGCCGACCAACGGCGCATCAGGAACGTCGTCCCGCCGCCACGGAGGTTGCCCGCCAGCTTCGTCATCGGTCCGAGGTGCGCGAGGGACGTGGAGGCCAGCCCGCGTGGCCCACCGCCCCAGCGGTCGCCCACGTCGATGGCCGTGACGGCATCCAGCTGGCGGTTGCAGAACAGCACACCCTTGGGTAGCCCCGTCGTCCCCGACGTGAACACGAGCGCCACGGGGCGGTTGGGGTCGTCGCGCAATGCCGGCGGCGATTCGCTCGGGACGCGCCACGGACCCAGCAAGCCGTCGACGTTCGACGCCGGCTCCACGTCGGCCTCTCGAAGCACCAACGCGGGCTGCGCCACCGCCAGCACGGCCTCCTGCTCGACCGACGAAAGACGGGTGTTGACGCCGGCCGTGATCGCTCCCAGCTTGGCGGCCGCTAGGTACAACACGATGTACTCGGGGATCGTCGGCAGCGCGAGGGCGAGCACGTCGCCCTCGCCGATCCCCCGTCGTCCGAGCCCCACCGCCACCTCGTCGGAGACGCGGTCGAGGTCGGCGTACGAGAGCACGAGGCCGTTCTCGGCCACGTGGGCAGGGGCGTCGCCGAAGCGACGGGCCGCCTCTCCGAGACATGACGTCAGCGTCATAGTCCAATAGCCTGCCGTGTCAATGGCCGCTACCCCCCGACGGAAGCTTTCGACGCGGGGCGGCGCCCCGGCGCAGGAGCGCGAGCTCCGCGCCCAGGGGAAGAAGACCATGCGCAAGCTGCTCGACGCGGCGATGACCGTGCTTGAGAAGCGGGGGTACCACGCCGCCCGGGTGGACGACATCGTGAAGGTGGCGCGCACGTCGCACGGGACCTTCTACCTCTATTTCGCCAACAAGGAGGACCTCTTCCGGGCCTTGCTCGCCGATGTGGCCGAAGAGGTCGAGTCTCTGGCCAGCACGCTCGGGCCGGTCGGGCCCGACGAGGCCGGGTATCGCGAGCTGCGCGGCTGGCTAGGCCGCTTCAGCGACATGTACGTCCACTACGGCCCCGTCATCCGGGCCTGGACCGAAGCCGAAGTCGAGGGCGACGACGTCGGCCGCATGGGTGAGCAGGTGCTCACCACCGTCGCCACGGCTCTCATCACCCGCATCGGCGAGGCAAACGACAGCGCCGACTTCGACCCCCAGGTCGCGGCGCTGGCGACTGTGGCCATGGTCGAGCGCCTGCACTACTACCTCCTTTCCCGCCAGCTCGACGTGCCGCGCGACGACCTACTCGACACCCTCGCCACCGTCCTTCACGTCGGCGTGTTCGGTGGATCTCGGCGCCGCCGTCGCCGCTCGGCGAGCTAACCCCGCCCCGACATGGATCTCGAGTTCAGCGAGGAACAACAGGAACTGCGCACGTCGGTGCGCTCGTTTCTCGAGAGCGAGTGCCCGATGACGTTGGTGCGTTCCGTCGTTGAGAAGGGAACCCCCGCCGACGAGCTCTGGGCCCACATGGTCGACCTGGGCTGGCCGGCGCTCACGATCCCCGAGGAGCACGGCGGTCTCGGCCTCGGGTTCATCGAGCTGGCCGTCGTCACCGAGGAGCTGGGACGGGTCATCGCTCCGGGGCCCTTCCTCGCCACCGTCACACAGTTCGTGCCCGCCGTGCGCCACGCCGGCACCTCCGACCAGCAGGGCCGGTTCCTCGCCCCGGTCGCGGCCGGTGAGTTGACGGGCGCGCTCGCGGTGGGGGGAGACGTCGTCGCAACCGCGAACGCGGACGGCTGGCGATTGACGGGAACGGTGCGCCACGTCGTGGACGGCGATCGAGCGGACGAGATCGCAGTCATCGCCCGCGTCGACGACGGGCGGGGCGTGTTCGTGGTGCCCGGCAAGGACGTGCAGGCCACGCCCGAACGCACGCTCGACCATTCCCGGCGACTGGCGACGCTCGAGCTCGACGACACCGCGCTCGCAGCCGACCGCGCTCTTGGTACGCCGAGCAGTCTCGACGCCGCTATCGACACAGCCGTCCAAGAGGCCACCGCGGCGCTCGCGCTGGAGACGGTGGGCACCTGCCAGTCGATCTTCGACGTCGCCCTCGACTACGCCAAGGAGCGCCACCAGTTCGGCGTGCCCATCGGTTCGTTCCAGGCGATCAAGCACAAGTTCGCCGACATGTTCGTCGCCCTCGAGCGAGCGCGTGCCACCGCCTACTTCGCGGCCGCAACGATCGCGGAGGGCGACGACCGTTGCGCGCTCGCCGTCGCCATGGCCAAAGCCGCGGCGGGTGACGCCCAGCGCCTCATCGCCCAAGAGGGAATCCAGATCATGGGCGGCATCGGCTACACGTGGGAACACGACATGCATCTGTACGTGAAACGGGCCAAGACGGGCGATGCGCTCTTAGGCACGTCTTCCGATCACCGGGCGCGAGTCGCCCGCATAATCGGGCTGTAACAGGTTCTCGTCTGTACCATCGACAGCAGAAGCTTTGCTGGGACAACAAGGGGGATGGGATACATGCGAGCGCTCCGGGCGTTCACGGTCGTCGTACTGGCTCTTGGTTTGACCGCAGCCGCGTGTGGTAGCGGCGGGTCGAGTGAGAGCCCGGCGCAGGCCAAGGCCAAAATCACGACAGCATGGACACAGTTCTTCGATCCGTCGATTCCGGTGACTGCCAAGAAGAACATCGTCGAGAACTACAACGGCCTCCTGCCGATTCTGCAGACGCAGACCACGAGCCCGCAGGCCCAGAGCATCAAGGCCGCGGTCAAGGACGTGACCCTGCAGGGCAACCAGGCGACGGTGCGCTACGACATCGTCAACTCCAAGGACGGCACACCGCTCCTGCCCAACGCCTCCGGCACTGCCGTGAAGGTCAGCGGCAACTGGGAAGTGAGCCAGCAGACGTTCTGCCAGCTGATCAAGCTCGCGGATCAGAACGCCAAGTGCCCGTAACCACCCGGCGCTAGAGAACTCCTAAAGATCCAGGGAACTACGCCGGCTCGCCCGGCAGGAGCCGCTCGACCTCTTCGCCGACCTCGTCGGCCAGGCCGCGGAAGACGACGCGGCCTTTGGCCAGCAGCACGACGTGGTCGGCGAGGGCGAGGGCGCGGTCGACGTGCTGTTCGATGACCACGAGCGTCGTGCCCCGCGCCCGGATGTCTTCGAGAGTGTCGAAGACGCTGTCGACGATGGCCGGCGCCAGACCGAGCGACAGCTCGTCGACCACGAGCAGCCGGGGCGGGTCGGCGATCACGCGCGCCAAGGAGAGCATCCGCTGCTCGCCACCCGAGAGCGTGCCCGCGTTCTGCCGTCGCCGACCGGCCAGCGCGGGGAAGCGGTCGTAGGCGCGCTCGAGGGCGTCCCCGACACCGCTGCGCCCGAGGGACTGGCGGAAGCCCAACACCAGGTTCTCCTCGACCGTCAACGACGCGAAGACCGAACGGCCCTCGGGGGCGTGAGCAATGCCGAGCCGCGTGAGGCGCCATGCCGACAGGCCCGTGACGTCGTCGCCCGCGAATCGCATGTGTCCGGCGGTCGGTGTGATGAGGCCGCTGATGACCCGGGCCAGGCTGGTCTTGCCCGAGCCGTTCGACCCGAGCAAGGCGAGCGCCGAACCTTCGGGCACGGCCAGTGACACGCCGAACAGGGCCCGGAAGGCGGCGTACCCGGCGTCGACACCGTCGAGCTCGAGGAGCGGCGCCGGCTCGGTCACCGGCTCGACGGGAATGGCCACCACGGCTACGCCACTCCCCGACCGAGGTACGCGTGCCGCACCTTCTGGTCGCCAAGGACCTCGGCGACCGGCCCGGCGGCGAGCACCGAGCCGAAGTCGAGGACGAACAGGCGGCTGACCACACGCTGCACCATCTCCAGATCGTGCTCGACCAACAGCAGCGCCGTGTGCCGCTCCTCCTGGGTCGACTTCAGCACGGCGGCCAGCGCCAAGGCCTCAACTCGGTCGAGACCTGAGGAGGGCTCGTCGAGCAGCAGCAGGTCGGGGTCGGTGATCAGCGCTCGGCCCAACTCCAGCAGGCGGGCGTGCCCGAGGCTCAGGGCCTCGACCGGAACGTCGGTCGCGCCTCCCAGCCCCACGAGCTCGAGCATCTCCGCGACGCGCGCTCGCTCCTCGTCGGTCGGTCTGCCGCCACCGACGACGTCGGAGAACAGGCCGCCCCGAGCCGTACGCGCCCGCTCGGCGATAAGGAGGTGGTCGCCCACTGTCAGCCCGGCGAAAAGCTCGACCCGCTGAAAGGTTCGGCCGATGCCGAGTCGGGCCCGCCGATGAACGGGCAGGCGCGTGAGGTCCTGGCCCTTGAAGATCACCTGTCCGGAATCCGGGCGCAGGAGGCCGAGCAGGCAGTTGAAGAACGTCGTCTTGCCGGCGCCGTTGGGCCCGACGAGCCCGACGGCCTCACCGTCGGCGACGTCGAGGCTCACGTCGTCGAGGGCCAGAACGCCGCCAAAGCGCTTCGACACGCCCGCGGCGTCGAGCAAGCTCACGCCGAGACCTCGGCCTTCTCCTGGTCGTCAGCAGGCGGCTTGCGTTCCGGAGGAGCCGGCGCCGCCTCCCGGCGCTTGCGCCACGCCACCACGCGTTCGATGCTGCGCCGCTTCTGATATTCGACGACGCCTTCAGGATGCTTGGCGTAGTTCACCGCCCCGAACCCGAACAGCACGAACTCCAGGTTCGCCCACCGGCCCGGCAGGTGGTGCAGCAGCTCGGGGACGAAGACGAGGGCAAACCCGGCGTTGACCGCGCCCTCGACCGTGCGCACACCCGTCGTGACCACCAGCACAAGCCAGAACAGCGAGTAAAAGTAGGTGAAGCTGTCGCCGCTGACCGTGCCCTGCAGGGACCCGAGCAGGGCACCACCCAGTCCGGCGATGGCGGCCGACAGGGCGAACGCAATGATCTTGGCCCGCCTCGGGTCGATGCCGACGGTCTCGGCCGCCACCTCGCTCCCCCGAATGGCGGCCAGCCGTTGCCCGGTCGTCCCCCGCCGCACAAACACGACGACGAGCGCGCAGATGGCGAAGATCGCCATCGCCAAGAGGAAGAACGCCCGGTTGGCGGTGAAGTCGATGGGTCCCAGTTGGGGCCGGGGGACGGCGACACCGGTCTGGCCGTTGCCGGCCCAGCTCTGCGGGAACACGAGGTTGTCGATCATGAGGGCGAACGCGAACGTCGCCAGCGCCAGATACAAGCCTCCGAGCCGTAATGCAGGGAGGGCCACCACGGCGCCGACGACGGCGGCGACGGCGGCGCCCACGAACATGGCGAGGAGGACGGGCATCCCGTGGTTCGTGGCCAGCTGGGCGGTAGTGAGCGCGCCGACGCCCGCGAAGGACGCCTGACACAAAGAGACCTGTCCGGCCATGCCCATGACGACCGTGTACGACAGGAAGATGACGCTCATGATGATCGCCTGCGTCACCAGGAACAGCCAGAACGACGGCAGGAAGAACAAGGACACGGCCAAGAAGGCCACGACGAACGTCGGGAACATCACGCGGTTCAGGCGCTCGAGGCGCTCGTCGCGCAGGCTGGCCGCAAGGGGCGGCGGCGGCGGACTCACGCCGGCCAGCGGGTCGGCGGTCTCCGGGTTGCGCAGGCCGGGCCGGAACAGCAGCAGCAACATGAGAAGGATGAACGGCACCGACGGCCGGAAGCCTTTCACCAGTTGGTTGCCCAACGGCAGGTACTTGGTGAGCACCTCCTGGCCGACCCCGAGCAGGATGCCGCCCAGCAGCGTGAGAGGCAGGCTGCGGAGCCCGCCGAAGACCGCGGCCGCGATGGCGGCGACCATCAGGACGGTGAAATTGAGGGAGTCGACCCGCGCGTAGAGCGGCGCCAGCAAGACACCTGCCAACGCGGCCAGCACACTCGACAGGACCCACGCCGACGTCGCCACCCGCTCCGCGTTCACGCCGTGCAGTTGCAGGAGGCGGGGGCTCTCGACGACGGCGCGCATGCGCAGGCCGAACGCGGTCGAACGGAAGAGGACGCCCAGTCCGACTACGACGAGGAGCGTCGCCACCACCACGGCGACCTGATTGGAGTCGATGCCGTAGGAATGCCACTTGTAGAAGTGCTCGGGCGTCGGGCCGACGGCCGGCGGGCGCAGCTTCGACTTTGTGCCGAACCACAAGGCCTGGATCAGCGCGGGAACGCCGACCAAGAGGCCGAGGGCCGCGACGAGCTTGACGGTGGCTGACGCCGTGCGCAGGTGCCGGAAGATGAGGCGGTCCAGCACGAGGCCGACCAGCGGGCCGACGACGAGCACGGACACCACGAACGCCGCCCACGTCGGCCAGTGGTGGGTGCCGGCGGTGTCGTAGAACACCGCGGCCGAGATGTAGGCCTGGGCGCCGAAGGCGAGGTTGAACACACCGGACGACCGGTAGGTGAGCACGAGGCCGACCGCCACGAGGGCGTAGATGCACCCGAACGGCAGGCCGGGGATGGCGTAGCTGAGGAGGCTGGACACCTAGGGCCGACCCCTAGCCGGTGGGGATGGTCGGCGAGTCGTGGGGGTAGCAGACGAACGGCTGCTTGAAGATCGGCGTGAACTTGCCGTGCTGCACCTGCATATAGGCGTCGCAGTCGGTGGGACTGTTCATCGTGTGCTGGATGCGCCAATCGACGGGGCCCTCGATCTGATTGGCCGTGTAGTCGGAGATGACGTTGATACCGTCGATCACCTTCTGGCGGGTCACGTCCTTGCCGGCCGCCTTGAGGCCGGTGACGAACAGGTCGGCGTCGATCCAGCCCGCGAGGACGACCTCGCTGATCTTGGTGTTGGGCTTGCGCTTCTTCATCTCGTTGAGGAACTGCGTCAGCCCTGGTGAGAGGCTGGCCTCCTCGAAGGGCACGAACCCGGTTCGGAAGTACACGCCGTCGTACAGGTCGGGGAACTGGGCCAGCGCCTCCTGGTCGTAGCCCGTCGGCCAGTACTGCTTGACGTTCGTCAGGCCCGCCCGGCGCAGCGTCTTTGAGAGCAGCGTGTTCCCACTCACGTCCATGCACGTGGTCACCGTGTCGACGTTGGCTTCCTTGACCCGTTGCACGTCTGCGTCGAGGCTTGTCGTTCCGAAGGCCAGGCTCGAGTCATTGAAGGCCACGTCGAAGCCGTACTTCTTGAAGGACTTCTCAGCCCCGGTCGCGCAGTCCTTCGACTGGCTGACGTTGTACGCGAAGATCGCCACCTTCTTGGCACCGATGTTCTTGCCCAGGTAACCGTAGAACGGCGAGGCGCCCGTGAAGTCGAGGAACGAGCCCTTCTCGCCGAACAGGCTGGGGCCCGACGACCACTCGGGGTTGACGTTCCACCCGAACGTCGGAATGGTGTGCTCGGCCAGGTACTTGCCACCCGGGAACAGGGGCGACGCCACGGGGATCACGGCGAAGACGTGATTCTGCTCGACCAGGGCGCGGGCCTGCGACGCGTTCCGGGTCGCGTCGGTGGCGTCGTCGAGCTTGGCGACGATCTTGATCTTCCGACCGTTCACGCCGCCCTGCTCGTTGACCATGTCGAAGTAGGCCTGCGCGCCGTCGAAGATCGGCGCGTACTGATCGCCCAGTGGCCCGGTGATCGCCGCCAGTCCGCCCACGCGGATCTCGTTGGCGCTGACGCCCTCGGTCTGGCCCGACCCTCCGGCCGCGCCGCCCGAAGATGCGTTGCCGCAGGCGACGCCAGCCGTCGCCATCGCCATCGCGACGGCCAGGACTCTGACTTTCACTCCCACAACCCCCTGTCGACCTGACTGTACCGTCAGGGTTCGCGGGCGATAAGGCACCGTCCCAAATCTGCTTTGAGCGTGGAATCGTGCCGTCTTCGGTGTCGATGTCCGAGAAGGGGGTACGTTCGCAAGGTGGCCGAGGACAGCGTGCGCGACCACCAAGCCAACGACGAAAGCTTCCGCCTTCTGGTGGAAAACGTCCGCGAATACGCGATCTTCATGCTCGACCCGACCGGCCACGTCGTGACGTGGAACCTGGGCGCCGAACGGATCAAGGGGTACAAGGCCGACGAGATCATCGGCCGTCACTTCTCCGCCTTTTACCTCGCCGAAGACGCCGCGACCGGCATCTGCGAGACGGAACTGGCCGATGCCCAGAAGTACGGCCGCGTTGAGGTCGAGGGTTGGCGGTTACGCAAGGACGGCTCCCGGTTTTGGGCCACGGTCGTGATCACGGCGCTCTTCGACGAAAGCGGCACCCTCAGGGGCTTCGCCAAGGTCACACGCGACATCACCGAGCGGCGGAAGGCCACCGAGATCCTGCTCGAGCACGAACGTCTGCTGGCCGAGACACAGCGGCTGGCCCGACTCGGCAGCTGGGAGTGGGACATCGACGCCAATCGCATCACCTGGTCAGACGAGCTCTACCGCCTCTTCGGCGTCGACGCCGACGGCTTCGTCCCCACGTACGAGGCCTACCTTGCCCGGCTCGACCCCGACGACCAAATCCTCGTCGATGAGCGGACCCGCCGCACCGTCGAGACCGGCCAGCCATACGTCTTCGAGCATCAGCTCACGCGCCCCGACGGCACCCGCCGATGGGTGCAGGCCCGCGGGACGGCCATACGCGATGCGAGCGGCCAGGTCGTCAAGCTGCAAGGCACGGCCCTCGACGTCACCGACGAGCGCGTTGCGGCCGAGGCGCGCGAGCAGCTGGCCGGGCTTGCACTGCGTCAACGCCACGCCCTCGAAGTCAACGACGACATCATCCAAGGCCTCGCCGTCGCCGACCTTGCGCTGAACTTGGAGGATTACGACAAGGCGCGTGAGGCCATCGCCGAGACGCTGATGGCCGCCCGCCGATTCGTCACTGATCTGCTCGGCGCCGCCGGTGGGGGCGAGGACGCCGTCCGCATCTCGCCCGGCGACCTCAGACGCCACACGCGCGAGAACCGGACCTGAGGTCGCGGCGCGTGCGGCTCGTCATCGTCGACAACGACAGCGAAGCATTGGATCTCCTCGTTACTGACCTCAAGCTCGAGGGCCACGAGGTGGTGGGGACGGCGTTCGGCGGTGACGGAGCGCTCGAGCTCTGCCGCCGTCTCCATCCCGATGCCCTCGTCGTCGACTTCCGTATGCCGCCCGGTATGAACGGCGTGCAGACCGCCACCGCGGTTCACGCCGAGCTGCCCGACCTGCGGGTGATCCTCTACACGAACTACGTCAACGCCGACGTCGCCAAAGGCGCCCGCAACGCAGGGGCGATCCTCATCGAGAAGGGCAACCTCCGGGCCCTGCGTCGGGCGTTGGTGGACGCGTAGCCGTTCATCCCTACGATCACGGTTGTGACTCGGCTCCTCAACGACGCCGGCTACGTGGTCGTGGCCGTCCTCGTCGTCATCGGTGCGTGGGCAGCCATCGACGCCGCCCTCCGCCCCCGCGCCGCGTGGCAGGCCGTCGGCGCCCGCAAATGGCTCTGGGTCGTCGGGATGCTGGTCGGCACCTACTTCGTCGTCGGGCTGATCTTCGTCCTCCTGTACGTCGGAGGCGTCCGGAAGGACCTCCAGGAAGCCCAAGCCCGGACTCAGTAGTCCGGCCGACGACCTCCGCCGCGGGCCTACTCGGAGCCACGTTCCGTCGCCACGATTTCGGTACTGCTGGGCGTCCCGCCCATCGCCCTACGAAGCCGCAAGCGGCTCGGAACGACGCCAGGGCGGTTGGCGGCGATGGCCAAGCGGCGTGGGCATAGCCCTCCTGTGAGCAGGAAATGCCCATTAGTGACCATCGTCTCAAGGGTCAGGACGGCCGACACCGCGTGATAGACGATCCAGATCGGGGGGCCTCCCCGTTCTAAGGACGCCGGGAAGAGGCAGTCCCATGCCCTCCAGCGAACACCCCATAACGCTCGGACGCGGCGACGAAGACGACAGTGGGTGGCAGCTTGCCTTCCAACACGCCTTCGAGGTTGCCGAGAGCGTCGGTGACGACGAGGCAGGCGTCGTGGAAGTCGTCGTGTTGGCGCACATGCGCCGAGCGCCTGTCTGCACTGCGAGAGCGAATTGCGGCGCCTTCCTGGTCGGGTACCCGAATGACGTTAGGACGGGCAACGCGTTTCGGGTGCTTGACCGTGCGCTCGCAGACGGCGATGCAGGACACATCTGGCGGTAGGGGTTGAAGCAGGCGACGGGCTCGGCTGTGTCAGCCCGTACCCGTCAGGGCCCCGAAACAGTTCCTCGCGCGTCTTCGTGTACACACGGCGTTGAGGTCGAGGACGACCCCGGTGTCCGAAGCGGAAGACACCGGCTGACAGAGCGATACCGAGCAGGGTCTCCATCGCGCTGAGCCGCACTCAGCGGCACCTATGAGTTCGAGTGTTCTCGACGGATGCCAGCCTCGACACCGAAGGCGGCGAGTCCGAGCAAACCGGCGCCGAACCCGGCGAGTGTCGCGACGGTAAGCCGTCCTCGAACACGGGCAGCGCAGTCGTTCGCGATCGTCTCATCCTCGCCGCCGATGGGTGAGCATGTGTGGGAGACGCCGTCACCTACACGCGGTGCGTGGACTGGCACAACGGCCACCAGTAGGCAGATGAGCAGCAGTGCGCCACCGAGAGTCGCGAGGACGAAGGTCACCAGACTCAGCGACCTTGCAGGGCTTACGTCACTCGCGACAGCGTCCACGACGCCATCATCCCATTTCCCCGGTGGCGCTAGTCACACAACTCGTGCGCGCCGAGCGATCGTGGACCTGCTCGGTATCGGCACGCGACGTGACACCATCCCTGCCCTGGCTGAGCCCGCATAATGCCTCCCGTGGGTCTGCTTGTTCCCCTCTGCGTCGGGCTCGTGTTCGGAGTCGTCGGCTACGTAGCGGCGAACAACCACGCGAGGCGGGCGGGCCAATCGCCCTGGGGGTGGCCGCCGTTGCTATGGGCCGTGGTGTGGTTCGGCTCGCTGTTCGTCGGGGCCGTGCTCATGGCGATCGCGACCAGAGGGTCGCCAGACGCCGCCGTGCAAGCGACGGCGACCTTCCGTCCAAGTTGGGTGCTCAGAACTGGCACGATCCTGGTCGGCTTTCCGCTCGGCGCGCTCCTGACCATCGGCGGCTTCGCGTCACTCCTCACCGGCGAGAACGGCGTGGGCACGTCGGCGATCCTCCTCCTGGTCGGCACAGCGATCCTTGCGGCTGCCATCCTCGCGATGATGTCGAAGAAGGGTCGCTAGGAGCCACGCCCCAAACCGCTCGGTAGCGGCTGCGCCCTCAAACCGAAGTGCTGGCCGCACCACCGGGAGAAGACCGAGCAGGATCGCCGGGCCGGACTGCTCGATGCCGCCATCAACAGGCTCAGCGAGCGGGCGCCGCCGTGAGCGCTCGCTGTCACCCCTCAGTCAGTTGGCGTGCCCACCGGTTCGGCGGTGGTCGACGGGGGCTCCGTGGGGGCCGGCACCAGCGGAAGGGCGAACGTCAACGTCGTGCCGCCCGGCTCGCTGCTTGCCCAGATGCGGCCGCCGTGGGCGTCGACGATGCGCTTGCAGATGTAGAGACCGAGACCAGTGCCGCGCGTGTCGGTGGCCCGACCCCGGACGAACTTGTCGAACACCCGGGACAGTTCGTCGCTCGGGATCCCGGCGCCGCGATCGGTGACGCTGACCTGCACCTCGCGGTCGACGCCGTTGACGGAGATCTCGATGGGCGACTCGGGCGCCGAGTTCTTGGACGCGTTGTCGAGCAGGTTGGTCAGGATCTGCTGCACACGCTCGGGATCGGCGCGCACCCAGACGTGTTCGTCCGGCGTGTCCACGGAGATGGGCCGCGTCGGCTGCAGGTCTTGGGCCGCGGTTGCCGCCGACGCGACCTCGGCGTTGATGTCGACGACCTCGAAGACATAGGTGAGCTCGCCGGACTCGATGCTGGCGGTGTCGAGGACATCGCGTGTGAGCGCGTGCAGCCGGCGGGCGTTGGTGGACGCCCTGTTGAGGGCGGCCCGCCGGTCGTCGTCGGACATCGCGTCCCAGTGGTCGAGGGTTGTCTGCAGGAAACCGAGCAGACCGGTGACCGGTGTGCGCAGCTCGTGGGAGACGATGCTCATGAACTCTTCGCGCACGGCATTGATCTCGGCCAGGCGCCGCTGCTCTTCACGAGCCGCCCGGAGCCGGCGCAGGAGGAAGAAGAACAGAAGGCCACCGCCGAGCACGGCGGCGACGGCCAGCAGCAACAGGGCAGAACGCAGCGGCCCGGTGAGGCCGCCCTCGAACTCCGACGCCGTCTGGCGGAACACCGCCGTCCAACCGATCGTGGGCAGGTCGCCCACGGCGATGATGTGGGTGCCCGTGTGCCGGAAGCCCGGCCGCTCGTGGGCGGTGAGGCCCAGCGGCTTCACGGAGGTTCCGTTGAGGGTGGGATCGCTGGCGCCTGCGATCAGCCCCCGGTCGTCGACGAAGATGTACTGGCCGGTCTTGCCGCTCCGCAGTTCCTTGAGGATCGCGCTGAACGCAGAGTCGGGCGAGACGTCGGTTTCGCTGACGTAGGCGCCGATCGGTTGGCCGGCCGCGTTCTTGAGTGGGTAGGCGAACGCCGTCGTCGGCACCGATGTCGTCACTCCCGGGGCGACCGGCAGCACGGCGGGCTTCGGGTTAGGCCCGAGCACGCGGTCGATCTCGGGGCGTACGAGCTTGTCGCCGACCGTGGCCCGTTCGAGGAGGACGCCGTTGACGATCGTGCCGGTGCGGTCGATGAGCACGGAGCCGGCGCGGGCGTTTGGCGGTTGCAGCAGCTGCAGACGGCGGGCGTCGGTCGGGTCGTTGGGCGCGAGGTTCCACGGCGGCGGGGCATTGACCGCCGTGTTCCCGGAGAAGGCCTGCTTCACAGCCGAGTCGAGCTCACCGCTGAGCTGCTGCACCTGCGAGAGCTGGAGACGCTCCAAGGCCTTTTGCCCGTTTCGCTGCGCCTCGAGCACTGTCGCCACGATCAGACCGGCCAGCGCGAGCACGATGAGCGCCGCGCCCACGGCTATCCAGCGATCGCGTCCACTGTCCATGCGTCTATTCCACCAGGTCCGGCACCGGCCGTCCCGCCACATCGACGTCAACGAGCGTTCCGGGTTCGGTCGGGAAGAGCGCGACGAAGCGCGCGCCGCCGCTCTCGGCACTGTCGACCGCCACCACCGCGTTCAGGCGGTCGGCAAACTCCTTGACGACCGCCAGGCCGATCCCTGCCCCGCGCGTGCGATGGGTGGCCTCGGTCTCGGAGCGATAGAAGCGCGTGAACACGCGTGTGCGCTCCTCGGCCGGAATGCCCGGGCCTTCGTCGGACACTGCGAGCAACGAACGGGCGCCGTAGGGCTCGACCGTCACGGTGACGGTCGTGCCCGGAGGTGAGTACTTGGCCGCGTTCGACAGGAAGTTGCCGAGGATGCGCTCGACGGCATCGGGGTCGGTGAAGGCGATGACGTCGGGCCTGATGTCGAGCACCAACTCATGCTGCTCCAGCAGGCTGGCCAACTGCTCGACCGTCTGCCGCACCAAGTCGCTCAGCGACACGAGCCGAGGGGCGACGGTGAGGGCGTGGCGCTCGAGCCGGGCAAAGTCGAGGAGGTCGTCGACCAGGCGCTTGAGTGACCCGGCGTTACGGGCGATGCGGTCGATGAACTCCCGCCGCTGCTCGTCCGAGAGCGTCGGCCAGTGCTCGACGAGCAGGGAGCCGAAACCTTCGATGGCCGCGACTGCCGTGCGCAGCTCGTGCGACACAGTGCTGAGGAAGCTGAGCTTCATGCGGTCGAGTTCGCGCAGACGACGCACCGTCTCCTGCTCGCGCTGATACAGCTGAGCGTTGCCGAGGGCGGCGGCGAGCAGGTCGGAGACCGCCCGCAGCGAGTCGAGCTGGGGCCGCTCCAAGGCGCGGCGCGAGCGAGCCCGGAGCGTGCCGACCGTGCGGCCGGTGCGCTGGAGAGGGATGACGAAGTCCTCGCCCGGTTCGAGCTGCATGGTGATCGCACCGACCTCGACGATCGGGCGGCGAGGCGCGGGCGGCGGGCCGATGGCGAAGGTGTCGATGAGCTCGCCCTCCTCGTTGACCGTGGCGACACCCAGGCGGTCGAGGTCGAACTGCTCCGCGAGCTCCACCGCGAAATCGGGCAGGAGCTCACCCAGGTCGAGGCTCTGCTGGAGCAGCGGCCCGGCATCGGCGATGAGGCGCACCTCTTCGGCGCGGGCCGCCTCCCGTGCCCGATAGCCGCGTCCGACCCGCCGCAGGAGGAGGGCGAGACCGACCACACTGGCGACCAGGGCGGCGATGGCCAGGCCGAGCGCCCACGAGGCCGGTCGGGCCGGCAACGCGCCGGGGCCCGCCCACGCGGTGACGGTCCACGTGCGGTTGGCCACCGGGACCAACTTCTGCGAGACCGCCCGGCGCGGGGCTGAAGCCGAAGGCGACGCGTAGAAGACAAAGGGGCCGTCGGTGACGGTGACGGCCGTCGTGTGCAAGGCGTCGGGTGTCAGCGAATTCTCCACCACCGGCTGGGGGGTGATGAAGGCCACCAGATACCCCTGCACCCCCGCCCGCCGGTCGGCAGTGGACTGCGGCATCGACGCCGCGCCGTACTCCGGATAGGCGATGAGGGAGGCACTCTGGCCGCCGGCGGCGCCGCGCACCGGCTCGGCCACGCTCGGGTCGCCGTCGTCGCGTGCCAGATCGAAGGCGCGCCGGTTGGCGGGTGTGGCTGCCAGGTCAGTGCCGACGGGCACGGGCTGGGCGTTGGCCGGCACCGTCGCCGTGACCACCACCTGGTCCCCCTGCGCCCGGGCGACGCCTAGCGCCTGGACCACTCCGTTGGTGGGGAGCGTCCCGGCCAGCCGGGCCAGGGTGGCGCCGTCGACATCCGTTCGTCCGTCAAGCAACCCGTTGACGCGGCCCAGGTAGGTCGGGGCCGCGAGGCCGCGTCCCACCGTGCTCGCGACCTGCGCGGTGCCGCGCTTGAAGCGCGCCGTCGCGCTTGTTGCGTCGCGCCAGTAGGCCCACTCGAGCCCAAGCACCACTGCCGAGCAGACGACCACCGCGATGACCGCGGCGAGCGCTGTGTTTCGTCGTCGCTCTATGACTCGGGAGCGTACTTCCAGAGCGCTTCCGGTACCCGGGATATCTCGCGCTTTGACATGCACGCGCGCACGCCGAGTTGGGCAGCTCGTTCCGTGATGTCCGGATCGAGGTACGCGCTGAAGAGGATGATGGCCTGCTCAGGGTGTTCGGCGAGGATGCGCTCGGCCACCTCGAGTCCGGTGGCGCCGGGCATGCGCTGATCGAGGACGACGACCTCGGGCCGCTTCTCGCGCCATTGGACGAGCGCCTCGTCGCCGTCTGCTGCCTCGCCCGCGACGTGCAGACCCTCGTTGGCGATCTCGATGGTGGAGCGAAGGAGTGCCCGCATGTCCTCCTCGTCGTCGACGATGAGAACTCCCGTCACGGGCTTCGACCCCACAGCTGAGCCTCCTACGCCTTTCCCTGGCCTTAACCAGAGCTTACGTCCGGCACTGCACGGACGCCTATCCGTCCGCGCCGCCTACGCTCCTTATCTGATGACCGAGCGCGAGCTGCTGCTCACCGGGATCGGCGGGCAAGGGGTGCAGCTGGCGGCTCAGGTGATCGCCCGAGCCGCCGTGCTCGAGGGTAGGGACGTGATGCTGTTCGGCGTCTACGGCGGCGTGATGCGGGGTGGCAATTCGGACGCAACAATCGTTGTCGGCGATAGCCCCGTGCAGGCGCCGCCGATCGTCTCCCACGCCTGGTCGGCGCTCGCGCTGCACCCGCGGTACTGGGAGCCGCTGCGCGCTCGGCTCGTGCCCGATGCCGTCGTCGTCCTCAACTCGTCGTTGTTCGAGGAGCCCGTCGATGTGGCCCGAGTGTTCGCGGTGCCCGCGACCGAGGTGGCGACCGAGGAGCTCGGGAACCCCATGGCGGTGTCGATGGTGGCGACCGGCGCCTACGTCGCAGTCACCGGTCTGGTCGCGCTCGACTCGGCCATCGCCGCGATGGAGGAGTCCCTCCCCGCCTACCGGCGCCAGCACGCAGAAGGCAACGCCCGCGCCCTCCGGGCCGGCGCTGCACTCGTCGATCCGCTCGCGGCGCCGGCGTGGCCCGCGCTGACGGCAGGGACGCACGCATGAGCACCGTCGTGGTCCGAGGGACAGTGCACATCGACACCGACGCGTGCAAGGGCTGCGACCTGTGCATTCCCGCGTGCCGTCCCGGGGTGCTCGTCATGTCGACCGCCGTGAACCAGACCGGCTATCGCTATCCGGAACTGCTCCCGGGGTGCACCGGGTGCCGGGCGTGCCTCGACGTCTGCCCCGACTTCTGTTTCGACGTCTTCAAGTACGAGCACCCGATCGAGGTCGAGGTCGGATCCTGATGGCCAAGCGGCTCATGGAGGGCTCCGAGGCGATGGCGGAGGCCGCCATCGCATGCGGCTGCCGCTTCTTCGCGGGCTATCCGATGACACCGTTCACCGAGCTCCTCGAGAACTTCGCCAAGAAGCTGCCCGCGGTAGGCGGCGTGTGCGTCAACGCCGAGAGCGAGCTCGAGGCGGTGGGCATGGCGTGGGGCGCGCTGGCCACCGGGGCGCGAGCGGCCACCGGTTCCACTGGTCAGGGCCTCTCGCTGATGCAGGAGTCGTTTTCGGAGATCACGCTGGCCGAGCTGCCGCTCGTGGCGTTCAACATGGCCCGCGGCCAGGGCGACTACTTCCAATCGACGCGCGGCGGCGGGCACGGCGACTACCGACACATCGTGCTGGCCCCGATGGACATCGGCGAGGCGGTCGAGCTCACCCAGCGCGCCTTCCACCTGGCCGACCTCTGGCGCAACCCGGTGCTCGTCCAAGGCGACTACCTGCTGGCACACACGGCCGAGGCCGTCGACGTCGAGGCCCTCGACTTTGGCTCTCTTCCCGACAAGGACTGGTCGGTCGACGGGTCAGGGGGCGGCAGCGGTCAGTCGAAGGTGTTGTCGCCGCTCGGTATCGGCAAGACCAACACGCCGGGGCCCGGCATCGAAGGCCAGCAGCTGGCGGTCGTCGAAAAGCTGGGCCGCATCGCGGCTGTCGAATCGCGCGCCGAGACCGGCTTCCTCGACGACGCCGAGCACCTCGTCGTCGCCTTCGGGACGCCTGCGAAGTTCGTCCGCTACGCGGTCCGTCGCCTGCGCGACAAGGGCCTGCGCGTCGGCTACGTGCGCCCGATCACGCTGTGGCCCTTCCCGGGCGACACTGTGGCCGAGGCCGCAGCCGGCAAACGGAGCGTGCTGGTCTTCGAGCTCAACGCCGGGCAGATGATCGACGACGTGCGCCTCGCCGTCCTCGGCGAGGCACCCGTGCGGGGGATCGGTGGCATCTCGACCGACCACGCGGGATTCGGCGTCGGCGCCCTGCTCGACGTCGAGGTCATCGCGGGCCGCATCGAGGACGCCGTTGCCGGACAGGAGGTGCTGGCGTGAACGAGGGACGCGAGGGAAACGAGCCCGTCCTCATCCCCGTGGGCGAGAAGACGCCGTCACTGCTGCAGACCGGCGAGCACGACCTCTGCCCCGGCTGCGGGGAACCGGTCGCCATCCGCATCCTGCTCGAGACGATCGCCGAGCTCGGCCTCTCCCAGTCCACCGTCGGCGTGGTGGGCATCGGCTGTTACACGGCCTTCGCCCGCACCCTCGACGTCGATCTCGTGCAGGCGCTTCACGGCCGGGCCCCGTCGGTGGCCACCGGCTTCAAGCGCATGCGGCCCGACACTGCCGTCTTCACCTTGCAGGGCGACGGCGACATGGTCAACGAAGGTCTGCAGGAGGTGCTCCACACCGCGGCACGCGGTGAGAACGTGACCTGCGTGCTGCTGAACAACGGCGTGTTCGGCGAGACCGGTGGCCACATGACGGCGACGAGCGTCATCGGCCAGCGCACCAAGACCAGCCTGGAAGGCCGCGACGCGGACTATCACGGCTATCCGATCGTCATCGGCGACCTCCTGTCCCGCCTCGAGGGGGCGGCCTACGTGGCACGCGGGTCGGTGCAGAACGCCGGCGCCGTCGCTCGAACCAAGCGCATGATGCGCAAGGCGTTCGAGTCCCAGCTGGCGGGCGAGGGGTTCTCGATGGTCGAGGTGCTCACCATGTGCCCGACGGGATGGTTCGTGCCGACCGCCGAGGGGCCCGAGTACATGGGCGACACGCTGGGCCAGGTGCACGTGATGGGCGAGCTCAAGGCCAGATGAACTTCGACTACCCGCCGGAGGCCGAGGCCTTCCGGAGCGAGTTCCGCGCCTGGCTCGACAGCAACCTCGACCCCACGCTCCTCGGCGGGGGGGGCGCCATGGGCGCGCTGGAGTCGCCCGAAGTCCTCGAGCGTCTGCGGGCGTGGAACCGCAAGCTGGCTGATGCCGGTTACGCCGCGATCGCCTGGCCCGTCGAGTACGGCGGCCGCGGCGCGGGCGTGATGGAGCAGGTCGTCTACGCCGAGGAGCTCAGCCGGGCCGGCACCCCGGGAACGCTCAACGTCATCGGCATCTCCAACATCGCCCCGTCGATCATGCAGTGGGGCACCGAGGAGCAGAAACAGCGGTTCCTCCGCCCGATGCTCCGCGGCGACGAGATCTGGTGCCAGGGCTTCTCCGAGCCCAACGCGGGCTCCGACCTCGCTTCCCTTCAGACGCGCGCGGTCGCCGACGGCGACGACTTCGTCGTCAACGGGCAGAAGGTGTGGAACACGTTCGGCAACGTCGCCGACTGGTGCGAGCTGCTGGTGCGCACCGATCCCGAGGCTCCCAAGCACAAGGGCATCTCGTGTCTGCTCGTCGACATGCGCCTCCCAGGGATCGAAACGCGGCCGCTCGTGACGATCACCGGTGAGGCCGAGTTCAGCGAGATCTTCTTCACCGACGTGCGTGTCCCGCGGTCAGCGCTCCTCGGGCCGGAGAACGAAGGTTGGCGGGTGGCGATGACCACCCTGACCCACGAGCGCGGCGGCGTGGCCAGCCTCCATCTGGGTGTGCGCAAGAAGATCAGCAATCTCGTCGAGTTGGCGCGATCGACGACGCGCGCCGGTCGCCCCGCGGCCGAGGACCCCGTCCTGCGCCAGGGCCTGGCGCGCCTCTATGTCGAAGGCGAGTACCTCAAGCTCCTCAGCGACCGTGCCGTGTCGGGATCGCTGCACGGGCGGGAGGCGGGACCCGAGACCAGCCTGGCCAAGCTCGTGTGGAGCGAGTGCGAGACCCACATCGCCGAGATGGCCGGCCAGCTCCTCGGCCCGGCCGCCAACACCGGCAAATGGGGGCGTGACCGTGTGTACGTGCGGGCCCTGTCGATCGCGGGCGGCACCACCCAGGTCAACAAGAACATCATCGCTCAGCGCGTCTTGGGTCTCCCCCGCGCCTAGCCCGTGCGGCGCCTGCTGATCGCACTGGCGATCCTGCTCGTCGTCCTCGTCGTCGGCGACTTCGTGGCCAAGGCCTACGCCACCAGCCAGCTCCGCGACCGGGCCGAGCGCGCCGTGCGAGGCGCCACGTCGAGCACTGCTTCGATCAGCTCGTTCCCCTTCACTGGTCGTCTCCTCCTGGCTGGCTCCGTCCCGAAGGTGGACGTGCGCGTCGGGCCAGTGGTCGCCGGCCGGGTCACGTTCGCGTCGATCTCCGTCGACCTCCACGACGTGCACGTCGACCGCAACCGCCTCATCAACGACCAGCAGGTGCAGCTGACCGGTCTCGGCAGCGGCACGGTGACCGCCGAGCTAACCGACGTTGAGGTCTCCCGACTCGCCGGGACACGGGTGACTTTCGCGCCCGGCCGAGTAATGGTCAGCGCCGCCGGTGTCGACGTGGCCGCCAGCGTGCAGGTCACGAATGGGTCGATGTCCTTCGGCGGCCTGCGCCTCCCGATCCAACTGCGCATCCCCCGCGCCCCGCTCTTCCCCTGCGACGCCACGAGCGCTGTCGTCAAGGAAGGCGCCGTCGACTTGAGCTGCACGGTGCACGACGTGCCACCCGAGCTCGTCGGCAAGACGCTCAAGTAGGGCGCTAGCCGAGCAGGAAGATCAGGACCACCCCGACGATCAACAGAGCCGGGAGCCCGAGGAGCGGGACCAGGATGAGGGCCGACGGTCGGGAGTCGTCGAACGGCGACAGCCCCCGCTCGTGCTGCTGCATCCCGTCGCTGACCCACTGGTGCCAGGCCGCCATCGGCTCGCGTCCGGCCGGCAATGAATCGCCCCTCGGACGCCGGAACACACCCAAACGCTACAGCGAGGCCTGTCGACCCTGCGCCAGCGCGCATTTGGCGGTCGTGAGCATCGCTCTACGCCGTCCACGACCGCCAAATGGACGGGGTAAACGGAATGGAGCGGTCGTTCGTGTGTGGAGCATGGGAAACTTCATGTTCTGGACGAGACGTCGATTCGGGACGCCGAGGTCGCGACGGACGACCCACTGCGGGTCGACTTCGACGATCTGTACCGGCGGGAGCTGGCCTCGATCGTTGCCGTCGTCTACGCGATCTGTGGCAACCGCTGGGCGGCCGAGGACCTC
>DASZJL010000171.1:0-2471 GCA_035948135.1 Acidimicrobiales bacterium | reverse complement strand
GTGAGTCAACCGGTGCGCTTCGTGGACCTCAGCTTCGAGCTCGCTCAGCAGACGATCAACCTTGAGCGGCGGTTCTTCGTCGAGATCCTGACTGGCTTCCAGCGTGTGGTGAGCGAACCATGGATCGACCTCGAAGGGCATCTGTCTCTCGAGAACCGGAATGGTGGCGGAAGCAGTCGTACCGCTCGCCGCGCTGCCTGAGCCAACCGGCCTCCGACAGCAAGCCAGCCTGGGCGGCGACGGGGCAGCCGACTAATTAATCAGCGGCCGCTCGCCGCTGTAGTCCACCGAGACCAGGCACAGCCCTTCGGCCGGTGCCGGCTCGGGCATCGATTGGCGGGAAGCGGCACGCAAGCGCTCCAGGAGTCCCGCGGCATTCTGCCGACCGCGTCCGACGTCGACCAGCGACGCCACCAACGAGCGCACCATCTGGTGGCAGAACGAGCTCGCCGAAATATCGAAGCGCAACAGGCGCGCCGTCGCCTCCCAAGAATCAGCGGGGACCGCGCCGTCGGCGTCACTCGCCTCGGGCCCGGCATCGACCGACCAGCGGGCCCGCGTCACCAGCCGCACGATCGGCTCCGATGCGTCGGTCCCCGGAGGCCGCCGGCAGAAGGACCGGAAGTCGTGGCTCCCCAACAGCACGTCCGACGCCGTGCGCATTGCGACCAGATCCAACACGTCGCTCACGTGCCAGGCGATCGGCGCCAGCAGCGGGTCGGGCTCCGGCGCGTTCCACACCAGATACCGATAGGTCCGCCCCGTCGCCGACCGCCGGGCGTCGAAATCAGGGCCCACCTCCTCGGCGCTCCGCACCACCACCTGGGGCGCCAGCTGCCGGTTGATCGCGCGGGCCAGCCCCGGGCCGTCGTAGGGGATCGGTGGGAGATCGACGTGGACGACCTGCCCCCGGGCGTGCACGCCGGCGTCGGTCCGCCCGGCACAGGTGATGAGCGGCGCCTCGCTCAGGCGAGCGGTGCGCTCCAGGGCCTGGCGCAGCGCGCCGGCCACCGTCGGGACCTCGGGCTGGACGGCGAAGCCGCGAAAGGCGGCGCCGTCGTATGCGACGAGGAGCCTCCAGCGCTGCGTCGCAGCGCCGGCCGATTCCTCCACGGTGGACCCGGCGATCGGCCTAGACGAACTCGATACGCGCCATCGGCGCGTTGTCACCGGGGCGCGGGCCGAGCTTGAGGATCCGCGTGTACCCACCGGGGCGCTCCTCGTAGCGGGGCGCGATCTCCTCGAAGAGCTTGTGGGTCATGTCCTTGTCCCGGATGAGCGCAACGACGTGGCGCTGGGCGGCCACGCCACCCTTGCGGGCGGTCGTCACGCACTTCTCGGCGACCGGCCGCATCGCCTTGGCCTTTGACTCGGTGGTGACGATCGACTCCGCCGCGATCAGGGACGCGACCAGGTTGCCGAGCATGGCCTTCTGGTGCGCCGACGATCCGCCGAGCCGACGGCCGCGCTTGGGGGTTGCCTGCATCGCCGGAGCCCTAGTCCCTCGTGCGCAGCGACAGCCCGCGCTCGTCCAGTCGCTGCACGACCTCGTCGGCCGACTTCTGGCCGAAGTTCGTGATGGCCAGCAGGTCCTCCATGGTGCGCTCGACCAGCTCGCCGATCGTGTTGATCTGCGCGCGCTTCAGGCAGTTGCGCGGGCGTTCCGAGAGGTCCAGCTCCTCGATCCGCAGGTCGAGGTCCGGCGAGCCGCTCGTCGTGGTGCCGGTGTCGCCGAGTTCCAGGCCCTGCGGCGCTTCCTCGAGGTCCGCCACCAGCGAGACCAGGTTGCGCAGCGTGTCGCCGGCCGAGGCCAGCGCCTCCCGGGGCGAGATCGTCCCGTCCGTCTCGATGTCGAGCACGAGGCGGTCGTAGTTGGTCGACTGCTCGACCCGAACCGGCTCGATGTCGAAGGTCACCCGGTGCACGGGCGAGAAGATCGAGTCGATCGGGATCACGCCGATCGTCGACGACCGCTTGTTCTTGTCCGCCGACGCATAGCCACGCCCACGCTCCACCGTGACGTCGACGGCCAGACGGCCCTTGGCGTTGATGGAGGCGATGTGCAGGTCGGGGTTCAACACCTCGACGTCGGACGTCAGCTGCAGGTCGGCCGCCGTTGCGTCCGCCGGGCCGCGCACGTCCAAGCGGAGCGTCACCGCTTCGTCCGAGTGCACCCGCACCAGCAGGTCCTTGAGGTTCAAGATGATGTCGGTGACGTCTTCCTTGACGCCGGGCAGCGTCGTGAACTCGTGCAGCGCCTCGTCGAAGCGGAGCTGGGTCACCGCCCCGCCGGGGATCGACGACAACAGCGTGCGGCGCAGCGAGTTGCCGAGCGTCGTGCCGAAGCCCGGGTCGAGCGGGCCGATCGCAAAGCGCTGGCGGTTGTTCTGCTCCTCGTCGACAACTTCGACGGTGGGCCTCTGGATGATCAACATGGTGGGTACTCCTGTGACGGGGGTCGGGGCGATCGG
>DASZJL010000170.1:0-22962 GCA_035948135.1 Acidimicrobiales bacterium | reverse complement strand
GGAAAGGACGAGGACGGCGCCACGCTCATCATCACGGCGCGCGCGGAGAAGGTGAAGGCTTCGAAGGTTCATCACGACACCTGGACGACGGCGCTCGACGTCAGCTTGTCCGGGGTGACCAGACCGAGCCCGGGCGCCGGCGGGACGATGGGATGGGCGGAGTAGTTGTACGTGATCGTCACGAAGATGCAGTTGTTGGGGCTCCCCAGGCTGCACGGTCGCACGTCCGCGGCGAACGCACCCGGCTCGTCGACGTTGTACTTGCTAAGCGACTGCATCGCCGTAGCAGCACGGTCGTGGGCCGCTGCCTTCTCGGCGGTGCTGTCCCCGGGCGGCGCGCTCACCGCAGCTCGGGCCGCCTCCGACGCCGCGTGGGTGATCGTCTGCTTCGCGCTCAGCATCATCCCGAAGGCGATGAGGCCGTAGAGCACGAAGACAAAGATCGGGATCACCAGAGCGAACTCGAGCATTTCGACGCCGTTTTCCCCACGTAGGCGTTTGCATACCGCCTGTCGGGAAGCGTCCTGCGGTGCATGCTTCCTGGTCACGCCGAAATTATCGGAGCCCCATAGACGGTAACTCCATAGTCCCAACGGACTATTTGCAGGTGATCCCAACGCCATTCGGGCCCGGCGCGATTGGCGCACGAAGGATCGCACGGGCGCAGAACAGGCACAGACGTCGATAGTCCGATCGGGCCATACGGAAATCGTTCGAACGGACCATGCACGGTTTCGGCCTCAGCGCCGAAAATGGACGGTGACAGGACAACTGGCGGGAAGCGAAAGAGACCCACTCGCCCGCTGTTCATGAACAAGGGGGATCCGGAGACTCAGATGGAAAATCGTTCGAACATGACCTGCGTGTTGTGATGCGCAACCCAAAGATCCTCGTCCTCGACCGCGCCGAGACGCTCGCCGACCAGGTGCGCGCCATCACCGCCGATGTGCGCCCCCGGCCTGACGTCACCGCCTGCACCCGCGTCGGATCGGTCGGCGACGTCCTCACCGAAGAGGGCCCCTACGACGTCCTCATCGCCGGTCCCACCCTCGGAACCCGCGCCGGGCTCGCCCGCCTCGAGGTCATCCACGACGAGCTCCCGGGCATGACCGTTCTGCTCGCGTTCAACCGCCGCCCCGAGGCGCGCCTGCGCGACATCGTGCGCACGGGCGCCATCGACCTCCTCCAGCTCCCCGCCAAGGACGAGGACCTCCTCGAGAGCGTCCAGCGGGCCATGGAGCTGAGCCGCCAGCAGACGGCAACGCCCGCGGCAGCCGCTCAGGCGGCCGGCAGCGGCGTGGGCCGCGTGTTCACCACCTCGTCGGCCACCGGCGGCTGCGGCAAGACCTTCTACGCCACCAACCTCGCCTACTTCCTCACCCACCACACGGGGAAGCGCACGTGCATCGTCGACCTCGACCTGCAGTTCGGCGAGGTGTCGACCGCCCTCCGGCTTCGGCCCCGCTTCACGATCTTCGATGCCCTCCAGCGCGACGAGGAGGACGAGAGCAAGCTGGCCGACCACATCGAGGAGTACCTCGTCAAGCACGACACGGGCATCTACCTCCTGCCGGCGCCGAAGGATCCCTCCGAGGCCGACCGCATCAGCCCGCCCGACGTGACCCGCATCATCGAGGCGATTCGCACCAAGTTCGACTACGTCATCGTCGATACGCCGGCGGCCCTCACCGAGATCGTGCTGGCGGCATTCGACCTGTCCGACGAGCTGTTCACGCTGGCGACGCTCGACCTCCCCAGCGTTCGCAACATGGGCGTGTTCCTGAACACGCTCGACAAGCTCAAGATCCCGTCGGACCACATCCAGCTCATCCTCAACAAGGCCGAGAAGGACGTCGGCATCGACATCGAGCAGATCACCAAGCTCTTCCCGCAGGGCTTCATGTCGGTGCTTCCCTACGCCCGTGAGGTCAGCAAATCGATCAACGTCGGCATGCCAGTCATGGCGTTCCACCCCGACGCCGAAGTCAGCCGCCGCATCGCGTCGGGGCTGCGCTCGTACCTCCCCGAGGACCTGCGCGACCGCGTGCCCGAGATGAACGGCAATTCCCACCACGGCTTCCTCGGACGCATCTTCAGGCGTTCCGCGGTGGCCACGAACAGCAACGCCTAGGAGGTTCTGGAGTGAAGCTCTCCGAAAAGCTGGCCGCCCTGGAGGAACAGGAGCGCAAGGAGACCAGCACGACGAAGGTGCGCCCCCGCAGTGACAGCAAGGGGACGCGCCGCGCCAAGAGCCCGTCCACGACCGGCTGGGCCACGTCCAAGCGCAAGGTGCGCGAGCTGGTGCTCGCCGAGGTCGCGCCCAAGATGTCCGGCCTCAACGACGTCGAGCTCATGAAGGAGGTTCGCAGCGCGCTCGACCGCATCGTGCAGCGGGAGGACGTGAAGGTCTCTCCCGTCGAGCGCCGCAAGTTCGTCGAGGAGGTCTTCCGGGACACTCTCGGCTACGGCCCCCTCGACCCGCTGCTCGCCGACGACGCCGTCACCGAAGTGATGTGCAACAACTTCGACGACATCTGGGTGGAGCGCGACGGCAAGATCGAGCACACCGGCGCCGCCTTCACCGACGAGGTCCAGTACCGGGCCGTGATCGAGAAGATCGTGTCGGGCGTGGGCCGGCGCATCGACGAGTCGGCGCCGATGGTCGACGCCCGGCTGCCCGACGGCTCCCGCGTCAACGCCATCGTTCCGCCCCTCGCCATCCATGGTCCGGTGTTGACGATCCGGAAGTTCGCGGCCGACCCGTACACGGTGAAGGACCTGATCAACTTCGGCACCTTCACCCTCGACCTGGCGACGGTGCTCGAGGCGTGCGTGCGGGCCAAGATGAACGTCCTCGTCTCCGGCGGTACCGGCACCGGCAAGACGACCAACCTCAACGTCCTCTCGTCGTTCATCCCCGACGGCGAGCGCGTCATCACCATCGAGGACGCGGCCGAGCTCCAGCTTCAGCAGCCGCACGTGATCAACCTCGAGGCCCGGCCGCCCAACGCTGAGGGGTCGGGCGAGGTCCGCATCCGTGACCTGGTCCGCAACGCCCTGCGCATGCGGCCCGACCGAATCCTCGTCGGTGAGGTCCGGGGCGGCGAGGCGCTCGACATGCTCCAGGCCATGAACACCGGCCACGAGGGCTCGATGACCACGGTGCACTGCAACGGCCCTCGGGACGCCCTCAGCCGGCTCGAGACCATGGTGCTGATGGCCGGCTACGACCTGCCGGTGCGGGCTATCCGCGAGCAGATCGCGTCGGCCCTCCACCTGATCATGCACCTCGACCGCATGCCCGACGGCCGTCGCGTCGTCACGTCGCTCACCGAGCTGCAGGGCATGGAGGGCGACACCATCCTCCTGCAGGAGGTCTTCAAGTACCGGAACACGTCGTCGCGTGACGGCCGACCCTCGGGCGAGCTGGCGGCGACCGGGCTACGGCCGAAGTTCGTCGACAAGCTCAACGAGGCCGGCATCGAGCTGCCGGCCAAGGTGTTCCACGCCCACCGGGCCGCCGCCGCCGGCGACGGCGACGGGCGCCCCAAGTCCACCCGTCAGGTTCGCGTGCCGAGTGCCCGCGAACTCGCCACTGCGGAGCGTGCGAAGTGAGCACCGAGACAACCCTTTTGGTCGTCGGAGGGGGCGTGCTGCTGTTCGTCCTCGTCGTCGCCTGGCTGGTGCGGGCCCGACGCCGCGAGCGTCAGCTGGTCGAGATCCTCGACCTCCCCTATGGCGAGCGCGACGTCCCCATCGAAGCCGCCACCGAGCGCGGCTTGGTGGCGGGGACGGTCTCCTTCGCCGGCAAGATGGTCGACCACGTCGATGCCGGGGGCTCGCTGAAGACCCAGCTCGAGGAGGCGCACATCCCGATGCGCCCCGGCGAGTTCATCATCGTGTCGATCGCCGCCGGCCTGGCGCTGGGGGCCGTGCTCACCGGCATCACCGGCCAGTGGATCTTCGGCTTCATCGGCCTGGTGATGGGCCCCGTGGGCGGCGTGGCGGTACTCAAGCGCAAGATCACGAGTCGCCGAAACGCCTTTGCCGAGCAGCTTCCGGATGCCCTGAGCCTCATCGCCTCGTCGTTGTCGGCCGGCCACACGTTCCTGCGTGCCATCCAGATGATGTGTGAGGAGTCGGAGCCTCCGATGTCGGAGGAGTTCGCCCGGGTCGTGGCCGAGACCCGGCTGGGCGACTCGGTGGTCGACGCTCTCGCCCGCATGGCCCAGCGCCTGCAGCTGCGGGATCTCGACTGGGTCGTGCAGGCCATCCGCATCCAGCAGACCGTCGGCGGCAAGCTGGCCGACCTCCTGCACACGCTGGCCGACTTCATCCGGGCCCGTGAGGAGGTCCGGCGCGAGGTCCGGGTACTCACCGCCGAAGGCCGCATGTCGGCCTGGGTCCTGGGCGGCCTGCCACTGTTCCTGCTCGTGGCCATCCAGGTCATCGACCCCCAGTACATGAAGCCGATGTTCCAGGGCTGGGGCATCGCGGTGCTCGCCGCCACGGCGGCGTCGGTCGCGGCAGGCACGGCAATCATCTTCCGCATGGTCAAGATCGAGGTCTGAGGAATGAACGCAGTCATCCGTCGTTTCCGCCGTCCCGACCAGGACGCCGTCGAGTACCTCCAGGAACTCGAGGCCGACGAGCTCGAGGTGGGCGACTACGAGGCCCACCTGAGCCAGCCCTTCCTCACGCGCATCGTGCGCCCCATGGGCGAGCGCGGCCTGAAGGCGATCAGCAGCCTGACGCCGTCGAACTACCTGGACAGCGTCCACAAGAAGCTGCTGCTGGCCGGCATGGCGAGCACGGTGCGGGCCGAGGAGTTCGTCACGGCCCAGGCCGCCCTCACCCTGTTCTCGGCTCTGGCCGCCGTGGCCCTCGTGCTTCTCACGCACCCGCCGAGCAACAAGGCGGTCCTGTTCCTGGTCCTGCTGCCGACCATGGGCGCCCTGTTCCCCGCCGCGTGGCTCAACCGCAAGGTGTCCGAGCGAAAGCTCATGATCCTTCGTGATCTGCCCGACACTCTTGATCTGCTCGCCATCTCGGTCGAAGCCGGGATGGGCTTCGAAGGCGCCCTGGAGGTCGTGTGCCAGAACTTCACCTCACCCCTGGCCGACGAGTTCTCCCGTACGCTGAGGGAGATGGAGCTCGGCCTGCCGAGGCGGGACGCGTTCCAGAACCTCAAGCGAAGGACCGAGGTACCGGAGCTATCGAACTTCGTTCTCGCCCTCCTGCAGGCCGACGCCCTGGGCATTCCGATCGGTCGGGTGCTCAAGACGCAGGCCGCGGAGATGCGCAACAAGCGCCGCCAGTGGGCCCGGGAGAAGGCCGGCAAGCTGCCGGTGAAGATCATGTTCCCGCTCGTTTGTTTCATCTTCCCCGCCGTGCTCGTGATCGTGTTGGGCCCGGCCGGCTCGTCGATCGGCCAGGCCCTCCGCTAGACCGCGCCGACCGCCTGGCGGCGTTCTCGCCGCTCATCCCCGGCATCCGCTGGGGAACGGTGGTCGTCGGGTTCGTCATCGCCGCCCTGCGCGGCCCGATCGACGGGTCGGTCGGCGCGTGGGGCACGGCGCTGGTCGTCTACGCGGCCATCCGCACGTTCTTTCCGCTCCGGTACTACGAGGACGACCCGTGGAGCCTGCTCCAGCTGCTCGGCGAGCTCGGCCTCACGGTCATCGCCGTGGCCGCCACCGGCTACTGGAACTCGCCGTTCGTCTTCACCGTCATCAGCGCCGTCATGGCCGCGGGCTTCGCACGCGGCTTCGGCTTCGCCCTACGCCTGGCGGTGGCGTGTGCGCTCGCGCTCAGCATCCCCTACGTCGTGATCGCCACGACGACGCGGAGCAAGAGCGTGCGCCTGCAGGACTCCGCCCAGTGGTCGGCCGAGCTCGTGCTGGTCGCCCTGGTCGCCGGTTACGCCCGACGGCTGTTCGGTGAAGCCGAGGTTCGCCACTCGCTGGCCCTCGATCGCATCAGCAGGCTGGCCGAGGCCAACGCCCTGCTGTCCTCGCTGCACCGCGTCGCCCAGAGCCTCCCATCCTCCTTCGACCTCGACGAGATCCTCGACTCGACGGTGAGCCGCGTGCGGGAGCTCGTCGACTGCCAGGTCGTCGCCATCCTGCTGGGCGACGGCACCGGGGGCCCCTGGGCGATCAGCGTCTCCGAGGGCGTGCGCCTGCCGGCGGAGCTGCCCGACATCGACCTGCCGGCGCCGGCGCGCATGGCGATCAGCGGGGCGGCCCCCTTCGGTGCCCCTCACCTCGGCGGCACCCAGGGCAACGGACTGGCGCCCACATCGGGGTCGGGCGTGTACGCCCCGCTGCGAGCCCGCGACCAGCTGGTCGGCGTCCTCGTGGCCGAGCACACCGGCGACGGCCACCTCGGCGCCCATGAGGCGCGCCTCGTCGAGGGGCTCATGGAACCCGCGGCCCTCGCCATCGACAACGCCCGCTGGTTCGCCCGCCTCCGCACCGTCGGGGCAGCCGAAGAGCGCACCCGCATCGCCCGCGAGCTGCACGACCGCATCGGCCAGTCGCTGGCGTACGTCGCCTTCGAACTCGACCGCATCCTGAAGCGGGCCGAGGGCCAGGCCGTGCACGACGATCTCGAGCGACTGCGGGCCGACGTGCGGTCGGTCGTCGGCGAGGTGCGGGAGACGTTGTATGACATGCGAACCGACGTCACCGAGGCCCGGGGCCTGGTCGACGCCCTCGAGGGATA
This sequence comes from Acidimicrobiales bacterium, assembly GCA_035948135.1. Taxonomy (GTDB): domain Bacteria; phylum Actinomycetota; class Acidimicrobiia; order Acidimicrobiales; family AC-14; genus CADDZP01. The sequence continues at coordinate 16,236 of DASZJL010000170.1, read as the reverse complement.
TCTGGTCCGGGTCCGCGAGCGGGCGCGCGTCGAAACGTCGTTCCGCCACGAGGAGACGGCGCGCCTACCGGTGCCGCAGGAGCGCGAGATGTGGCGCGTCGCCCAGGAGGCGATCAGCAACGTCGAGCGACACGCCCGTGCTTCGCACCTCAGCGTGCGGTGGCGCTGCGACGGCAGCAACGCCCTACTCGTGGTGACCGACGACGGGCAGGGTTTCCCGGTCGGCAAGGCCGGCCGCGTCGATTCCTACGGGATGCTCGGCATGAGGGAGCGAGCCGACGCCATCGGCGCCGTGCTCGAGTTCGAATCCGAACCAGGACGGGGCACGACCGTGCGCTGCAGGCTGGAGAGCAAATGACCATGGGCGAGGCAGACCCCGACACGATCGGACAGCCGGTGCGACTGCTGCTCGCCGACGACCACCGCATGCTGCGGGAGTCGCTGCGGCGGTCGATGGAGGACAACGGCTTCGACGTGGTCGGCGAGGCGCCCGACGGCGCCGAGGCCGTCCGCCTGGCCGAGGAGCTGCACCCCGACGTCATCCTCATGGACGTCACCATGCCGGTGCTCGACGGCGTGGAGGCCACCCGCCAGGTCCGCGACCGCGTGCCAGGCACCCAGGTGGTGATCCTCACCATGCACGCCGACCGTGAGGTGCTGGTCGACGCCATCCGCGCCGGTGCCGCCGGATACCTGGTCAAGGACTGCTCCACCGAGGAGGTCGTGGACACCGTCCGGAAGGCCGCGGCCGGCGAGACCGCGCTGTCAGCGGAGCTGGCGGCCTCGATGCTCGGCGAGGTCCGCGACCTGGTGCGGCGGGAGGAGGCTGCGGGCGCCGAGCCCATCATCAGCAAGCGGGAGGAGGAGGTCCTCCAGCTGATCGCCGACGGGCTGTCGACCACCGAGGTGGCCGCCAAGCTCTACATCAGCGTCAAAACGGTCAAGAACCATCTGGCCTCGATCTACCAGAAACTGGATACCCGGGACCGCACCCAGGCCGTCCTCCAGGCCGTCCGCATGGGCATCATCCGCCTGGATTGATCATTTAGGCCACGGTATGTGGCGGTTCGGCCGCAGAATGGGTCGATAGTCCTATCGATTCGACGCTCACCCCTGCCGATGAATGGGCAACAGCAGCCAGGCCCCCGCTGGGGCGTTCGACAAATCGGGAGAATCGTTTCATGGATATCGTTGCCTACTGGCAGCAGCACTGCGCTCCGTACCTGCGAGCCAAGTTCGGTCGTAACGAACGGGGCGCCAGCCTCGTCGAGTACGCCCTGCTCGTCGCCCTCATCGCCGTGATCTGCATCGTCGCCATCGCCTTCCTGGGCAAGAGCGCGTCGAGCAAGTTCAGCACCGTCGGCTCGTCCGTCGGCAGCTAGCCACCCACCTGCACACGGGCATGAACATTGTGGCAATCGCCCAATACCTGGCGTGCAGGTGCCGCTTCAACAGTGAGCGCGGGGCCAGCCTCGTCGAATACGCCTTCCTCGTCGGGCTGATCGCCATGGTCTGCCTGGTCGCCGTCGTCTTCTTCGGCGGGGCCACGTCGAGCAGGTACAGCAACGTGGCGTCCCAAGTCGGCGGCGCCGGCGGCTGACCGTCCGCAACCACAATCAGCGTGAACAGCGGGCCCTCCGGGGCCCGCTGTTCTGTTTTCGGAAAAAACCCGGATTCAGCCGGTTTCGACGGAGATGTCGGTGGGTATATAGCGCCGGCTCGTAGCGCCTGGCCAGGGCGGCTGAGGACCGGCGCACGACGAGCGGTGGGAGGCCCCCAAGCTGTCCGGTCATGGACGTTCGCCGTCGTCATCGACGCGCCCGCACCACGGGTTCCTCGCCGCGTTCGCCATCGCGCTCTTCGCGGTCGGGCTGGCAGCCGGCGGGCTCCTCCGCCCGTCCCGCAGTGCGGGGGCGGGCGCGGCGGCTGCCGGCCGGACCGCAGCCTGGATGGCGGTACCCGACGCCGCGCCGGCCCCCCCGCCTGTGCCCGCGGCGGCGCCGACCACGACGCTCACCACCCCTCCCCCGCCTGGCCCCGCCGCCCCCGCCGCCCGTCCACCGCGCTCGGCACCCCCGCCCGTGGCCAACCCACCCAGTGCCCAGGCGCGGATCTCCGAGGCGCTCGGACGCATCAGCTACCCGTGGCAGCAGCTCGGCTACCGCATCGTGTTCCTCGGCCCCCAGCCGGGAATCTCAGGCCGCACGAGCCCGCTGTCGATGGCAACGATCGAGATCTACGTGCGCCCGGACGAGACGGTCGACATGCTGGCCCACGTCATCGCCCACGAGATCGGTCACGCCGTCGACCTGCGGTACGGCAACGACCAGCGCCGGTCGCTGTGGCTCGAGCTGCGGGGCGTCATGCCCCAGCCGTGGTTCACGTGCAGCATGTGCCAGGACTTCTCGACGCCCGCGGGCGACTTCGCCGAGACCTTTGCCTACTGGCAACTCCACGACTACAGCCGCAGCATGGTGGCGCCGCTGCCCACCGCCGCACAGCTCAGTCAGCTCGCCAAGCTCTTCGGGCCGTAGCGACCGAGCGGCATCACGCCGCAGTGTCGGTGGCGCCTCGGCGCGGCTCCATGCCGGCCGCCCGGTAGATGGCGTCGATCACGCGCATGTTGGCCACGCTGTCGGCAGGTGGGGTCAAGGTGGGCGCGCCCCGCAGCACTGCCGCCGCGAACGCGGCCAGCTGGTACGAGTACGTCGACCCACCATCCACCCGCTCGCGCCGCTTCTTGCCGCCGGCATTCACGGTCAGCCGGTGGAAGTACTGCGGGGCGACCGGGTTGAACACCTTGAGGACGCCGCTGTCGCCCTCGACGCGGGCGGCCATCTTCAACACCGTCGATGACCACATCGAGGCGATGATGCGGCCGGTGCGCCCGTCGGAGAAGCGCACGTCGGCGCGCATGACCCTGTCGACGCCGGGAGAACGCAACTTTGCCTCCGCCGAGACCACCTCGGGCTCGGTGCCCGCCAGGGTGCGCAGCATGTGCACGGCGTAACAGCCGGCGTCCATGAGCGCGCCACCGGCGAGATCGAGCTGCCAGCGGATGTCGCTGCGCTTCAGGAGCGGGAAGCACATCGCCGTCTCGATGTGCCGCACCGGGCCCAGCTCACCGCTGTTGACGATCTCGACCATCCGCGCCGCCAGCGGGTGATAGCGCCAGTGGAAGGCCTCCATGACCACGAGGCCGGCGCCGGCGGCCGCGTCCGCCACCCGTTCCGCCTCTGCCGTGTTGGCGGTGAATGGCTTCTCGCAGAGCACGTGCTTGCCGGCCTCGAGGGCCCGGATCGTCCACAGGGCGTGGAGGCCGTTGGGCAGCGGGTTGTAGATGGCGTCGACATCGCGGTCGGCGAGGAGGGCGTCGTAGGAATCGTGCACGACCGGGATGCCGTGCTTGGCGGCGAAAGCCCGAGCCCGCTCTCCGTCCCGCGCCGCCACCGCCGTGACTTCCACCTCGTCGCTGGCCCGCGCGGGCTTCACCAAGGCGGCAGGCGCGATGCGCGCTGCGCCCAGGCACCCGATGCGGACTCGGTCCGTGTGGCTCCTCAGCCGCCGGCGCGCACGAGGCGCCCCGGACGGGCGCCCGTGGGCTCCCCCTGCTCGAACGTCACCTCGCCGGCGACGACCGTGGCGACGTAGCCGTCGGCCCGCTGCACGAGACGCCTCCCGCCGGCCGGGAGGTCGAACACCATCTGGGGGGCGTGGAGGTGCAGGCCGTCGAGGTTGATCAGGTTGAGGTCGGCCTTCTTGCCCTCGCCGATGACGCCGCGGTCGTCAAAGCCATAGAGCCCGGCGGTCGCCGACGTCTGCAGGCGTACGGCTTCCTCCAGCGAGATGCGTTCGCCTCGGGTGCGGTCGCGGACCCAGTGCGTCAAGAGAAAGGTGGGCATGCTGGCGTCACAGATCAGCCCGCAGTGGGCGCCGCCGTCGGAAAGCCCGAGCACCGTACGCGGGTGCGTCATGAGCTCGCGGATGGCCTCGAAGTCGTAGTCGACATAGCTGGCAAGCGGAGCGAAGAGCAGCTCCTGTCCGTCCCGCTCGAGCAGCCAGTCGAGGGCGACCTCCTCGGGCCTGCGCCCGTCGCGGTCTGCCGTCATCTGCACCGAACGTTCGGCCGGCGGCTCGTAGTCGGGCGGATCGCCGAGCGGGAAGATCTGGTTCCACCGCGACATCAGCACCCGGGCGACCGGGCTCCCCGTCGCCGGCTCCTCGGCCAGGAGCGCGGCCCGCACGTCGGGCTGCCGCAGGCGCGCCACCCGTTCCGACAACGGCAGGTCGGCGATCGCCCGGTAGGTCGGATGGGTGATGAACGGGTGCAGGCTGCTCTGGAGACCGAAAAGCATGCCGGTCGGCCGGCAGGAGACCTGCGGCACGATCGGCAGGCCCTCGGCGTGGTCTCGCTCGGCGGCCGCCAACGCGTCCTTGTACGCAGTGGGAGCGAACGGTGCCTGTGCCAGCGCATAGGTCACAGGTGCGCGGCTGGCCCGCGTGAAGTCGAGGAACCAGGCCCGGTCGCCCTCGCCGCCTTGGTGGTCGGAGACCATCTCGAACACGCCGTGGCCGGCCCGTGCGACCGCGTCCGCGAGGGCGAGCAGCTCGTCGGGCGGGGCGTTGGTGCCGGGCACGAACCCATAACGGGAGTTGTGGAGAATCGTGCGGCTCGTCGTCACGCCGACCGCGCCGGCCGCGAGCGCCTCCTCGGTAATGCGCGCCATCTCCGTGAGCTCGTCGCCCTTGGCCGCCTCGTCGTGGGCACGATCGCCCATCACGAAGGCGCGGAGGGCGGCGTGTGGCACCTGGGCGGCCACGTCGACAGCCCGGGGCATGGCGTCGACGGCGTCGAGATATTCGGGGAACGAGCTCCACTGCCAGTCGATGCCCTCGTGGAGGGCCGAGCCGGGGATGTCCTCCACGCCTTCCATGAGCTCGATCAGGAACGACTCGGCGCCGGGCTGCACGGGTGCGAACCCGACACCGCAGTTTCCCATGACGACGGTGGTGACACCGTGCCAGCTCGATGGCGTCACGTCCGGGTCCCAGGTGACCTGCCCGTCGTAGTGCGTGTGGACGTCGACCCAACCCGGGGTTACAAGGAGCCCGTCGGCGTCCAGCTGGCGTCCGGCGCGTCCCTCGACGCGGCCCACTTCGGTAATGACGCCGTCGTCGACCGCGACATCGGCCGTACGCGGCGGCGCGCCCGTGCCATCAACGATGGTGCCTCCGCGGATCACGATGTCGTGCATGTCGAAAGGTTTATCAGTCAGCCGCCAGCGGCGACATTTGCGGCTTACGCAGTGATCTCCCGCAGCCGCTCCTGCAACTGGCGCTGCTCGGGTGAGGGGCTCATCGCCGCGCCCTGCACGGCCATGATCTTGCTGATGTCACCTTCGATGCGGAGCTGGCCGGCCATGAAGGCCTGCATCGCGGCCTGCGGGTTGCCGTCGACGAACAGCTGGCGGGCGACGTCGTAGGGAACGGTCGCCTTCGTGGGCGCGTCGTCGACGTGGCCCCGGTCGAACTGGCCGTTAGCCAAGTGCATCTCCGTGTCGCCCATCGGGCCCTCGACCACAGTGACGTTCAGCGTGATGTCGTTGCCGCCGGGAGGACCGATCTCGCCGGCCTCGTCACGAATCGTCCGGGCGGCTGCGAACCAGTCGTCTGACAGGAACGGATACGGCATTTGCGTGTCTCCTTCGTCAATGGATTAGCAGTGAACGTACGATCGGGACCGTGGCGTCCTGGGCGGAAGTCGAAGACGCCGCGCCCGAGCTGGCCGAGCGGGTGCGGGAGCGCTTCCAGGCGACGGGCCTCGGGCTCTTGGCGACGCTGCGGGCGGACGGATCTCCTCGGATCAGTGGCATCGAGCCGCTCTTCGCCCTGGACGAGCTCTGGCTGGGGATGATGCTCGAATCCCGCAAGGCGGCCGACCTCCGGCGCGATCCACGGCTTGCGCTGCACAACGCCACCGAGGACAAGCAGGTCACCAACGGTGACGCCCGCATCTCGGGCCGAGCCGTCGAGCTCACCGACGGGGAGTCCCTCGAGCGGTTCAGCCAGGCGTTCCGCGGGGAGACCGGGTACTCGCCGCCCCCGCCGTACCACCTGTTCAAGGTCGACGTCACCGAGCTGATGTTCCTCAAGCCTGGCGGCGACCACTTGGTGATCGAGTCGTGGCGGGAAGGCCAGGATCCGAAGAGAATCGAGCGCCGCTGACGAAGACCACGTATCGTTCTCCGCCGTGCGACTCCGAATTCTCTCAATCGTTCCCCTGCTGGCGTTGATCTTCGCCGCCTGTGGCGGTGGCAGCAGCAACTCGTCCAGCACCACGTCCGCGCCGTCGACGTCCACGACATCAGCGTCGACGCCCGGTAGCGCCGTCCGCGACGCAGCCGCCGACGCCCGCGCCCAGAAGTTGGTGCTCGTGCAGGCCGACTTCCCCACTGGCTGGACCGGCACGCCCGCCCCGGCTACCACCCCGGAAGAGAAGGCCGCCAGCCAGGAGCTCAACAACTGCACCGGTTCATCCGGTGACGATGCGAAGATCGCCGACGTCAAGGGCGACAACTTCAGCATGGGCTCCCCGACGACAGAGGTGGGATCGGAGGCCCAGATCGCCAAGGACGAGGCCACGTACCTGAAGGACGTGGCCGCCTTGAAGAGTTCGAAGTTCCAGCCGTGCTTGGAGACCTTCCTCACCAAGGCACTCACCCAGGCGGCCAGTGGTGCCACCCCGACCAACGTGCAAGTCTCGCCGCTGACCGTGCCGAAGTTCGGCGACGTCACCGTCGGCGTGCGGATGAGCGCCGGGCTGACGGTGTCGGGCCAGACGATCACGCTGGTGATCGACGCCGTGGCCATGGGCAAGAGCAGGGCCGAAGTCACGGGGACCTTCTCGAACGTGTCCCAGCCGTTCGACCCGGCACTCGAGAACACGTTGATCAACAAGTTGGGCGCCAAGCTCGAGGCCTGAGAGAGCCGAACGTCCTCAATTTCGTCGAAGCTCCCGCCACGGGAGGTCGCGTTCGGCGTTGTCGTCGCGAGGTAGCCCGAGCACGCGTTCGGCCACCTGGTTGCGCAGGACCTCGGACGTGCCACCCTCGATGGTGTTGGCTCGCGCTCTGAGCAAGCCGTGGGATCGCAGCTCCGCGGTCTTGTCCCGTGGCATCCACGCCACACCGGCCATGCCGCTGGCGGTGACCGCGAAGTCGGTTCGCCGCTGGTTGAGCTCGGCGTTGAAGAGCTTGTTCACGGATCCCTCGGGACCCGGCTGCTGGCCGCGCAAGCGCGCCGAATTGGCCCGGAACACGGTGATGTCACGGACCTCCTTCTCGATGTACAGCTGGGCCAGGCGTTGCCGCACGGCGGGATCGTCACGGTCGCGGACATGATCGAGGAACGCCTGCCACGGGTCCTTGGCCACACCCCCGAAGAGGGCGGTGGGGTCGAGCGAAACGCCGGCGATCGTGTCGCGCTCGTTGGCCAGCGTCGTGCGGGCGCAGCGCCATCCGTCGTTGACGTCGCCCACCCGCCGGGCATCGGGGATGCGGACGTCGGTGAAGTACACCTCGTTGAACTCCGACGATCCCGTCATCTGGCGGAGCGGCCGCACGTCGACACCAGGCGTACTCATCTCCAGGATGAAGTACGTGAGCCCGTCGTGCTTGGGGGCGTCGGGATCTGTTCGAGTCAGGAGCATGCCGTAGCGAGAGAACTGGGCGATCGACGTCCACACCTTCTGGCCGTTGATCACCCACTCGTCGCCGTCGTGGACGGCGCGCGTTGCGAGCGACGCCAGGTCGGATCCCGAGCCGGGCTCGCTGAACAGTTGGCACCACAGGTCCTCGCCGGTGAGGATGCGCCGCAGGAAGCGTGATTTCTGGTCGTCGGTGCCGTGGGCGATGATCGTGGGCCCCGCGAGTCCGACGCCGAGGATGTTGGGCCCGAACAGCGGGAGGCGCCAGCGGCTGAGCTCTTCGCGCACCAGCTGCTGCATCCACGGCTCGCCCGACACCCCGCCGTACTCCTCGGGCCACAGCGGCGCGCCGTAGCCACTCTCCCCGATCGTCCGCATCCACGACAGCACGTTCCAGCCGTTGCGCTCGGCGGCCGCCCGGACCTTGGCGTAGCCCTCCTCGTCGCCTCCCTCGATGGCCTCCATCCACCCCGGCTCCAGAACGTCGGCCAGCCACTGTCGGAACTGGGCTCGGAAGGCGGCCCGCGTGGGGCTGTCCTCAATCGTCCAGCGCATCGCTCACCCGTCCTTGAAGAGCGCGGGCACGAGCAGGAGGCGTAGCTGGCGGCGCATGGCCTGGCTGCTCCCGCTGCGCCCGGGGAACGTCAGGTACGACAGCATGATCCGCAGCATCCACTCGGCCGCGAGCGCCGGGTCGACGCCAGGGCGGAGAGCGCGCTTCAGCGTCGGATCGGTGCGGAGGAAGAGCGACCAGGTCGACGTGGCCAGTTCGTGGAGGGCGTCGGCCAGGCCCTCGATTTGGGCCGCCGGGTCCTCGGGCCGGAACGCCCAGCTCAGGTGCTGGTCACGCCGGACGAGATCGACAACGAGCACGAGCGCCTCCACGACCTTGTCCGGCGAGTCGGGAAACGTCGACAGCCGGTCGACGAGCGTCGCCAGGAGCCGGCGAGCGTGGCGGAGGACGACCTCGACGATGACGTTGTCGCGGTTGCCGAAGTAGCGGTAGATCGTCGTGCGGCCGCAGTGGGCCTCGCCGGCGATGTCGTCGATGCGGGTGCGGGCCACGCCCCAACGCTGCACGGCGGCCTCGGCGCCGTCGAGGATCCGCTCGCGTGCGGCGTCTGCGTCCTCGGCGGCGTGGTATCCCCACTGCGTTGCGCTCATGTGGGACGAAGTATAGGTTTTGTTCCACATGCCAGTCACGCGGGCGCCGCTGTTCTACGACCCCTTCGCAGCCGACACCGTCGCCGATCCGTACCCCTGGTACCAGCGCCTCCGGGACGAGGCGCCGCTCTACCGGCAGGAATCGCTCCGATTCTGGGTCCTGAGTCGCTACGACGATGTCCTCGCCGCGGCGCGCGCCCATGCCTCGCTGTCGTCCGCCGAGGGCGTGATCTACATACGGCAGCCGCTGCCGATGATGTTGACGATGGACCCGCCCGATCACACGAGGCTGCGGCGCATCGTGGCGAGGGACTTCACGCCGAGCGCGGTGTCGGCCTGGCGACCACTCGTGGAGCGGCTGGCCGGCGAAGCCGTCGATCGGATGCTCGAGGAGGGGACGACCGACGCCGTCAGGGCGGTCGCCTCGCCGTTGCCGATCCTGGTCATCGCCCAGATCCTCGGCGTCCCGCCTGACGACTACCCCCAGTTCCGCGACTGGTCCGACAAGATCGTCGAAAGCCTCGCGGTCATCGATCCCGGGGATGTGGAGCGGGCCAACAGGACGGTCGAGGGGATCCTGGCACTCCAGGGGTACCTGGCCGCGCTGGTCGAGGCGCGGCGCCGAGCCCCGACGGACGACCTGCTCAGTCGTCTGGTCCAACCACGCGAAGAAGGTGCACTGAACGACTCCGAGGTCTTCTGGTTCAGCCTGTTGCTGCTGGTGGCCGGCAACGAGACGACGACCAACCTCCTCGGCAACGTGCTTCACACCTTCGCCCGCGAGCCCGCGGTCTGGGACCGACTGCGTGCCAGCCCCGAGCTGATCGGGGGCGCCATCGAGGAGTCCCTCCGCCGCGACTCCCCCATTCAGGGCTTCTTCCGCACGGTCGTCACGCCGTACGCAGTACAGGGCGCCGAGATCCCGGTCGGCGATCGGGTGCTGATCCTCTACGGCGCCGCCAATCGCGACCCCCGCCACTACGACGATCCCGATGCGTTCCGCATCGACCGCAACCCCGCCGACCATCTCGGATTCGGCAGCGGCATCCACCTCTGCCTCGGCGCCCACCTGGCCCGCCTCGAGGCGAGCGCCGTCCTCCACGAGCTGGCCCGCCGGGTGCGCCGCTTCGAGCCCGCCGGCGATCCCGTGCGCGGCAGCAACCCCATCCTGCGGGGGATGGCGAAGCTGCCGATCACTCTCGTCCCGTCGTGAGTAAGATCTGACTGTTCAGTCCCGCCCGAGGAGGTCGCCCGTGGCTGGCATCACAAGGAAGCTTCGGCGGCCGGTCCCGGGCGCGGGGGGCTTCGCTTAAGTCTTCCGGCACGGTCGGCTCTGCCGACGGTGCCGAAGCCGCAGTCCTCCGTCCCGTGCGCTGACGCCGCCCGCGTCCGCGCCCCCGGCGCGCACGCGTTCCGCTGCCCCACCGGACAAAGGACTGCTCATGCCCCCGCGTTCTGCTGCCTCTCTTCCCTCCGTGTCCCGGCCCCTCGTCGTGCGGGACATCTCCAAGACGTTCACGCCCGGCTTCCGGGCCCCGTGGTCACGGAAGCAGCCGCGGCGCGTCCGTGCCGTCGACGACGTGTCGCTCGAGGTGCAGCGGGGATCGATCTACGGCCTGATCGGCGCCAACGGATCGGGGAAGTCGACGCTGATCCGGATCCTGTCCTCGCTCGTGCTGGCCGACGCGGGCGAGGTCCGGGTGTTCGGCTTCGACGTCGAACGCGACTCCATGCAGGTCCGCCAGCTGATCAACAGGGTGTCGGCCGATCCGTCGTTCTTCCGCCAGATGTCCGCGCTGGAAAACCTGCTCTTCTACGGCCGCGTCTACGGTCTCGACGGCGCTGAAGTCCGCGCCCGCTCGAACGCCATCCTCGACAGGTTGGGGCTCGACGGCGGCCACCGCCGGGCGATGGTCAAGGAGCTCTCCCGGGGCCAGCAGCAGAAGATCGCCGTCGCCCGGGCGTTCCTGACGTCCCCGGTCCTCATGCTCCTGGACGAACCGACGACCGGGCTCGACCCCCGCAGCAAGCGGGAGGTGCAGACGTTTGTGCGGGAGGTCCAGCGCGACCACGACGCCACCATCTTGCTGACGACACACGACATGGACGAGGCCGAGGCGCTGTGCGACCGCATTGCGTTCTTGGTCGGGGGCCGCATCGTCGCGGAGGGCACGTCCGCCGAGCTGCGGGCCGCAGTGGCGAGGGACCGGCCCGTCGCGGACGTCGACCTCGAGGACGTGTTCATGGCCCTGACCGGCAAGACGGTCGAGGAAGACGAGGAGGAGGTGATCCTCAATGGCTGAGCTCCAGTTCCCGACGCCCGCCCGGCGCTTCACGCTCGGGCGCCAGACCAGCCTCGGCTGGGCGTTCGTCGAACGGCAGACGAACCTCTGGAAGAGGCACTGGGCCTGGGAGGTGGTCTGGCTCGTCTACGGGGTGGTGAACACCCTCGCCATCACCTTCATCGCCAAGCAGCTCGCGGCCGAGGGCATCGTCAAGGGCCACCAGGCGGAGGAGCTCATTCTGTTCCTCCTCATCGGCACGCTGGTGTGGGCGTACCTGTCGGCCATCCTCGACGACATCAGTCTGGTGATCACGTGGGAGCGGTGGGAGGGCACCATCGAGCACACGCTCATGGCGCCCGTGCCGCGCGTCGCCCATCTGCTCGGAACCGCGGTGTTCGGGGTGCTCCACGCGCTGGTGCGTACTGCGCTCATCCTGGTCATCGCCCTGCCGTTCTTCGCGGTCGACCTCTCACACGCCAACTGGGCCACCGCGGCCTTGATCCTCGCGGTGGGAAGCGCCTCCCTCATCGGCTTGGGCATCCTGGCCGGCGTTCTCCCGCTCCTCTATCCGGAGCGGGGCGAGCAGCTGTCGTTCATGGTGCAGTCGGTGGTGCTGCTGGTCTCCGGCGTCTACTACTCGGTCCAGACCCTGCCGGCGGGGCTGCGGGCCGTGTCCTACCTCTCGCCGGCGACATACCTGCTCCGGTCTCTGCGCCACGCCCTCATCGACGGCGCCACCGTCAGCGACGTCGCCGTGGACCTGGTGATCATGGCCGCCTTCGCGGTGGTGATGATCCCGCTGTCGATCGCGGTCTTCTCGGCCGCCGAGCGGTGGGCAAAGCGGACCGGCCGCCTGAAGCGGCACGGCTAAACACACTCGGTTCAGGCGGTGGCCAGCTCCGGCTTCTTGTAGATCGTCACCACGGCGGCGCCGCCGAGGCCGAGGTTGTGCTGGAGACCAGCGGTGACGCCGTCGACCTGGCGGTCGCCGGCCTCGCCCCGCAGCTGCCAGGTGAGCTCGGCGCACTGGGCCAGGCCGGTGGCCCCGAGCGGGTGGCCTTTGGAGATCAGGCCGCCCGACGGGTTCACGACCCATTGGCCGCCGTAGGTGACGGCGCCCTCGTCGATGAGCTTGCCGCCGGCCCCTTCGGGGCAGAGCCCGAGGCCCTCGTAGGTGATCAGCTCGTTGGTGGAGAAGCAGTCGTGCAGCTCGATGACCTGGACGTCCTCGGGGCCCAGGCCCGACTCCTCGTACGCCTGCTCGGCCGCCCGGCGGGTCATGTCGGCCCCGGCCAGGTTGATGCAGCTGCGCTCGCTGAACGTGCGCTCGCCGTCGGTGGTCATCGCCTGTCCGGCGATCTCGATGGCCTTGCCCTCGAGGCCGTGGCGGCGCACGAAGTCCTCGCTGGCGAGCACGGCTGCGCCGGAGCCCTCCGACGTCGGGCAGCACTGCAGCTTCGTCAGCGGCTCGTAGACCGTCGGGGCCTCGAGGATCTGCTCGAGCGTGTACTCGTCGCGGAACTGCGAGTACGGGTTGTTGACCGAGTGGCGATGATTCTTCTCGGCGATCTTGGCGAACTGTTCGGGCGTCGTGCCGTAGCGCTCCATGTGGTCGCGGCCGGCGTTGCCGAACACCTGCGGCGCGGGCGGTGCGGGGGCGAACGGGTAGAGCTCGATCATCTGGGTCAGGTGCCGGCTCATCGGCGGTCGCCGGTCCATGAACTTCAGGCCGAGCGAGCCCTTTTCCATCTTCTCGAAGCCGACAGCGAGCATGCAGTCGGCCATGCCGCCGGCGATGAGCTGGCGGGCCAGGTACAGCGCGCTCGATCCCGTCGAGCAGTTGTTGTTGACGTTGACGATCGGGATACCACTGAGCCCGAGCTCGTAGATCGCCTCTTGCCCGCTGGTGGAGTCGCCGTAGCAGTACGCGGCGATCGCCTGCTCGACCTCGGAATACGGGATGCCGGCGTCGTCGAGGGCCTTGGTGCCGGACTCCTTGACCATGTCGGGATAGTCCCAGTCACGCGAGCCGGGCTTCTCGAACTTGGTCATGCCGACCCCGACAACGAACACCTTGCGTGCCATCTGACATCTACTCCTTGATGGTGAGAGCGGCGTTGGTGATCACAGGCGTGCCCCGCTCCTTGGTCGTCGCCGACAGTAGGACCTTGTCGCCCTCGCGCCACATCGACGTCACGATGGTCTCGCCCGGGAACACGACGCCCGAGAAGCGGGCCTGGTACCGGCCGACCTTGGTGACATCGCCGTCGAGGGCGTTGTCGACGGCCGCCTTGCACACGATGCCGAACGAGCACAGGCCGTGCAGGATCGGCCGGTCAAAGCCCCCGAGGGCGGCCATGTTGGGGTCGACGTGCAGCGGGTTCTTGTCGCCCGACAGCCGGTAGAGGAGGGCCTGCTGTGGCAGCGTCGGCGACTCGGCAACAACGTCGGGGTCTCTCGCCGGCGCCTCGTTGCCGGGCGCCGGACCCGACTCGCCGCCGAACCCACCCTCGCCCCGGATGAACGCCGAGAAGCGGTTGGTGCACAGCAGGTCGCCGTTCTCGTCTTTGGTCTCGGTCTCGACGACAACAAGGGCGCCCTTCCCCTTGTCGTACACGTCGCTGACCCGACCGGTGTTCTCGACCTTGGCGCGCGCCGGCAGCGGCTTGTGCACGACGAGGTCCTGCTCGCCGTGCAGCAGCATCATGGGATTGAACGTCAGGCCCTCGAGGCCCACGAGCCCGCCGAGCATCTGGAAGACCGGGATCACCCCGAAGCTGGGGAGGACCTTGAGCGGCGACGACTCGTACGTGTACTGCAGCTCACCGGGGTCGGTGGGCGGCACGCCCGCCCCGACGCCGAGGTGATAGAGGATGACTGCGTCCTCATCCCACTGCGCTACCGCGCCCGGGATGACCGCCCCGACGACCTTCTCGACCTCGATCGGCATCGCTCCTCCTCCACCCGGAAAGTGGGACGAAGCATAATCTTTGTTTCACGTTCCGACTGCCGTCGCCAGCACGGTGAACGAGAGCGGGATCCTGGGCCGGTCCGGCGGCGGGCGCCACCGCCCCTGGTTGTCCTTCTGCAGCCATGGGTACCGCAGCCACAGCGTCCAGTCGTGCTCGTCGAGCCGGTCGATCCGCAGGCCGTGGCCGACGAGCGAGTTGACGATTTCGCCGAGCGAGTGGTTCCACTCGAAGCTTCGTGTCGCGACCAGCGCGCGGTACGCGTCCGTGTACGTCATCGTTGAGTCCTCGACGAAGGGGGCGTCCTCCTCGAAGTAGGTGTGCTCGATGACCGGTTCCTCGAACGAGAGAGCCCAGCACAGCGGGTGCTGGTCGTGGAGGTACAGGCGACCGCCCGGTCGGAGCAGCGCCGCGATCTGGGCCGCCCACCGCTCGACGCTCGGAAGCCAGCAGAGGGCGCCGAGGCTCACGTAGACGATGTCGAAGGTCTGGTGCGCCAGCGCAGAGGCCGCTTCGTACACATCGGCACACACGAAGCGCGCCCGCTCACTGAGGCCGGCCCGCCGTGCCAGCTCCTCGGCCGCCTCAATTGCTGGCAGTGAGAAGTCCAGGCCCGTCACCTCGGCGCCGCGACGGGCCCACGAGAGCGTGTCGAGTCCGAAATGACACTGGAGGTGCACCAGCCGGAGCCCGGCGACATCGCCGATCGCCTCGATCTCCCACTCCTGCGGCCCACGCTCGTCGCGCAACCAACCCTCGACGTCGTAGAACTGCGAGCGGAGGTGAACCTCGGTCCGGTCGTCCCACTTCGATCGGTTCGCAGCGAGCCACTCGTCGTCGGGCACCGTGGCCATCATTGCTCGCGAACGCCGGCAGCGAGCCGGCGGGTTTGAGTTAAGCCGCCGCCGCGCTGGGTTCGTCCCAGATGCCGAACGCCTTCCACAGCAGCTTCGACACGGGGGTGATGATCCTCAGCTCGATGCAGAGGTTGCGGACCTTGCGGATGGAGTCTTTGACGAACTGCCGCGCTTGGGGGTTGTCGTCGTACGCCTCTTTGATCACCGAGCGAGGGATCCCGTACTGGCGGATCATCGACTTCGACGGCCGCAGCATCATCCCGGCCATCGACCCGAGAATGAACGGCACCCGCAGCGCCAGCATCCGGCGTCGGAACCAGCTGAGCTCGGGGACGTTGCGCTTGAGGTAGTGACGGGCGAAGGAGAGGTGGCGGGCCTCCTCGGTGACGTGGATGCGCATGATGCGCTCGAGCAGCGGGTGGATCTCGTTGCCGCTGCGCAGCTCCTGGCGCTGCACGTAGTCGATGGGGTCCTCCCCACCCAGCACGAACAGGAAGAACAGCGCCGGGAATTTGCGCCCGAGCTTGATGACGCCGCGGGAGCCGAACTCCATCAGCTTCGGCATGCCCGGCGGGTTGAGGCCGCTGCGGTTCACGAACTCCTGGAACATCAACGAGTGCTGCGCCTCCTCGATGACCTCGTGGTAGGCGTAGCGGAACTCGGGCGCGTTGTTCGGCAGCTTGGATGCGTACTCGAGCAGGCCCCGCTTGAGGATGCTCTCGAACTGGAGGCCGGTCTTCATCGCCGACACGACGCCCTGGAGGCCCATGCGTGCTCGCACCCCTTGGGGCTGGGCCCTGTACCAGTCAGTGGCGCCGAGGCCGCCGTCGGCGTCGGACATCTCCCACCGCGCGTCCTCGGGGTCGATCCGGTACGCGGGGTCGTCCCAGGGCACGTCGGCGTACGCGTCGAAGTGCTTCCCTTCGGTGACCGACTGGCGACTCAGGCGGGCGATCAGGCTCTGGTAGGCGTCGCCGCTCTGGACATCAGCGGCCTGCTCGGTGTCGAGAACCAGGCTCATATCGCGTACTTCTACCCGGGGACGCCGAATCCTCCTGTGGCAGTCGTCACTCGTTGCTGCGTGGACCAACATGGCAGGGCGATGGAGCTCACAATTCGGCCCGAAGCGGCGCCAGATTTTGACGAGATCGGCGAGGTCACCAAGCTCGCCTTCGACGGCCGAGAGCGAACCGAAACTCTGTAGACGTCCATCGCCCGCTCAGTCCTCGCGTCAATCGGGAGAGGAGACGAGCCGC
>DASZJL010000169.1:0-6542 GCA_035948135.1 Acidimicrobiales bacterium | reverse complement strand
GCAGCTCGAGAAGGTCATCTACTTCGCCGCCAACCTGGTCACCTGGGTCGACGACGAGAAGCGCCACACCGACCTCCCCAACCTCGAAGCCGAGCTCCAGGAGGAGCTGGCCGAGATCGAGCGCCAGCGCGACATCGAGATCGACAAGCGTTTCAAGGCGACCGAGGACGAGGTGGCCGAGCTCGAGAAGGAAGGGGCCAAGGACTCCGAGCTCAAGGCCCGCCAGAAGGCGGGCGAGCGCGACGTGGCCCAGATCCGCGAGCGGGCCCAGCTCGAGCTCGAGCTCACCCAGCGGGCCTTCGACGAGTTCCGCGACCTGTTCGCCCGCAAGATCATCGAGGACGAGATCCTCTGGCGTCACCTGCGCGACCGTTACGGCGAGTACTTCCGCGGTGGCATGGGCGCCGACGCCATCGCCCAGCTCATCGGCGAGATCGACTTCGACGTGGAGGAGGTCAAGCTCCGCGAGGCGATCGAGCCCGAGGAGGGCCGCCGCCCGCTGTCGGCCCAGCGCAAGCAGAAGGCCATCAAGCGCCTGAAGATCGTGTCGGCGTTCAACCGACGCGACGACAACGGCCGCCGGATCAACGACCCGCGGGCGATGATCCTCGACGCCGTGCCGGTCATCCCGCCCGACCTGCGCCCCATGGTGCAGCTCGACGGTGGCCGGTTCGCCACGTCCGACCTCAACGACCTCTACCGCCGGGTCATCAACCGCAACAACCGGCTGAAGAGGCTGCTCGACCTCGGTGCCCCCGAGATCATCGTCAACAACGAGAAGCGCATGCTCCAGGAGGCGGTCGACGCTCTGTTCGACAACGGCCGCCGCGGCCGCCCGGTCACGGGTCCCGGCAACCGCCCGCTGAAGTCGCTTTCCGACATGCTCAAGGGCAAGCAGGGCCGGTTCCGCCAGAATCTGCTCGGCAAGCGCGTCGACTACTCGGGCCGTTCCGTCATCGTCGTCGGCCCCACGCTGAAGCTGCACCAGTGCGGCCTGCCCAAGCAGATGGCCCTCGAGCTCTTCAAGCCCTTCGTCATGAAGCGGCTGGTCGACACCGAGCTGGCCCAGAACATCAAGTCGGCCAAGCGCATGGTCGAGCGCCGTCGCCCGCAGGTGTGGGACGTGCTCGAGGAGGTCATCAAGGAGCACCCGGTGTTCCTGAACCGGGCGCCAACCCTGCACCGCCTTGGCATCCAGGCCTTCGAGCCGCTGCTGGTCGAGGGCAAGGCCATCCAGATCCACCCGCTCGTCTGCGCGGCGTTCAACGCCGACTTCGACGGTGACCAGATGGCCGTTCACCTGCCGCTGTCAGCCGAGGCCCAGGGCGAGGCCCGCATCCTCATGCTGTCGGCCCACAACATGCTGTCGCCGGCCCACGGCCGCCCGCTCACCGTGCCCAGCCAGGACATGGTGATCGGCTGCTACTACCTCACCGAGGAGACGACCGGCGGCGAGGAGCGGGCCGACGGCCAGCCCCGCCGCTACTCGCGCCTGTACGAGGTGGAGAAGGCGTTCGAGACCGGCAGCCTGCCGCTGCACGCGCCGATCGAGATCCGCACTCTCGAGAGCGACGACGACGGCAAGCCCCTGTACCGGGCGACCACCGCCGGCCGGCTCTTCTTCGAGAACGCCCTCCCGGAGGACTACTGCGCCCGCTTCGGTTACGTCGACCGGTCGGTCCGCAAGCGCGACGTGGGCGAGATCGTCGAGAAGCTGGTCGACAACTACCCGAAGGCGATCGTGGCCGAGAGCCTCGACCGTCTGAAGGACCTCGGCTTCCGCTTCGCCAGCCAGTCCGGTCTCACCATCTCCATGGACGACGTCAAGACGCCGCCCGACAAGGAGTCGATCCTCGACCGCTACGAGAAGGAAGCGGAGAAGATCGAGAACCAGTTCCGCCGGGGCATCATCACCGACGACGAGCGGCGCCAGAAGGAAGTCGAGATCTGGACCAACGCCACCGACGACGTGCGCCGGGCCATGGAGAAGACGCTGGGCTCGATCGCCTTCAACCCCATCGACATGATGGTGGGGTCGGGCGCCCGAGGGAACATCATGCAGGTGCGCCAGATCGCCGGTATGCGCGGCCTGGTCGCCAACCCGCGCGGTGAGATCATCCCCCGCCCGATCAAGTCCAACTTCCGCGAGGGCCTGTCCGTCCTCGAGTACTTCATCTCCACCCACGGCGCCCGCAAGGGTCTGGCCGACACCGCCCTGCGCACGGCCGACTCCGGGTACCTCACCCGTCGTCTGGTCGACGTCGCCCAGGAGCTGATCATCCGCGACGACGACTGCGGGACGACCCGTGGTCTGTGGCTGGAGAACATCAAGCCCGACGAGCCGGGCCACCGCTACAACCTCGACACCCGTCTGTACGGCCGGGTGCTGGCCGAGGACGTCGGCGGCCTGAAGGCCGGCACGCACATGGGCGAGGCCGAGGTGGCCCAGCTCCGCGACGACGCCTCGGTCGAGCGGGTCCGCGTGCGGACGGTGCTCACGTGTGAGGCGCCCTACGGCGTGTGCGCGGCGTGCTACGGCCGCTCGCTCGCCACCGGTCGCATGATCGAGCTCGGCGAGGCCGTCGGCGTCATCGCCGCCCAGTCCATCGGCGAGCCCGGTACGCAGCTCACCATGCGGACGTTCCACACCGGCGGCATCGCCGGTGAGGACATCACCCACGGTCTGCCCCGCGTCGTCGAGCTCTTCGAGGCCCGCACTCCCAAGGGCAAGGCCGTGCTCGCCCGCACGTCGGGCGTCGTGCGCATCACCGACGACGAGGCCAAGGGCCGCTCGGTGACGATCGTCGGCGACGACGGCAGCGAGGAGAGCTACCCGGTCGCCACTCGCGACATGAGCCGCATGCTCGTGACCGAGGGGCAGGAGGTCTCCGCCGGCGACGCCCTCATCGAGGGTCCGAAGGACCCCAAGGAGCTGCTCGAGATCAAGGGCATCCGCGAGACCCAGCAGTACCTCACCGACGAGGTCCAGAAGGTGTACCGCGACCAGGGTGTGTCGATCCACGACAAGCACATCGAGCTCATCGTCCGCCAGATGCTGCGGCGGGTCTCGGTGGCCGAACCCGGTGACTCCGGGTTCCTGCCGGGCGAGCGCGTCGACTCCCGCCAGTACGCGGACATCAACCGCGAGCTGGTGCAGGCGGGCAAGACGCCGGCCGAAGGTCGACCCGAGCTCATGGGCATCACCAAGGCGTCGCTGGCCACCGACTCGTGGCTGTCGGCGGCGTCGTTCCAGGAGACCACGCGGGTGCTCACCGAGGCCGCTATCGAGGGCAAGAGCGACCAGCTCCTCGGCCTCAAGGAGAACATCATCATCGGCAAGCTGATCCCGGCTGGGACCGGCATGACCCGCTACCGCAACCTCGACCTCGAGGCGCCCGACTACGAGCCGCTGTCGTACTACTCGTCGGACACCGACCAGGACCTGGCCGCGTGGCTGGCCAACATCGGCACGGGCGACGGCGACGGCGACGCCGCCGCGACGATCGGTGAGGACGAGGCCAGCTTCTTTGCGGGCCCGGAAGAGACAGCCGGATAGAGTCGGTCCCGCACATGCCCACGATTTCCCAGCTGGTCCGCAAGGGCCGGCAGTCGAAGACGACCAAGACCAAGACCCCGGCCCTCCGGGGCGCGCCTCAGCGGCGTGGCGTCTGCACGCGCGTGTACACGAACACGCCGAAGAAGCCGAACTCGGCCCTTCGCAAGGTCGCCCGTGTGCGCCTCACCAGCGGCCAGGAGGTCACGGCCTACATCCCGGGCGTGGGCCACAACCTGCAGGAGCACTCGATCGTGCTCGTGCGCGGCGGGCGTGTGCGCGACCTCCCCGGCGTTCGCTACAAGATCATCCGGGGCACCCTCGACACCTCGGGCGTCCGCGACCGCAAGCAGGCCCGCTCCCGCTACGGCGCCAAGAGGGAGGGCTGATGATTTCGCACTCGCAAGCAGAGCTTGCTCGGCGAGCTAATCGTGCTCGGTCGTCGGGCGAAGCCCTCCTCCCTCGCGCTCAATTCTTCTTGCTGCCATCCGGAGAGGCCGCCTACGGCGGCGCCAGCGGCCGGCAGAAGAGGGAGGGCTAGGCCGATGCCCCGGAAAGGTCCCGCTCCCCGTCGCGAGCTGATGCCCGACCCCGTGTACCACTCGGTGCTCGTCACCCAGCTGGTCAACAAGGTCCTCGAGCGCGGCAAGCGGTCGTTGGCCGAGCGCATCGTCTACGACGCCCTCGACGAGATCCGAGACAAGTCCGGCGGCGACTCCATCGCCACCCTCAAGCGGGCGGTCGAGAACGTCAAGCCCCAGCTCGAGGTCAAGAGCCGCCGGGTCGGCGGCGCCACCTACCAGGTGCCGATGGAGGTCCGGCCCCGCCGGGCCACCACCCTCGCTATCCGGTGGCTGGTCGGCTTCTCCCGTGACCGGCGAGAGAAGACGATGGCCCAGCGGCTGGCGAACGAGCTGCTCGACGCCAACAACGGCATCGGCTCGGCGGTCAAGCGCCGTGACGACATGCACAAGATGGCTGAGGCCAACAAGGCCTTCGCCCACTACCGCTGGTGAGGGCGCTTCGCCCATAGGGGGAATGAACATCCGGTAACGGACGTTCTTTCATTAGTTCCCCTGGAAACAACTGAGCAGAGTAGAGCTATGCCCGACGCACCCGTCATCCGAGAGTTCCCGCTGGCCAGGACCCGCAACATCGGGATCATGGCCCACATCGACGCGGGCAAGACCACGACGACCGAGCGGATCCTCTATTACACCGGCAAGACCTACAAGATCGGTGAGGTCCACGAGGGCGCGGCGGTCATGGACTGGATGGTCCAGGAGCAGGAGCGGGGCATCACCATCACCTCCGCCGCCACCACGTGCCGGTGGAAGGACACCTGGATCAACATCATCGACACCCCCGGCCACGTCGACTTCACCGTCGAGGTGGAGCGGTCGCTGCGCGTGCTCGACGGCGCCGTCGCCGTCTTCGACGCGGTCGCCGGCGTGGAGCCCCAGACCGAGACCGTCTGGCGCCAGGCCAACAAGTACCGGGTGCCGCGCATCTGCTTCATCAACAAGATGGACCGCATCGGGGCCGACTACTTCCGCGCCGTCGAGATGATAAAGGACCGCCTCGACGCGTCGCCCGCCGTCCTGCACATCCCGATCGGGGCCGAGGGCAACTTCCGGGGCATGGTCGACCTCATCGGCATGAAGGCGCTGGTGTGGGAAGAGGGCATGGGCGAGAAGTGGGAGGTCACCGACATCCCCGCCGACCTCGCCGACGACGCCGCGCACTGGCGCCACGAGCTGGTCGACGTGCTGTCCCACCACAGCGACACGGTGATGGAGAAGTACGTCGAGGATCAGGAGATCACCGCCGACGACCTCCGGACTGCCGTTCGCGAGGCCACGCTCATCAACGAGGTCGTGCCCGTGCTGTGCGGCACGGCCTTCAAGAACAAGGGCGTGCAGCCCCTGCTCGACGCCATCGTCGACTTCCTGCCCGCGCCGTCGGATCTTCCGCCCATCGTGGGCATGGACGTCAAGGGCATCGAGGAGCTCGAGCGCCCGGCCGACGACAACGGCCCGTTCTCGGCCCTCGCCTTCAAGATCATGAGTGACCCCTACGTGGGCAAGCTCACCTATTTCCGCGTGTACAGCGGCACCCTCAAGCAGGGCTCGTCGGTCTTCAACTCGACGAAGGATCGCAAGGAGCGGGTGGGCCGCATCCTGCAGATGCACGCCAACCACCGCGAGGACAAGGACGCCGTCTTCGCGGGCGACATCGTGGCGGCCGTCGGGTTGAAGCACACCACCACGGGCGACACCCTGTGCGACGCCAACGCCCCGATCGTGCTCGAGGCGCTGGAGTTCCCCGAGCCGGTCATCCACGTGGCCGTCGAGCCGAAGACCAAGGCCGACCAGGACAAGCTGGGCAAGGCCCTCAACGCGCTGTCCGAGGAAGACCCGACGTTCCAGGTCCACACCGACGAGGACACCGGCCAGACGATCATCGCCGGCATGGGCGAGCTGCACCTCGAGGTGCTCGTCGACCGCATGCTGCGGGAGTTCAGCGTCGACGCCAACGTCGGCAAGCCCCAGGTCGCCTATCGCGAGACGATCTCCAGGGACGTCCACAAGGTCGAGGAGCGCTATATCCGCCAGACCGGTGGTCGTGGCCAGTACGCCCACGTCGTCCTGGACCTCGAGCCCACGGGCCCCGGCGGCGGCTACGAGTTCGTCGACAAGATCCGCGGCGGCGACATCCCCAAGGAGTACATCCCCGCCGTCGACGCCGGCATCCAGGAAGCCCTGCAGGGCGGCGTGCTCGCCGGCTATCCCACGGTCGACGTCCGGGCCACGCTCGTCGACGGGTCCTACCACGAGGTCGACTCGTCGGAAATGGCGTTCCGGATCGCCGGTTCGATGGCGGTCAAGCAAGCGGCCAAGAAGGCCAGCCCGGTCCTACTCGAGCCGATCATGGCCGTCGAGGTCGTCACGCCCGAGGACTACATGCGCGACGTCATCGGCGACCTGTC
>DASZJL010000168.1:0-12129 GCA_035948135.1 Acidimicrobiales bacterium | reverse complement strand
GACGCCGTGTTCGAGGAGCAAGCCAACGGCGTCGACCGCGTGCTCGGGATGCCCTTCCGCATCGGCATGGGGTACGGGCTGGAGAACGAGATGATGCCCATCGGCAAGCGCGCCTGCTTCTGGGGCGGCTACGGCGGCTCGTTGATCGTCCTCGACCTGGACCGTCGCCTCGCGGTCAGCTACGTCATGAACCGCATGGAGGGCAACCTCGTCGGGGACCAGCGGGGGGCGAGGGTGGTCTTCGCCACCGTCGCCTCTCTCGCGAACCTGTAGCCGGCGCCGCTCCGGCAGGTCAGCGCCGGACGTCCTGCTCGACGGCCCGTACGTAGGTTGCGGGATCCTGGTCTACGGGCTGCACTCGCTCGTAGTTGTGCGCCTCGAAGCGGATGAACCGCACCGCCAGCTCGTGGCGCAGCTCGAGGCTCGCCGTCTGTCGGAAGTCAGTGAGTCCTTCGCGCTCTTCCTCGGCCATGTGGTCGCCGTTGGCGCGGTTGGCTGCCGCGACCGCCTCGCGCCAGGTGGGAGTACCTACCTCGTGCCGTGCCACCTCGGCGATGGCATCGCGAATCTCGTTGTGGTCCTTGATGGCGTCGAGGGTCTCGCCCTCGAAGCTCTTCGCGTGGCCGCTGCGAAGTCCGGCTCGGAGCAGCGCTGGGTAGAAGTTGTCCTCCTCGGCCTTCGCGTGGAGCTCGAGGAACGCCGACAACCGGGCCCAGACGTCACCCAATGTCTCGGTGTCGGTGCTGTCGATCTGCTCCAGGATGGCGAACAGTCGACGCTGTTCGTAGTGATCGTCGAGGATCAGCTGGGTGATGTCCATCTCGGACCTCCTGACGCCGCCGTGACCGTTCTACCCCGACAGGGCGCGCGCGGACGCGCCCTTTTTGCCGCTCCTTGCTTAGACGCTCAGCTCGGTGAGGCGCACGTCGACGGTCATCTCCCGTCCGTTGCGGACGACGACGACGGGCACGGCGATGCCGATGCGTTCGTGGGTCATCAGCCGCTGGAGGTCGCCGACCCCTTCGATCGGCGCGCCGTCCATCTCCACGACGAGGTCCTCGGGGCGCAGCCCGGCGAGCGCGGCCGGGCTTCCACCGACCACGGACACGACCTCGAGGCCGCTGCGTCGACCGAGGCGGTCGGCAAGCCGAGGAGGCAGCGGCCGCGGCCCGCCGGCCACGCCCAGGTAGGCGCGCCGGACACGACCGTGCGTCATGAGGGCGCCCACGATCTCCCGCGTGGCGGCGTTGATCGGCACGGCGAGACCCAGGCCCTGGCCGACCCACGGGCCGACGACCGCGGTGTTGACCCCGACCACCTCGGCATCGGAGTTGGCCAGCGCCCCGCCCGAGTTCCCGGGGTGGAGGGCGGCGTCGGTCTGGATGACGTTCTCGACCAGCCTGCTGCCGTGGGCCGACTGTGTCGGCATCGACCGGCCCAGCCCGCTCACCACGCCCGCGCTGACCGAGCCCGCGAACCCGAGGGGATTGCCGACCGCGACGACCAGCTGACCGACTGCGAGGGTGTCGGCGTCGCCGAGGGTGGCGACCGGCAGTGACCGAGCGCCCGACGAGGCGCGCACGACCGCAAGGTCGGAGAGCGGGTCGGTGCCGACGACCTCGAAGTCGACTTGGAGGCCGTCGGCGAAGGCCGCGACACCAGCGTCAGCGCCGGCCACGACGTGGGCCGCGGTCAGGAGGAAGCCGTCGGGCGTCACGGCCACCGCCGACCCCTCGCCCTTCGGGCGCCGCCCGCCGGGGACCTTCGCCATCACCTTCAGGCTGGCGACCGCCGGCGTCAGGGCGCGGGCGACGTCGGTGACGACCTGCGAATAGGCGTCGAGCGCCTTCTGCGCTGGCGCCTCGGCCACCGCTGTCACGCCGATCCCTCGCTGCGGGCCGCCGACGCGAACGACACCCGCACGTCGAGGTCGTCGGTGCCCCGGACGACCTTCAGCGCCAGCGTGTCATCGGTGCCCAAGCCCTCGAGAACCGAATGGAGATCGTCGGCCCTGGCCAGCGGACGGCCACCAGCTTCCACGAGCAGGTCGCCCTGGCGCAGGCCGGCGCGGTCGGCCGGGCTGTCGTCCTCGACGACGCGCACCAGCACGCCGTCGCGGTCGGGCAGGCCGACGGCGCGGCGCATCCCCCGGGCGGCGCGGGCGGGTGCCAGGCCCACGCCGAGGCGCAGGCGCGTCGGGCTCTCGCCGCGCACAAGGGCGTCGACCCGGCTCTTGAGCGCGTCGTCCGCGGGCAGGGCGAGGTAGAAGCCGTCGCCGAGCCGGTTGGTGTTCAGGCCGAGGAAGCGGCCATCGGCGTCGGTAATCGGACTGCCCGACGAGCCCCGCCCGAGCGGCACGGTGTGCTCGACGCTCCCGGTGATGCGCCAACCGCGCGGGCCGCGGAACTCCCGGCCCGTCGCCGTCACGGTCCCGAAGGTCACGCGCCGGCCACCGTCGCCGGTGAGGGCCACCGCGAACACCACGCTGTTGGGCTCGACGGTCGTCGCCGACTCCCACGCGATCGCCGGCGCGTCGCCGGTGTCGACGCGTAGCACGGCCAGATCGCCTTCGAGGTCCGCGCCCGCGACCGCGCCGGTCGCGGTGCGCCCGTCCGCGAAGGTCACCGTGGTCTCGGCGCCGCGGAGGTTATGGGCGTTGGTGAGGACGAAACCGTCGCTGATGACGACGCCGTTGCCCCGACCCCAGCCCCGTCCGATGCGCACGACCGACGGCCCCACCTTGTCGCCGACGCCCCGCACCGTGTCCTGCAGCTGCTCTACGAATGCCATCCTGGGTGACTCACTTTCTAATTGCAAGGAACTTGTGATAGACAAGGTAGCAGCATGTCCACACAACAGGAACCCGCCCACCGACCCCAGCAGGCGCTCGCGGCCGCCCTCGAGCGGGTCGGCGACCGGTGGAGCCTGCTCGTCGTCGACGCCCTGCTCGGCGGCCCCCGCCGCTACGGCGAGCTGCAGGCCGACGTCGACGGCATCGCCACCAACGTCCTGTCCCAGCGCCTCAAGCAGCTGGAACAGGCGGGTGTCGTCGTGTCCCGCCCCTACTCCACCCGGCCGCCTCGGTACGCCTACGAGCTCACCGCGGCCGGCCACGAACTGGCCGGCGCCCTGCGCCTGCTCAGCCAGTGGGGCGCGAACCGCATGGGCACAGACGCGGGCGGCGGGCCGACACACGCCACGTGCGGCACGAGCCTCGAGGCCCGCTGGTACTGCCCGACATGCGACCGGGTCGTGGAACGCGACGCCGACGAGCTGCACTTCCTTTAAGCAAGGCGTGCGACTCTGACGCACGGTGCGTGTCGTCGAGGTCGTCTTCGCCGTCGGATGGGCCGCGTTCTGGCTGTACTGGTTCGTGGCGGCCTTCTCCATCAAGCGGGGGCGCATCCCGTGGTCACGCCACCTGCGCATCAGGGCGGTGATCGTCGTCATCGTCATCGTCTTGGCCCGCTCCGGCGTCTTTCGGGGCGACGGCGGCATCAACACGGATCCGTGGCGCGCGGGCCTCGGGCTGGTCCTCTTCGCGGCGGGGTTGGGGTTCGCGGTCTGGGCTCGCAGGCACCTCGGGCGCAACTGGGGAGGTCCGATGACGCAGAAGGACGAGCCAGAGCTCGTGACCAGCGGGCCGTATGGCCTGGTCCGCCACCCGATCTACTCAGGCATCCTGACCGCCGCCGTCGGCACGGCCGTGGCGCTCAGCTGGACCTGGCTGATCGCCGTGGGCCTGGCCGGCGTCTACTTCATCTACAGCGCGACCGTCGAGGAGCGCTATCTGATCGAGCAGTTCCCAGACGCCTACCCGGCGTACAAGCGCACGACCAAGATGCTGTTGCCATTCATCTTCTGAGGGGCGAGCGGCGGGCGGCCGTCCGGAGAGCCCAAAGCTCAGCCGTGAGGCCCGCCGCCGCCACCAAGGCCGGTACGCGGGCTGATGCGTCTCCTCGTCGTACGGCGATGACCGACGCCGCGAGGTCCCCGGCGTCGGTCAAAGCACCGAGGCCGGCCCAGGTCCGCACCGCCGACGGGGAGGCGTTGGCCCAGCTCGCGGCGAGCAGCCCGCCCGCACCGAGTACCGCCTCACGGACCGCGAAGCTGCGCGTCATGAGGTCGGCGGTCGGCGTGCCGGGCAACCCTCGCCCGAGGCGCGCTGGCGCGACGGCGAACGCGGCACCAATCGCCACCCGCACGGCGCCGAAGGCACCGACGATGAGCCTTGGGTTGATCCGCGCCAAGGCGCCGAACGTAGCCCGGGGAGGCGCTGCTACGGGTGGGGATTCCCCAGGAACGGGAAGTCGGCCAGCAGGTCGGTGTGGGGCTTGACGTCCTGGGGGGTGGCGTCGCCGTGCACCATGAAGATCATGCGCGTCGAGAAGACGTCGTCGGTCGGCACCCGACCGTTGGGGTAGTGAGCCGGCTTCGTGCGGTCGTAATGGAGGATGTCGGGCAGCAGGGTGAGGGCCGCAGCCTTCGCTTCGTCGGGCGAGTAACCGTGCCGCTCCAACACCCCTGACAGGGGACCGAGGTAGTTCTTCACGTCGTCGACCGGATCGGTGGCGTTGAACTGGTCCTGGATGGCGGTCGGGTTCAGGATGGGGTTGAACGACGGGTTCCCGCCACGGTCCATCGGCACCAGCGCCCCGTCACGGCGCAGGCTGGTGGTGATCCACGCGCCGAACTCCGAACCCGAGCCGAGCATGTCGTTGGGGACCTCGAGGGCGATCGACAGGATGTTGCCCTCCCCGAAGGTGTCGGTGCCGGTCCATTGGAAGTCGCCCTTCTGGCCGTCGATCAGCCAGTGGAGGACACCGTCGGCGTCGGCGAAGAAGGGATCGCTGCGCTTGCCGACGAACAGGCGGCAGGCGCCGGCCTGCACGGGCACGGCCGTGCCGTCGAAGCTGACCGGAGCGGCGTCGATGAGCACTTCACCAAGCGGCTCACGCGACTGAGCCTCGCTCCCAATGGCGTAGTGGGCGGCGGCGGACTGCCGGCCGTCGACGACCTCAGAGAACGTGAAGCTGAACGCCCCCTCCGCGACGGAGTCCCCGTCGTTGTCGATGTTGAACCGGTACACCGCGTCGGGGTGGAACCCGACGCCCTTGGTGAAGGGGTTGCAGTCCATGATCAACACGGTGCGGTCGGGGTTGTCGGGCGCCGTGAAGACGAACAGGTCGGTGAGGTCCAGACGGGGATCGTCACCCGGGTGCTTGATGTTGGCGGCACTGAAGTGGTTGGACATGACGGGTTCCTTTCAGGCGGACTTGATGAAGGCGAGCAGTGCGGCGTTGACCTCGTCGGGGTGGGTCCAGCCGATGTTGTGAGGACCGCCCTCCACCGGGACGAGCGTGCAGTCCGCGATCAGCGCGGGCAGCCGGGCCGCGGTCGCCTCGAAGGGAAGGACGCGATCCTCGGTGCCATGCATGACGAGCACGGGCACGTCGATCTTGGCGACGTCGGGACGGAAGTCGGTCAACCAGGTGCCGACACACGCGTACGTGGCGAAGGGCGAGCAGCCGGCCGCCACGTTGAAGCTGGCCTGCCACGCCCGGTCGCTGATGCGGGTGCCGCCGAGCACGTCGACGTTGTAGAAGTTGTTGAGGAAGTCTTCGAAGTAGGCGTAGCGGTCCTTGACGATGGCCGCCTGGATGTCGGCGAAGACCTTGCCGTCGACGCCCTCGGGGTTGTCGTCGGCCTTGAGCAGGAAGGGCGGGATGGTGCCGAGCAGCGCGGCCTTGCGCACTCGTGCTGACCCGTAGGTGCCGAGGTAGCGCACGACCTCGCCGGTGCCCATCGAGAAGCCGGCCAGCACGACGTCGCGCAGATCGAGGAGATCGATGAGCGCCTTGAGGTCGGCGGCGAAGGTGTCGTAGTCGTAGCCGACGGTCGGTTGGCTCGACAGGCCGAAGCCGCGGCGGTCATAGGTGATGACGCGGTATCCGCTGGCGAGCAGTTCCCGCTCCTGGCGTTCCCACGAGTTCCCGTTCAGCGGGTACCCGTGGATCAGCACGATCGGGTCCCCGCTCCCGTGGTCCTCGTAGTGGATCTCGATGGGAGCGTCGTTCTCGGTACCGACGGTGACGTAAGGCATGGTCGCCTCCTCTTGCTGGGCGCCCGCCGAGCGCGGGCTTCTGTCTGAGGATCGGCCCATCGAGCGTCCGTCGCATCTGGCACCCCCTAGCCGCGCACCCTGGTTGACTGAGCAGCACGGGACTGTTGGGATCGGCAGACGGCGGGTCGGGGCCGAAGCTGCGGCTGCTCGGGCGCGGCGCCGAATGTGAGGCGATCGACGGCCTGGTGCAGGCCGTTCGCACGGGCGACGGCCGGGTCGTCGTGCTCAGCGGCGAACCCGGCGTAGGGAAGACGGCCCTGCTCGAGTACGCCCGCGATCAGGCGTTCGGGTGCCGCGTCGCGTCAGTATCCGGGATCCAGTCGGAAATGGAGCTGGCGTTCGCCGGCCTTCACCAGCTCTGCTCGTCGATGCTCGACCGGCTCGAGCGACTGCCCGAACCCCAGCAGGACGCGCTGACAACGGCGTGCGGGATCCGCGCCGGGCCCCCGCCGGATCTGTTCCTGGTTGGACTCGGGGTCCTGAGCCTGCTCGCCGAGGTCGCCGAGGAGCAGCCCCTTGTCTGTCTCGTCGACGACGTCCAATGGCTCGACCGTGCCTCCTCACTGACGCTGGCGTTCGTCGCCCGCCGCCTCCTCGCGGAGCGAATCGGGATGGTCTTCGCGACGCGCGACGACGCGCAGGCGCACGGATTGGCGGGCCTGCCCGAGTTGGCGCTCCACGGCTTGGGCGACGCCGACGCCCTAACCCTGTTGCGGGGCGCCTTGACCGGACCCCTCGACCCGGCGGTGATGGACCGGATCGTCGCCGATACCCACGGGAACCCGCTGGCTCTGCTCGAGCTCCCGCGTGCGATGTCGCCTCCCGAGCTGGCAGGGGGCTACGGCCTGCCGAGTTCCACGTCGGTGGCAGGGCGCATCGAGGACGGTTTCATCCGCCGCATC
The DNA here is from genome assembly GCA_035948135.1 of Acidimicrobiales bacterium. Classification (GTDB taxonomy): domain Bacteria; phylum Actinomycetota; class Acidimicrobiia; order Acidimicrobiales; family AC-14; genus CADDZP01. The sequence continues at coordinate 5,103 of DASZJL010000168.1, read as the reverse complement.
GCGCTGCTCCCCTCGGACACGCGGCGACTGCTGTTGGTCGCGTCGGCCGAGCCGGTCGGCGATCCGGTGCTTGTATGGAGGGCGGCCGCGGGCCTGGGGATCGAGAACAGAGCGGCGACCCCGGCCATCGACGAAGGTCTCATCAGGTTCGGTCGACAAGTGGTGTTCCACCACCCGCTGGTGCGCTCGGCCGCCTATCGCGGAGCGAGCGAAGCGGATCGCCAGGCCGCGCATCGGGCGCTCGCTGGCGTCACCGACGCCGCCGACTACCCGGATCGCCGATCCTGGCACCTGGCCAAATCGACCGCCGGACCCGACGAGGGCGTCGCGGCCGAGCTCGAGCGGGCTGCCACGCGAGCACGCGAGCGCGGCGGCCTCACCGCCGCGGCCGCGTTTGTGGAGCGCGCCGCGACCCTGTCGACCGACCCGACCCGGCGGCTGGAGCGCATGGTGATGGCGGCGGAGGGCCATCTGCAGGCGGGCAGTCTCGAGCGGGGCCTCGGGCTCCTGGCTGCGGTCGACACGCAGCGGCTCGACCCTTCGTGGTCCGGGCGCGTCTGGCTGTTGCGCGGCCTGATCGCGTTTGTCGCGGGGGACGGCGCGGCCGCCGTCAAGTTGCTGGTCGACGCCGGCCAACGGCTCGAGACATTCGACGTCTCAATGGCGAGGGAGGCGTACCTCCAAGCGCTCAGCGTGGCGGTGTACGCGGGTCGCTTCGCCGGCGATGTGGATCTCTATGAGGTGGCCCGGATCGCGCGGGCCGCGCCTCCGCCGATCGGTCCGGCGCGAGCCGTCGACCTGCTGCTCGACGGGTTGGCGCTGTTGGTCGACGCCGGCCTTGACAAAGCGGCGGCCCTGTTGCGGCGAGCGGGGAACGCCTTTCGCCGCGGAGACACGCCGGTCCGGGAAGATCTGCGGTGGCTGAGGTTGGCGTGCGCGACCGCCAGCGCCACCTGGGACCACGAGAGCTGGTACGCCCTGGCGTGTAGGGACATCCAGCTGCGACGGGACAACGGCGCCCTCGCGTTCCTGCCCATCGCCCTCAACAACCTGGCGTTGTTGGTCGTCCTCCAGGGCGACCTCGGCGGTGCCGCCGTCCTGCTCGCTGAGGCCGAGGACATCAACGAGGTGACCGGGAGCGAGTACACGCTCTACGGCGCATCGCTTCTCGCCGCGCTGCGCGGCCGGGAGGGTGATGCGGCACCATTGATCGACGCCACGGTGACGAGTGCCGCGGCGGAGGGCCGGGGCCACGTCGTCCGCGCCGCCAATTGGGCGCTCGCAACGCTCTACAACGGTCTCGGACAGTACGACCGGGCTTTCGCAGCGGCGCGGGAGGCGGACGCCCAGCCTCCGGACTGGGCCTGGGACCTGTACCTGCACGAACTGGTGGAGGCCGCGGTGCGCGCCGGGGAGCTGGACATTGCCACCGAGGCGCTCGACCGACTCGCGACCACGACCGGCGCCCTCGGTACGGACTGGCCGCTCGGGGTCGAGGCGCGGTCGCGTGCGCTGGTGATCGGGTCGGCCGCCGCGGAGGACCTGTACCGGGAGGCGATCGACCGGCTCGGGCGGACCCCGATGCGCGTCGAGCTCGCCCGGGCCCATCTCCTCTTCGGGGAGTGGCTACGTCGTGAGCGTCGTCGGCGCGACGCGCGGGAGCAGCTCCGCACCGCGCACGAGCTGTTTCTCGAGATGGACATGGAGGCGTTCGCCGAGCGCGCGGCGCGTGAGTTGCGGGCGACGGGCGCAACCGCCCGCAAACGAAGCGTCGACACCAGCGGCGACCTCACGCCGCAGGAGGCCCAGATCGCGCAGCTCGCCAGTGAGGGCCTCTCGAACCCCGAGATCGGCAGTCGCCTCTTCCTCAGCCCGCGCACCGTCGAGTACCACCTCGGCAAGGTGTTCACCAAGCTCCAGATCCGGTCACGAACGGAGCTGGCGGGGGCGCTCTCTTCCTGAGGACGACGCCAACGCGTCAGGACTGGGGACCTCACGGATTCGATTGCCGCACGCGATCCGTAGCGTGAGAACCACCATGAACGAGTACCTCGTCACCATGACGACCCACGTCCCTGACGGAACGTCCGACGAAAGCGTCGACCTCATGAAAGCCCGCGAAGCGGTCCGCGCCGGCGAGCTCGCGGCGGAGGGTCACCTGCTTCGCCTCTGGCGACCACCGTTGCAGCCCGGCGAGTGGCGGACGATCGGGCTGTTCGCCGCGGACGACGACGTTTCCCTCGAGAAGCACCTGGCCTCGATGCCGCTTCGGGTATGGCGCACCGACGAGGTGACGCCGCTCTCCCAACACGCCAACGACCCTGGGCCACGGCCTGCGCCCGGGGATCGGAGCGGAGCGGAGTTCCTGACCACCTTCACGCTCGCCACCCCAAGCGGCACGCCCGCGAGCCTCGTGGACGACATGACGGCACGCGAAGCGCGCCGCACCCGTCAACTCGCCGAGCAGGGCCACCTGCTCCGACTCTGGGCGCTCCCCGAAGAGGGGCGAGCCCTTGGCTTGTGGAGGGCGAGCGGGGAGTCGGAGATGCAGGAGATCCTCGGGTCGCTGCCGCTTGCGGGCTGGCTGACGGTCGAGACCTTGGCGCTCAGTCGCCACCCCAGCGATCCCGGCTCGTGAACCGGCGACACCGGGTTCTCACTATTCAACTATCTGGTTGACAACGACGGGCGCAGGTCGTACGCTCTTTATCAACCGATCAGTTGAACAAGGAGCCCTCGTGGTCGACGACCACCTGTCCCGAGTCTTCGCCGCTCTCGCCGATCCGACGAGGCGCGACATGGTGGCCCGCCTCGCCGTGGGCGACGCCACCGTCGGGGAACTGGCCGAGCCGTACGACGTCTCCTTTCAGGCGGTGTCCAAGCACATCAAGGTGCTCACCGACGCCGGGCTGGTGAGCCAGAGCAGGGACGCCCAGCGGCGGCCGTGCCACCTCGAGGCGGAGGTCTTCGACCTGATGACGAAGTGGATCGAGCGTTACCGCCAGCAAGCCCAGGAGCGCTACGAGCGCCTGGACGCCGTGCTCGCCGAGATGAAATCCGCCGAGCAACCAGCCAAACCCCGACACCGAAAGCAAGGAGCCGCGTCATGAACGCCACGAGCAACCGCTACCAGGTCTCGATCGAGGCCGACCCGAAGGTCCCGATGATCCACCTGACCCGAGACTTCGACGCCACACCGTCGGAGCTGATGCAGGCGCACACCGATCCCACGCTGTTCGCCCGCTGGGTCGGCCCGAACGAGATGGAGACCGAGATCCTCGACTGGGACGCCACCACCGGTGGCCGCTGGCGCTACGTCGCCCGACGCGACGGCCAGGAGTACGGCTTCCACGGCTGCTTCCACGAAGTCGGCGAGGATCGCATCGTCCAGACCTTCACATTCGACGGCCAGCCCGACGGCGTCGCCCTCGAGACCCTGCGCTTCGAGGACCTCGGCGACGGCCGCACCCGGCTGCACGCCCAATCACTCGTCGACAGCTTCGAGGACCGCGACCAGTGGCTGGCCAGTGGCATGGAGACCGGCGCCGAGGAGGGCTACCTCAAGCTCGACGCGCTCCTCGCCGAGCGCCGATGAGCATTGCCGACGAGCACCGGCGCATCGCGGGCCAGTTCACGAAGACGGTCGAGCGCACACCTCCCGCGGCGTGGGACAACCCCGCGCCGCCCGAGGGCTGGGTCGCCCGCGACGTCGTCCGCCACCTGGTCGAGTGGTTCCCCGCCTTCCTCGACGGGGCGACGGGGATCACACTGCCCGCTGGTCCGTCGGTCGACGACGACCCGGCCGGCGCCTGGCGCACCCAGACCGATGCCGTGCAGGCCCTCCTCGACGACCCGGCCACGGTGCAGCGCGAGTACGACCTCCCGCACATCGGTCGGATGCCGCTCGGGCAGGCCGTCGACATGATCTACACCGCCGACGTGTTCATGCACCGTTGGGATCTGGCGCGTGCCACCGGGCAGGACGAGACGCTGGATCCCGAGAAGTGCGCCGAGATGCTCGCCGGCATGCTGCCGATGGACGATGTCCTGCGGCAAAGCGGCCAGTACGGGCCACGCGTCGCCGTGCCAGATGACGCCGACGTGCAAACCAAGCTGCTGGCGTTCATCGGTCGCACTCCCTAGTCGCGTCCGCGTCACGCACCGATGAGAATGGGCAGCAGTCGGCGTCTGTTCCTGTATGGCTGAGGTGTTCGCAACCGGTATCCAGATGGGTGAGTCCCCGCGCTGGCACGACGGCCGGTTCTGGATGTGCGACTGGCTCGCGGGTGAGGTGCTGGTGTTCGACGCCGACGGGAACCGTGAGGTGGTGGCGCGCGTTGCGGGGCTGCCCTTCTCGATCGACTGGCTGCCCGACGGCCGTCTCGTCGCCACCACGCCCGGCGGGGTGGTCGCCGGCCCGGCCTGGGAGCCGTACGGTGCGACGGGCCAGCCGTTCAACGAGATCGTGGTCGATGCCGCCGGTCGGGCGTGGGTGGACATGCCGGGCTCGATGCCGTGGGAGGAGCCCAAACCGGGGATCGTGGCCGTCGTGCTGCCGGACGGGAGCACCCGCCAGGTCGCCGACGACGTGTGGTTCCCGAACGGGATGGCCATGGTCGACGACAACACACTCGTCGTCGCCGAGTCGCACGCCGACCGCCTGACCGCGTGGACGATCACTGACTCGGGTGAGCTGGTCGACCGGCGGGTCTGGGCGGACCTCGGACCGGGCTCAGCGCCCGACGGCATCTGCGTCGACGCCGACGGCGCGATTTGGTACGCGAGCGTTCCTGGACAGCGCTGCTCGCGAGTGGCTGCGGGCGGCGAGGTCCTCGCCACGATCGACGTTGATCGCGGCTGCTTCGCGTGCATGCTCGGCGGCGACGACGGCCAGACCCTGTACATCGTGGCGAACCACTACGGCGGCGGAGGCGCATCGGACGGCATCGTGCTCGTCGAACGCGTCGCGGTGCCCCACGCCGGACGCCCCTGAAGCCAGGCTCAGTCTTCGCGCTCGCCGATCTCCCGCAACGCCGTCTTGAGGGCAGCGCGGAGCTGGCGAGCCGTGTCCGGGGCCAGGTGCCCGACGATGCCTGCGCCGGG
>DASZJL010000167.1:0-2786 GCA_035948135.1 Acidimicrobiales bacterium | reverse complement strand
CCGATGCCGCGGTTGAACACGCGATCCATCTCGTCATCTTCGACGGCGCCGAGCCGGCGGATCTCGTCGAAGATGCGAGGCTCCTCCCACTGCGATCTTTGCAAGACCGCTCCGAGGCCGTCGGGCAGCGCCCGGGGAAGGTTGCCGACGATGCCGCCCCCCGTGATGTGCGCGCAGGCGTGGAATGCGTCGCCCGTGGCCGCGCGTACGGCCAGGACGGCGGGGGCGTAGATGACCGAGGGCCGCAGGAGCTCGTCCGCCACCGTGACGTCCGCCCCCTCCCACGCCGGATCCTCGAGATCGAGCCCGGCGCGTTCGAGGAGGACGTGACGCGCGAGCGTGTAGCCGTTCGAACGCAGCCCCGGTGAGGGCAGGCCGATGACGGCGTCGCCTGTGGCAACCCGCTCGGGCCCCAACTGCGTCCCGTCTTCGACCGCCCCAACGGCGAAGCCGGCGATGTCGAGCTCGTCGGGCGCCATGACGCCGGCGTGTTCCGCCGTCTCCCCGCCGATCAGCGCGCAGCCGGCCTGCGTGCAACCCTGCGCAACGCCGGCCACCACGGTGGCAATCCGCTCGGGGTCGACCTTGCCGGTGGCGATGTAGTCGAGCATGAAGAGTGGTTCGGCGCCGACGCACACCAGGTCGTCGACGCACATGGCGACCAGGTCGATGCCGACGGTCTCGTAACGTCCGGTGGCGCGCGCCACGAGGAGCTTCGTGCCCACCCCGTCGGTGGACGCGACCAGCACCGGCCGCTTGAAGCGGGTGACGTCGAGGGGGAATTGGCCGCCGAAGCCGCCGATGCCGGCGACCATGGAACGGAGCCGCTCGACGGCGGCATCACCGGCGGCAATGTCCACGCCGGCGGCCGCGTACGTGGCGCCGCCCTCGCCCACTGCGCTCAGACCCCGGGCAGCGCAGCCTGGTGCGCCGACGCGACGGGCTCGGATCGGCCGATCACCACCGGCGTGGCCGCCAACGGGACGGACGTCGGGTAGTGCCCGGTGAAGCACGCGTCGCAGAAGCCGCCGTCGGCCCCGATGGCCGCCCGCAGGTTCTCGATACTGATGTAAGCCAGAGAGTCGGCCCCGAGAATGGCGGCCATCTCGTCGACGGTGTGGTCGGTCGCGAGCAACTCCTCGTGCGATGGCGTGTCGATCCCGTAGAAGCACGGCCAGCGCCAGGGCGGCGAGGAGATGCGCAGGTGGACCTCGGCCGCTCCTGCCTCGCGCAGCATCTTGATGACCGAGCGCTGCGTCGTGCCGCGCACGATGGAGTCGTCGACGACGACGAGGCGCTTGCCCGCAATGGCGTCGCGCAGCGGGTTGAGCTTCCGTCGCACCGCGTCAGCGCGCTCCTGTTGATCCGGCGCAATGAAGGAGCGACCGATGTAACGGTTCTTCACGAGGCCTTGGCCGTAGGGGATCCCGCTGGCGCGGGCAAAGCCCTCGGCCGCCGGCACCCCCGACTCGGGAACGCCCATCACCATGTCGGCGTCGGCCGGCGACTGGAGCGCCAGCAGCTCGCCCATGCGGCAACGGGTCTCGTGGACCTCGCGGCCGTAAAGGCGACTGTCGGGCCGCGCGATGTACGCGAACTCGAAGATGCAAAGGCGGGGCTCGACCTCGCGCAACCAGGGGATCTCGATGCTGCGGGGGCCGTCCTCGTCGATCACCACCATCTCACCGGGAGCAACTTCACGGACGAACTCGGCGCCGATGACGCTCAAGGCAGGCGTCTCGGACGCGAGCACCCAACCCTCGGGCGCCCCGGCCGGGCCCAGCCGCCCGAGGCAAAGGGGACGGAAACCGTGGGGGTCGCGCACACCGAAGAGGCGCTCGGAGCTCATGAGGACGAACGAGAACGCGCCTTCGACGATTGGCAGGACCGCCTGCAACGCAGTTGCCAGGTTCTCGGTCTCGGGAAACGACCGCGCCAGCAACTCGGCGACGACATCGCTATCGGTGGCGATCGAGCCGGGCAACATGCCGACCTTTTCGGCCAGGGCCGCCGTGTTGGTCAGGTTGCCGTTGTGGCCGAGAGCGAAGCCGGCGCGGCCAACGGGACGGTAGACGGGCTGCGCACCCGCCCAGTCCGACGAGCCGTGGGTGGAGTAACGCGTGTGCCCGACGGCAAGATGGCCGAAGAGTCCCGACAGGGTGCGCTCGTCGAAGACCGTGGCGACGAGGCCCATGTCCTTGACCACGGTGATGGTGTCGCCATCGCTGACCGCCATGCCGGCCGACTCCTGGCCCCGGTGCTGCAGAGCAAAGAGGCCGTCGAAGGTGTGGTTCGCCACCCGCTTGCCAGGTGCGTAGACCCCGAAGACACCGCAGGCTTCCTTCACGCGCCACCCATTCTCGCACAGGCCTGCAGCGTCACGAGTCGCCCAATGCCCTGGTCAGGTTCCCCTCGAAGGCGTCGCGCACGGCCGCCAACGGGAGGTCGACCCAGTCGCCGAGGGTCAGGCGGTCGCCGTGCGCACGCCCGAGCACGGCAGCCGCGATCCCCGCCGCCGCGGCGCGGGCACACAGCTCCTCCGGGCGTGGCGTCGCCACCAGGAAGCGAGACGGCAGCTCCGTGAAGAGCTCGGCGGGCCTGCCGTCCACCTCGAGGACACAACCGACCGGCGATTGGGCGGCCATCTCCGCCGCTGCGACGGCGAGCCCGCCCCCCGACACGTCGTGCACCGCACGCATGAGGTCGTCCTCGTCTCCCGCCACTCGTGCGGCCACTAGTGCGGCAACGAAGGCACAGACGGAGCGGTGGGCCGCGAAGTCGACGAT
>DASZJL010000166.1:0-5128 GCA_035948135.1 Acidimicrobiales bacterium | reverse complement strand
GGGCGCGAGGTGAAGCCCCACCTCTGAGATGGCCCGCGCTGTACTTCTCGACTTCTACGGCACGCTTGCCCACGCCAAGACCTGGGGTCCGACGCGCGAGCAAGTGCTGGCGGCGCGCGGCTTCACCATCCCCGACGACATCGCCGACCGCTGGGTGGACGAGGCTGCCGACGGCAACCAGCACGTCGAGCACTCGACAAGCGCCGAGCGCTACCGGGCCTGGGAGCATGCTCGAATGCGGGGTTTCATCGAGGCCTGTGGCGTCGGACCTGACGACGCTGACCTTCTCGTCGACGAGCTCTACGCAGCCACGAAGTCCTTCGAGCTGGAGGCCTACCCGGAAGTGCCCGGGGTGCTGGCCGACCTGCGCGCCCGTGGACTCATCATCGCCGTCTGTAGCAACTGGGACTGGCACCTCGACCGGGCCATGGGCCAAGCCGGGCTGACCGACCTCGTCGATGTCATGGTGACGTCGGCCCGGGCCGGCGCCCGCAAGCCCCACCCGCGCATCTTCCAGCACACCCTCGACGCGTGCGGCATCACCGATCCGACCGACGTGGTCTTCGTCGGGGACTCATGGGGGCCCGACGTCGAGGGCCCGTCGACCATGGGGATGCGCCCGGTGCACGTGTGGCGCCCCGAGTGGGACGGCGAGCGGGAGCCGCCCCCGCCGATCACCAACGGCGTCGTCCGAGTCCCCGATCTCAGCGGGCTCGCGAACCTCGTCTAACTCGCGCCGTTTGCCCCCCTTGTTGGTCGCCCGCTCCAGCGGGAGACTCGGACACTTCCATTGGGGAAAGGGGAACCATGGCCAACGGAGCCATCATCATCAGCTGGGGCAACCCGGTTCGCGGCCGGGAGATGCAGTCCCTCGACGTGTTCGGTAGGTCCCTCGCGTACTGGGACGAGCAGGCCAAAGAAGGGCGCGTCCACGGCCACCACGAGTACTTCGCCATCACCGGCAACGCGACACAGCGCCAAGGGACGATGGTCATCGAGGGCGATCTCGACCAGCTGGCCCGGCTGATGGTCGACGAGCAGAACACGCGCCTCCTCGCCGAGGCCAGCCAAATCGTCGACAACCTCGACACGCAGCTGTGCGAGATGAACAGCGACGAGGCCATCACGCGGTACGTCGGTGTCCTCAACGACATGGGGCTCACCTAGACCCGAGCTGAGCCCAGAAAGCTCAGCCGCACCCGCCGGCGCGGGTTGTCGCGGTTGAGGTCGACCATCACCACGCTCTGCCAGGTTCCCAACTGGATGCGGCCGTCGACGACCGGAAGCACCAGCGATGGGCTGACAAGGACGGGGAGCAGGTGGTCGGCCCCGTGCCCAGGCGACCCGTGCCGGTGGCGGTAGCGGTCGTCCCTCGGGAGTAGACGGTCCAACAGCTCGCCAAGGTCTGCCTCCGAGCCCGACCCCAGTTCCATCAGCGCCAGCCCAGCCGTGGCGTGGGGCGCGAACACGTGCAGCAGCCCGTCCCCGAGCGGTCGACAGAACTCGGCCGCCCGGTCGGTGAGGTCGACGACCTGCCGCCCGTCGGTGTCCAGCAAGAGCTCGGTGGTTTCCATCCAACCCGCAGTCTGGCCCGCGCGCGGCGTGCCACATAACCTGACGCCCGTGTCACCCCCCTCGGCGCGCCTGGACGCCACCGGGCGCCCTGTCGAGCCCCGGGCGGTCGACCTCGACACCTTCTTCGCTCCCAAGACGGTCGCCGTCGTCGGCGCGTCCGACGATCGCCGCCGGCCCAACGCGGCGATGACCTCCAAGATCCGGCAGTGGGCAGAGCAGGCCGGTGCCGACGTCTACCTGGTCAACCCCAACCGGGACGAGATCGGCGGCCTCACGTGCTATGCGAGCGTCGCCGACGTCCCCGCCGACATCGACCTCGCCGCCATCCTCGTGGGCGACGCGGTACCGGCCCTCGAAGGGGTCCTCGAGAAGAAGGCCAAGTTCGCCGTTGTGTTCGCGGCCGGGTTCGCCGAAGTGGGCGCAAAGGGCGAGCGGCTGCAAGCCCGGATGGAGGAGTTGATCGCCGGGGGCGACGTGCACGTCCTCGGGCCCAACACCAACCTCAACGCCTTCGAGGTCTTCCGCGACGACCTTCCGGGCAAGGCGATCGCCCTCATCACCCAGAGCGGCCACCAGGGCCGGCCCGTCTTCCAGGGCCAGGACATCGGCATCCGCCTGTCGCACTGGGCGCCCACCGGCAACGAGGCCGACCTCGAGTTCGCCGACTTCTGCGCGTACTTCGCGGGCCAGCCCGACGTCGGCGTCATCGCCGCCTACATCGAGGGCTTCAAAGACGGGCGCACCTTGATGCTGGCCGCCGACAAGGCCGCCCAGGCCGGTATCCCCATCGTTGTGGTCAAGGTGGGCCGCACCGACGAGGGACGCTCGATGGCAAAGGCCCACACCGGTCACCTCACTGGTTCAGACGCCGTGACCTCGGCTGTGTTCCGCCAGTTCGGCATCACCCGTGTCGACGGTCTCGACGAGCTCCTCGACATCTCCGCCGCGTTCGCCCGCACGAAGCCGCCGTCGGGTGACGGCGTCTGCGTGTACTCGATCTCGGGTGGCACCGGCGCCCACATGGCCGACATGGCGGCCGCCGCGGGCCTGCGGATCCCGCAGCTCACGAAGGCGACGCAGAAGCAGCTGCACGAGTGGATCCCGGCGTACCTGCGGGTGTCGAACCCGGTCGACAACGGCGGTGGTCCCTCCGGCGACTGGCGCGGCCGCAAGATCCTCGACGCCATCCTGGCCGATCCCAACGTGGACCTCCTGCTCTGCCCGATCACGGGCGCGCTGGCGTCAATGAGCGGGCGACTCGCGCAAGACCTGGTTGACGTCGCGGCCACAACCGACAAGCCCGTGTTTGTCGTATGGGGATCGCCGGTTGGCGATGAGGAGGCCTACCGCGACGTGCTCCTCAAGAGCGACGTGCCTGTGTTCCGCACCTTCGCCAACGCCGTCACCGCCGCAAAGGCCTACTTCGACTACCACGCGTTCAGGAGCCGGTACCGCTCCCCGTTCGCCCGGCCCGTGCTTCGGCCCTCGCCCGCCGCCAAGGCCGGTCGCCAGCTCCTGCGCGGCGACGAGGCAACGTCGATGCGGCTCCTCGAGGAGTACGGCATCGACACACCCCGGTTCGGGGTGGCGACCTCGCCCAAGGAGGCGACCAAGCTGGCTGAGGCCTTTCGGGGCCCGGTCGTCATGAAGATCGTGTCGCCCACGATCCTGCACAAGTCCGACCGCGGCTTGGTGCGCATCGGCGTCGAGCCGGAGGACGCCAAGAAGGTGTTCAAGCGGTTCATGAAGGAGGCGCCCGAAGCCGACGGGGTGATCGTCTCGGAGTTGGTGGAGGGCGGGGTCGAGACGGTCGTCGGCATCAGCAACGACGAGCTGTTCGGGCCGGTCGTGATGTTCGGGCTGGGCGGCGTGTTCGTCGAGGTGCTCAAGGACGTCACGTTCCGCGTCCCACCGTTCGGCAAGGACGAGGCCCGCCGCATGCTCGACGAAGTGCAAGGGGCGGCGCTGTTGGATGGCGCGCGCGGCAGGCCAAAGGCCGACCGCACCGCCCTCGTGGACGTGATCATGAGAGTGCAAAGGATGGCAATGGACCTGCACGCCGAGCTGGCAGAGCTCGACATCAATCCCCTGGCGGTGCTCCCCAACGGTGCCGTCGCTTTGGACGCTCTGGCGGTGGCCAAGTGAGCCCGCGCGAGGGTGTGGGCGACGATCTCCTCCGGCGGGTCGAGGACGGCGTCCTCTGGATCACCCTGAACCGGCCCGAGGCCGGCAACGCCATGACCACGCCGATGCGCGACCAGATCGGCGACTGGATGATCGAGGCGTCGGCCGACCCGTGGGTGCGCGCCGTCGTGCTCACCGGCGCCGGCGAGAAGGGCTTCTGCACGGGCGCCGACATTCGCAGCCAGCGCCGAGACCCACCGCCCAAGCCCGAGGGTGCGCCGGAGCGCATCGTCGGCGACGCGGCCCGCGTCATCCGCACCGGTTGGGGGCGGCTGGTGACCTCGATCATGGACTGCGAGAAGCCGGTGATCGCGGGCGTCAACGGCACGGCGGCCGGCGGCGGTATGCATCTGGCGCTGGCCTGCGACCTGGTGGTGATGGCCGAGGAGGCCAAGCTGATCTCGGTCTTCGTCCGGCGCGGCATCGCCCCTGACGCAGGGGGCGCCTACATCCTCACCCGGCTGGTGGGGCTGCAGAAGGCCAAGGAGCTGTTCTTCTTCGGCGACGACATCCCCGCGGCGGAGGCGCACCGCATCGGCCTCGCCAACAAGGTCGTCCCGCGGGCCGACCTCGAGAAGACCCTCGCGGAGTGGGCCGGTCGTCTGGCGTCGGGCCCCACGAAGGCCATCGCCTTCGCCAAGTGGCTCGCCAACAGAGCAGTCGACGTCGACCGCAACACCGCCATGTGGGACGAGGGCTACGCCCAGGAACTGGTGAGCAGCACTGAGGACTCCAAGGAGGGGATGATGTCGTTCGTCGAGCGCCGTCCCGCCGAGTTCAAGGGTTGGTGACCGCCACGACCATCAAGGACCGCACCGCGATCGTGGGGATCGGCCAGACGGCGTACGCCAAGGGCCTTCCCGGCAGCGAGCTCTCCCTGGCCTGTCAAGCGATCAAGGCCGCCCTCGACGACGCAGGGCTGACGCCGGCCGACGTCGACGGCATGGGCTCCTACGCCATGGAGGCCAACATCGAGGCCGACGTGGCCCGCAACCTGGGCACCGGCGACATCACCTGGTTCAGCCAGGTGGGCTTCGGTGGCGGGGCCGGCTGTGGCGTGGTGGGCAACGCGGCGATGGCGGTTGCCAGCGGTCAGTGCCGCGTCGCGGTCACGTGGCGGGCCCGCAAGCGGGCGGCCCGGGGCAGCCGGCCGTGGGCCCAGACGGCCGACCGGGTGAAGGGCCTGGGTGAGTGGTCCCGCCCGTGGGGACTGGTGCGCCCCGTCGACGAAATCGCCATGCTCACCCGCCGCTACATGCACGAGTTCGGCGCCACCCGCGACCACCTGGCCAACGTCGCCCTCGCCTCGCGCAAGCACGCCAACCGCAACCCGTTGGCGCAGATGTACGAGAAGAAGATGACGCGCGAG
>DASZJL010000165.1:0-10240 GCA_035948135.1 Acidimicrobiales bacterium | reverse complement strand
GACGACGACCGCCACGACCGTTCGACTCGAAGTACGCGATTCACTGGACGTTGATCGTGCCTGTCATGTTCGGGTGCACATCGCAGTGGTAGTAGAGCTTCCCGGGCCCCGACGTCGTGAACTTGTAGTCCTGCTCGGTCGGGCCCGTCACCGGGTCCTGCTTGTACAGAGTGTTGCTGCCGCCCGAGTCAGTGGTGATGTCGACGTTGTGGGGAACGCCGGCGTCCTGGTTGTTGAAGTGGATCACGACCGGGCTGTTGGCCTTGAGGTTGAGCGTCTTCTGGACGAAGGCGATGTTCTTGGCGGCCAGGTCGGCGCTGGTACCGCCGCTGCCGCCGCTGCCGGCCACGGCGGGCGCGGCCTTGGTCGTCGTGGTGCGCGCCGTCGTCGCCGTCGTGGCGCTGGTGGCCTTGCCCGTCGTCGTCGACGGTGACGCCGCCTGCCCCGGCTCGCCGCCGCCGGGGCCGGTCACCGTCACCGTGCCAGTCATGTTGGGGTGGACGTCGCAGTGGTAGAAGTACGACCCCGCCTTGGGCGCCGTGAATTTGTACGTCGCGCTGATGGGCCCGGGGAGCGGGTCCTGCTTGAAGAACGACTGCTCACCCGCCTGGTCGACGGTGAAGTCCATGTTGTGAGGGACGTTGACGTCCTCGTTCTTGAAGTCGACGGTGACGGCACTGCCCGCCTCGAAGTTCAAGTGCTTCTGCTCGAAGGCGATGTTCTTGGCCACGACCGTCTGGGGCGGGGGCCCGGCCTTGCGCTCCTCGGGGCGCTGGCCGATGGCGTAGGCCGTGAGTCCACCCCCGGCGAAGAGGAGGGCGAGGACGGCGCCAGCGCGAACGAGCGTGCGGGTGGCCACCTGCGGCGTGTTGGCGACCAGGAAGCCGCTGGCGAGGATGAGAATCGCCACGCCGATGGCGACGATCACCGAGAAGTCCTTGTTGACGGCGAGCAGCATGCGCGACATGAAGAACATGAAGGTGCCGATGACGGCGAAGGCCACGAGGGGGACCGTGAACGGCAGCAGGTTGACCGGTTGGCCCCGGTGGTCGCCGGTGAGGAGGGCGGTGACGACGAACACCGTGAGAAGGCCGACGATGACGCCGACGACCATCAGCGACACGCCATAGAGAAGGCCGGAGACCACCAGGACGATGGCGGCCACGCCCGCCAGCGGCGTGCCCGACGGCGCCGGCAAGGGGCCGAAGTGCACGGGCCGCACCACCGGCGCCTCCTCGGGGGCCGGTTCCAGCAACTCGCCCAGCTGGTCGCGGTAGGCGAGCACCGCGACCACGCCCGCGGCCAGCGCCGCGATCGAGAGGGCGCCCAGGAGGATGAAGCCCGTGCGCTCGTTGGCGAACGCGATGTAGAGCACGCACAGCAGGGCGGCGATGCCGCACGTACGCAGGAACACCATCGCCGCGTCGTTGAGCAACGCGGGCCGGGGCGGCAAGGGCGAGGCGGGCGGTCTCATGGGCTAGGGGTGCAGGAAGAGGACGGCGTAGGCGACCAGGCCGGCCACGTTGGTGAACTGCCAGAAGACGGCGGCCGCGGTCAGCGTGTCGTGGTCGTCGGCCGAGAACTCCCCGCTCACGGCGCGGACGAGTACGGCGGCGAGCACGACGATGCCGGCGATGACGTTCGCCATGTGGAAGCCGGTGAGGACGTAGACGAACGTGCCGTAGGTGCTGGCGGCCACGTCGAAGCGGAGGTGGGCGAGCCCGTACCACTGGCCGTTGAGCACGGCGAAGGCGAAGAAGATGGTGATGCCGAGGGCGGCGAGCGTCGTGCGCTGGTCGTTGTGGCGGATGGCCCAGATCGCCCACTGCACGGTGACGGCGGTCATCACCATGGTCAGGGCCACCATCGAGGGCAGGTAGGTGCCGAGGCCGACGGCCGGCCACTTGAAAGCCTGCGTACGCACCGCGTAGTAGGCGGCGACCAGCCCGCACAGCACCATGAACTCGCCGGCCACGAACAAGGCGGTGGCGACGTTGGAGATGCCGCGCGGCGCGGGCGCCTCGACCGGGGCGTCGCCCGCGGTGAGGGCCAGGGTCTCGTCGGTCGCGCCGGTGGTGGGCACGTCGGTCTCGGTGACGTCGGTGACGGCCATCTACGCGTTGGCCTCCACCAGCTCAGGCGCGGGCGCAAGCTCGACGTCGCTTTCGCCCGCGGCTTCCCGCAGATCGTGCACGGGCCGCGACGAGCGGACGTCGGGGAGCCTGTCGAAGTTGTGGGCGGGCGGCGGTGACGTCGTCGCCCACTCGAGGGTGTCGCCCTCCCACGGGTCGTCGGTGGCGACCTTCCCGCGCTTCAGCACGACGCTGACGAACACGTTGAGGATGAACAGGGCGATGCCCGCGGCCAGCAGGTACGCGCCGATCGTCGACAACAGGTTGGCGGCGCCCCAGCTGCTCGTCGAGTACACCGACTGGCGCCGGTGCATCCCCTGCGCGCCGACGACCAGCAGGGGGATGAACGCCAGGTCGACCCCGACGACAACGGTGAGCAGCTGCAGACCGCCGATGCCGGCGTTGAGGTGGCGGCCCCACAGCTTGGGCGCCCAGTAGTAGAGGGCGGCCAGGATGCCGAACGTCGCGACGCCCACGAGCATCTGGTGCCAGGCGCCGACCCACCACTGGCTGGTGTGACCGGCGCCGCCGCGGGCGAAGGCCTGCATCACGAACATCGCCGGGAGACCGAGGGCGAGGCACGTCAGCAGACCGATGGCCTGGAGCATCGGGGCGTGGAGCCGGGGCGGCCGCCGGGTGAGGGCGATGGTGCCCAGCCAGGAGAGCATGACGAAGGCGACGGGCCCGAGGATGAGAATCGACGTCACCGAGAACAGGGTCTGGGGGATCGTGGTCTCGCCCGCCAGCTCGCTGCCCCAACCGACGAAGGCGAGCGTGCCCGCAGTCGACAGGGCGAAGATCACGGTCCTGCGGTTGAGGAGCGGGGCCTTGGCGAAGACCGGCACGATCTCGCTGACCACGCCGAGGGCGGCCAGCACCGTCGCCCACATGGCGGGGTAGGCGAAGAAGGCGAAGAGCGTGCGCCAGATGAGGGGGTCGCCGCCCAGGTTGGGCCGCAGCACGTGGGCGCCCATGTGGTGGTCGACGTACAGCACGATCAGGCCCGCCAGCAGCACGGGGACGGCCAGGAGGAACACCGCGCTCGTCACCAAGAGGGACCAGGCGAACATTGGCATCCGGCCCAACGTCATCCCCGGGGCGCGCATGCGGAGCATCGTCGTGAGCAGGTTGACGGCGCCCAACATGGTGGCGACGCCGGCCAGGCCGACGCCCAAGATCCACAGCTCGACGCCATGCCCGCTCACGCCGTGGAGCGGCACCGGGTAGTCCATGCTCCAGCCGTTGGCGGGCGCGCCCTTCTGGACGAACGCAGTGGCGATCAGGAAGCCGGCCCCCGCCACGAACAGCCAGGCGGTGAAGGCCGCGAGGCGGGGCATGGCCAGGCGGGGGGCGCCCACCTGGAGGGGGACGAGAGCGAAGCCCAGCCCGATCCACGCCGGCAACAAGAAGAGGAAGAACGAGAAGGTGCCGTGGAAGGTCAGCAGCTGCAGGTAGGGCTTGCGGGCGAGGACGTCGAGGTTCGGCTGCGCCAGCTGGGTGCGCAGGACCACGGCGAGCGCCGCCCCGGTGAGGAGGAAGACGAACGCCAGCACCAGGCAGAAGGTGCCGACCGACTTGTGGTCGGTGCCCCCCAGCCAGGCGCCGTAGCCCTGGGGCGGGTCAGTGGGCGTTGCGATGGGGTCAGCGGACGTCATGGACAGCGGCGGACTCTACCCATGGGGCGAGCTTGTGTACGAGTTCACGAGAGGGTCAGTGAACGTGCACCAACTGGTCGAGGGCCATGGCCCCGAACAGCAGCGTCACGTACGAGATCGACCATCCGAAGAGGCGCATGGCTTGCGCAGACGTGGCCCGCTGCCGCAGGCGCAGGGCGTGGTAGGTGAAGATCCCGCCCAGCACGAAGGCGGACGCCAGATAGATGTCGCCCATGCCGCCAACGTCGTAGAAGAGGAGCGTCGCCCCCCACAGCACGAGGGTGTAGGTGAGGATCTTGCGGGCCGTGCCCTGGAAGGTGTCGACCACGGGCAGCATCGGCACGTCGGCCGCCGCGTAGTCGTCGCGGTAGCGGATAGCCAGGGCCCAGAAGTGGGGCGGCGTCCAGTAGAAGATGATGGAGAAGAGCACGAGCGGCGCCAGGCCGAGCGAGCCGGTGACGGCCGACCAGCCCACGAGCACAGGCACGGCCCCAGCCGCGCCCCCGATCACGATGTTCTGCTTCGACGTCCGCTTGAGCCACAGCGTGTAGACGAAGACGTAGAACGCCGTCGCGCTCACGGCCAGCACCGCGCTGAGCGGGTTCACCAGCAGCCACAGCTCGACGAAGGCGACGGCTTCGAGGACGAGGGCGAAGACCAGGGCGTTGGCCGGTGCGATGACGCCGGTGACCAGCGGCCGGTTCTGCGTGCGCTTCATCAGCCGGTCGATGTCGCGGTCGATGTACATGTTGAGGGCGTTGGCCCCGCCGGCCGCGAGCGTGCCGCCGACGAGGGTGGCGAGGATGAGCCAGCCACTGGGGACGCCGCGGTCGGCGACCACCATCGTCGGCACCGTCGTCACCAGCAGCAGCTCGATGATCCGCGGCTTGGTGAGCGCGAGGTAGGCCCCGACCTTCTCCCGCATCTCCGTTCTTTGCGGATTTTCGACGGCATAGGCGTCAGGAATCCGCAAAGAACGTTGGGGTGTCGTGCGCCGGGCCATCGCCCACAGGGCGACAAGGGTGCCGAAGATGGCGGCGCCGATGGCGAGGTGGGTGGTGACCGAGGCGGCGTGGAGGCGGGAGAAGACGTTCACGCCGCCGATGAGGATCTCGGCCGCGAACAGGGTTCCCAGAAGGACGCCGAGGCGGCGGATCACGCCCGGGCCCGTGCGCCAGGCGCGGAGGACGACCACGGCGGCGAGCACGGAGACGAGGGCGGCGACGAGGCGGTGGGAGAACTGCAACGCGGGCAGCAAGTGGTTGATGTTCGACGGGAAGGCGGTGCCGTTCATCAGCGGCCAGTCCTTGTAGGCCAGGCCGGCGCCCTTGCCCGTCACCGTCGATCCGAGGAGGAGCAGGACGTACGTGGCGGCGCCGGTGGCGACCACCAGGTGCGTGAATGAGCGGTCCGTGTGTTCCTTCGGTGCGCCCGCTGAGAGGTGCACGGTGAGGACGATGAGCGTCGCCATCAGGATCATCGCCAACGCCAGGTGGGTGACCACCGACCACCAGATCAGCTCCCGCCCGACGACGTAGGCGCCGAGGGCGGCCTGGGCGATGAACAGGGGGACGATGGCCAGGCCGAGGGCGAACGTCAACCGGTCGCGGCGGTGCCACACGACGATCGACACACACACGGCAACGGCGGCGTAGATCGAGAAGCTCACCAGGTAGCGGTGGCTCATCTCGATGATCGAGTGGGCGTTGGCCGGCGGGATCCAGCGGCCGTAACACTTCGGCCAGCCGGGGCAGCCGAGACCAGAGCCCGTCGCCCGCACCAGCCCGCCGGCAGTGACAGCCAGGAAGGTGAGAACGGTGGTGACCACCGAGAGCTTGGCGAGCCGCGACATCAGCCGGGTGAGCCTACGGGTGGGGGATCAGGGCCCACAAAGCGCCCCTAGATTGTTGGCGTGGGGTGCATCGAGCCGACGATGACGGTTACACCGGTCGAGGTCGAAGAGCCCACGTCCGAGGACGTGTCGGTACCCGACCGTCCGTGGGTCGTCATCGTGTGGAACGACCCGATCAACCTCATGTCCTACGTCACCTACGTGTTCCAGAAGCTGTTCGGCTACAGCAGAGACAAGGCCACCAAGCTCATGCTCGACGTCCACCACAA
This sequence comes from Acidimicrobiales bacterium, assembly GCA_035948135.1. GTDB lineage: Bacteria > Actinomycetota > Acidimicrobiia > Acidimicrobiales > AC-14 > CADDZP01. The sequence continues at coordinate 4,332 of DASZJL010000165.1, read as the reverse complement.
GGGAAAGGCCGTCGTGTCGAGCGGCCCACGCGAGCAGGCCGAGCTCGACGTCTTCCGCCTCCACGAGCACGGCCTCTGGGCCACCATGCAGCACGACTGAGAGGCCGCCCCACCGTGAAGTTCACCCGTCGCATCAAGCGCACCCGCTCGGGCCAATTCGAGCTGCGCCTTTCGCCTGAGGAGCGCGACGTGCTCCGGGGGCTGCCGGCCCAGATGCGTGACGCGCTCGAGCTGGGCAAGGACGACCCCGCGGTCGCCCGCCTCAACCCCAGCGCGTGCCTCGACGACGCCGAGATCGACGCCGAGTTCCACCGGCTCATGGACGACGACCTGAACGCGGGCCGTCTGGAGGCGCTCGCCGTCTTCGAGAAGACCGTCGACGCGCCCAAGCTGGACGGCGAGGAGGCGCTGGCGTGGATGCGCGCCGTCAACGACGTCCGCTTGCTGCTCGGCACCCGCCTCGGCGTCGGTGAGGATCCGAGCGAGCGGCAGGTCGCGGTCGACGATCCCCGGGCCCCGGGCTTCGCCCTGTACGACTACCTCAGCCTGCTGACCCAGGAGCTGGTGGAGGCCCTGGATACGTGATGGCGCGGACGGACGCCGCCGACGTCGTCCGCTCCTACCACTCGGCGACGAGCCACGGCGGCGACCACGACCGCTCGCGGCTCGTGCGCTTCCGCCCCCTCGACCCCACCAACCGGCCGGCCCCGTTCAAGCTCTATCCCGACTACCCGTTCACGCCGCTGGCCGAGGACGACCCGCTCGGCCGTCTCCTCTTCTATTCGCTGGGCGTGACGCGCCGGAGCGGCACGTCGTACTTCCGGGCCGCGATGTCGGCCGGCAATCTGCACCCGGTCGAGGCCTACGTCGTCGGCGACGATGGCTCGGTCCGCCACTACCACCCGCTCCAGCACGGGCTGACGACGCTTCGCGCGGGCGCCGGGTCGCCCGTCGCCATCGTGCTCACCGGCATCCCGTGGCGCACGGCGTGGAAGTACGGCGAACGCGGCTGGCGCCACCTGTGGTGGGACTCGGGTGCCATAGCGGCGAACCTGCTCGCACTGTCGTCCACTGCACGGGCCTCACTCGAGTTCGCCGACGAGGCGGTCAACCGCCTCGTCGGCGTTGACGGCCTGAGCGAATTCGCCCTTGCGGTCGTGCGCATGCAGGACGTCGACCTGCCCGACACCGCCGAGTTGCACGTGACAGCGCCCGCGCTGTCACGTGCGCCAATTGAGTTCCCGCTCATCACCGAAGTGCAAGACGCGACGCGGCAGCTTTTTGGAGATTTGCGCGCCTATAGGGGCGGCAAAGCTCCACAATTGCGGGGCCAACCGATTGAGGAGCTCATCTTGCGTCGGGGGTCCACACGTCTCTTTCGCCAGGAGACCGTGCCCGACGACGCGTTCACGGGGCCGATGGACTTGGCGGCCGAGGGGACGCGATTGCTCGAACATCTCGTGGCCGTGCACGCCGTCGAGGGACGTCCGGCCGCGTCGCGCGCCGTCACCCAGCACCTCTGCTACGACCAGCCCCTCGGCGGCGACAGCGCCTACACGGTGTTCCACTCGGCCGACCTCGAGAAGGTGCTGGCCGATCTCGGGCCGCGCGGCTACCGGGCGGCGCTGTTCGAAAGCGGCCTGGCCGCCGGGCGGCTGCAGCTGGCGGCGTTCTCCGTGGGCCTCGGCGCCACCGGGCTCACGTTCTACGACGACGAAGTCAAGGAGGTGTTCGACACCGACGCGGCGTGCATGTTGGTGACGGCCGTCGGCGTCCCCGACTACCGCTCCCGCCCCGGCGGCGGCCCGCGCCATCCCACGTACCTGACCGGCTTCGACGACCTCATGGGTCGCCTGCAGCTGCGGCTGACGCAGAGCAGAAGATGACGGCCCGGCTGCTGACCATCATGGGCTCAGGGGAAACGAGCCCGACGATGGTGAAGGTCCACCGCGACCTCTTGCAGCGCGTCGGGCCGCCGGCCGTCGTGCTCGACACGCCGTTCGGCTTCCAGGAGAACGCCGACGAGATCGTCGCCAAAGCCGTGGCCTACTTCCGCGAGAGCGTCGGCGCCGACCTCGGCGTCGCGACCTATCGCTCGCAGCGCACCGACGACACCGTCACCTACGAGACGATGCTGGCCCGGCTGCGGGAGGCGAACTACGTCTTCGCCGGCCCGGGCTCCCCGTCCTACGCGGTGGAGCAGTGGCGGGAGTCGTCGGTGCCCGCAATCCTCAGCTCGAAGCTGCGCGACGGCGGCGCCATCACGTTCGCCAGCGCCGCCGCCCTCGTGCTGGGCACCCACACCGTTCCCGTGTACGAGATCTACAAAGTGGGCCAGGAACCCCACTGGCTCGACGGCCTCGACCTCATGGCCGACGCCCGCCTCCGGGCCGCGGTCATCCCCCACTATGACAACGCCGAGGGCGGCACCCACGACACCCGCTACTCGTACCTCGGCGAGCGACGCCTGGCCCGGATGGAAGAGCAGCTTCCCGCCGACGTCTTCATCCTCGGCGTCGACGAGCACACGGCCTGCATCCTCGACCTCGACGCCGACACCGCCACCATCACCGGTCTGGGTGCCGTCACCATCCGCCGCCACGGCAACAGCACCCGCTTCGAGTCAGGGTCCGCCGTGCCCCTGGAAGCGTGGCGAACCGGCGACGACCTCCGTTCTGGTGACGTTGCGAGCCCCTATGGGGGCGGTGAACGTCACCAGAGCGCATCGACGCCATTTCTCGACGGGGTGCGCGCCGCCGAGCGGCAGTTCGACGACGCCATCGCGGACAAGGACGCCCGGGGCGCGGTCAAGGCCGTGCTCGACCTCGACGACCTGATGGCCGAGTGGGCCAACGAGACGTTCTCGGCCGACGAGGAGGCACAAGCGCGCGCCGCGCTGCGCTCGATGGTGACTCGCCTCGGCGAAGCAGCTGACAACGGGCTGCGGGATCCGAAGGCGCTCGTCGCCCCCTACGTCGACGCGCTCCTGGAGGCGCGGGACAAGGCCCGGGACGAGCAGCGCTTCGACGACGCCGACGCCATCAGGGACCGGCTCACCGCCGCCGGTATCCAGATCAGGGACTCCCCCACCGGCACGGAGTGGGACGTCTGAGGAAGAAATCCTTCGAGAGCCGCGAACTCGCCCACCGGTGAGCCGCATCTCACCCGATGACACTTCGACAGATCGGGAGAGAGCAAATGAACCAGCGAGTGAATCGTCTCGTGAAGGCCGCGGCCGCAGCCGCCATCGCCACCACCGCCGCCGCCACCATGGCGGGCGCCGCCCATGCCACCACGTACGCCGGCTCCAACACCGCCTACAGCGGGGCGAACAGCGCCACGATGAGCGACGGGAGCAACTACAACCCGCCGCCCGACCAGAACTTGGCCAACCTCACCAAGGACATGTGGACGGCGTCCAAGAGCGTGAGCGCCGGCGTCCACTTCCATCCCGGGCTCGTGAGCGGCGGCTCGAGCGTCGCCTTGAGCATCAAGTGGGGCAACGCTGCCACCACGTCGGGCTCGTACAACAACACCTACGGCAACGGCTTCGCGTTCAACTTCCCGGCCGGCGACGGCAGTCAGCGCTGGGAAGTCGTGAACGTCACCATGACCGAGCACACCTCCGACGGGAGGACGCTCACGTACACGGCCGGTCGCAGCGTGCCCATCAAGGCCCTGTGGGACGTCGCCTTCAGCCCCCTCAACTTCACGCTGCTCAACGACTGCGCGTGGATCGGCGACAGCAACTTCGACCTGTACTTCACGCAGACCGGCGCGCAGGGCCAGGTGTCCTTCGGCCTCGGGCAGAACTCCACGCACTCGATCGGCGAGTTCGCTCGCACGTGGACCGAGGTGGGCGTCGGAAACGACTTGCGGATGGCCTCAGTGAGCTTCTGGAACACGGACTTCCACTGGAGCGGCGCCTACGTCGAAGGCCCCCCGCCGCTCAGCAGCCAGACCGTGCTCCCGGCGAGCAGCGGGACCAGGTCCGTGTCGTGGATCCAGGAGGACGGCACCAACAACTGCGACGCCCGCATGTCCTACAACGTCATCACCGCTCTGCGGACGTACGCCGTCTGACCCCAATCCAAACAGACTGGTCGCTCGGTGGCCCCCTCCCGACTACGGGAGGGGGCCACTAGCGTTTATGCCACCTGCCCCCATCGTCTAGCGGCCTAGGACACCACCCTTTCAAGGTGGCGGCACGGGTTCGAATCCCGTTGGGGGTGCGAACAGTCCTCGACTCCGTTCGGTGGTCCGGCAACGGTCATTGCGAATTCGAGAAGAATGAGTCGATCGACCTATTGGTCAAGTTCGGGCGATATGTTT
>DASZJL010000164.1:0-11568 GCA_035948135.1 Acidimicrobiales bacterium | reverse complement strand
GTCAGGGCCTGCGGCAGCGCCGGGTCCGTGAGGTCGCCCGCCCAGGCGACGTGCCCGTCGGGTCGTATCAACACGGCCGGGGGCGCGGCGACCTCGCCCAGGACCGGGAGCTCCCAGACGCCGTCGTGGGCGCCATCGACCAACAGCACCCGATCTGTCCACGGAGAGATGTCGAAGCGGCTGGGCGCCCCGAGGTTGAGGAGCACGGGCCGGGCCTCGTGCAACAGGGTGTAGACGCGCGTGGAACCGTGCGCGGTCTTCAGGTCGAGGTCCGGCATGCGCCGCCCGACCAGCGGGTGTCCCTCTCCGAGGTCGTAGTGGATGTCGAGACCGGAGAGGTTGGCGGCGATGCGCCGGCGCGGCTCGTCCATGCGCAGCAGTTCGGTCATGGTGTCGCGGAGAGCCTCGTGGCGCTCGTCGGGTTTGGCGAGCGCGACCTGCGCCATGGTGTTGCGCAACACCCGGGCGCCGACCGGATGCCGTTCGGCGTGGTAGGTGTCCAAGAGGCTCTCGGGAGCTGTCTCGTTGACGACCTGGGCCAGCTTCCATCCGAGGTTCACCGCGTCCTGCACGCCGGTCCCCATGCCCTGGCCGCCCTGCGGGGGATGGATGTGCGCGGCGTCGCCCGCGAGCAGGGCACGGCCGGCCCGGTAGGTGGTTGCCTGCCGGGTCATGTCGGTGAAGCGGGAGATCCAGGTCGGGCTGTGCACTCCGTAGTCGGTGCCGTACACGGCGATGAGTGCCTGGCGGAGGTCGTCGATGGTGGGGTCGCCGTGTTGCACGCTTCGCTCTGTGAGGACGACCCCAATCGGATCGCCGGCTTCGGTTCGAGCGAGCGCGTGCGTGCCGGCGCTGTCCTTCCGGAATCCGAACTCCGGCTCCTCGGCCATCTCGACCTCGGCGATGAGCCAGCTGGTCGACGAGTCCAACCCGACGAAGTCGATGCCCGCGGCCTTGCGGACCACGCTGCGCCCTCCGTCGCACCCGACGAGATACTCCCCTCGGAGCGACCAGTCGCCGTCCAGCCAGACATCGACACCGGTGTCGTCCTGCGTGAACCCCACCACCTCGCGATCACGAAGGATCGGGACCCCGAGCTCGTCGATCACCCACCCAGCCAGGATGCGCTCGAAGTGGCGCTGCAACAGCCCGAGTATGTAGTTGTGCCGGGTCGGGAGGTCGCTGATGTCCAACGCGATCATTGCGAACCCCTGAGCTGGATAGGTCTGGCCGGCCAAGAGGAACCGTTCCGCGATCCCACGCTGGTCGAGCACCTCGATGGTGCGGGAGAGCAGACCCCGGGCTCGCGATCCGTCGAGGTCCTGATTGGTGCGGCGCTCGACGATGACGGCATCGACCCCCGCCAACGCCAGCTCGCCCGCCAACATCAGCCCCGTCGGACCGCCTCCTGCGATCACGACTGCATGTTCGGTCACGAGTCATGGTCAGCACGATTTGGTCGCTTGCGGCAAGCCCCCACCTCCGCGTTACGCTCCTAATGGCGGCGGCGCCTTCCGCCCAGCGAAGTCCCGTAGGCTTCGGGCCGATTCTCTGTCGGGGAAATCGGCCCGCCAAACGTTAAACGGGGCAAATGGCGAGGGATGGCGACGAGTCCTTCGAGGCGGTTTACCGGGATCTGTTTCCCCGGGCCGCGTCGTTGGCATACAGGCTGCTGGGCGAGCGGGCCGCTGCGGAGGACGTCGCCGCCGAAGCGCTGGCGCGCACGTACGCGCACTGGCGCAAGGTCTCTCGGCTCAGCTACCGCGACGCGTGGGTCCTCCGAGTTGCGACGAACCTGGCCATCGACGCCGTGCGCCGGCAGCGTCCGCCTGTCGCCCTGCAAGATGCGCTCGACGTCCAGGAGGCGGCGACGGTGCGGCTCGCGCTCGTCGTCGCCTTGCAGTCGCTACCGCGCCGCCAGCGCGAGGCGGTCGCTCTCCGCTACCTGAGCGATCTCCGTGAGCAGGACGTGGCGACGGCCCTTGGCGTGTCGGCCAGCACTGCGAACACGCACCTCCGGCGCGGTCTGGACACGCTCCGGCGCCGTTTGCGTGACGGCTTCTTCGAGGACATTGCCGATGTCAGGCCCTGAGCCCATGTGGACGGCCGAATGTCACCTCGACGCCGTGTACCGCCGCGGCCGCCAACTCAGGCGGCGCCGTCACCTGGCGATCGCCTCCGCTCCCCTGTTGGCGTTGGGCCTTGTGGGGGTCGCCGTCGCCGGGCTGCCGGCCACGTCCAAGCCGAGCGTGGTCAACGTCGCCCAGGGCCGCCCCCACGAGTCCTCGGACGGTGCTCCAGCCAGCGGCCCGGCCGAGGACGGCGGCCCTGGCGCCCTACCCGCTCACAGCGGCACTCAGGAGCGCGGTGGCACAGCGACGCCCGACAGCGCCGACGCCGTTGCGAGCGGCCAGGCCACCGGCTCGCAGGCGCTCGTGCCGGCACCGGCCGGCGGGCCCTCGAACCCGACGTCTGGCTCGTCATCGCCGTCGGCCGCGCAGGGGCCCTCGCCTAGTGGCGGCCCTCCCAACGCAAAGACGGGTCAGGCGCCGAACACAGCAGCGCCCACCGCGTCGTCGGCGTGCGGCCCGTCCGATCTGCAATACACGACACACACTGACCGCAGCCGGTACGCGTCGGGCCAGGCCGTGGCCGTGACGCTCGTGGTCACCAACCGTTCGAGCCACCCCTGCAACGGACCGAGCCCGTGTGGGGTCGGGCCGTGGGCCACGGTCCAGAACAGCGCCGGCACCGTCGTGTGGCAAAGCCACCCGCTCGCGACGATGTGCTCGAACCCGCCGCCGGTACCCCACCTGGCGGCCGGTCAGTCAGCCACCTACGGCGCCGGTACGTGGAACCAGACGATTTGCGCGTCGTCGGGCACGTGCTCGGCCGCGCCATCGGGGAGTTACACCGCCACGGCCCGTCGAGGTGACCTGACGGCGGCCGCGGCCCGTTTCCGCATCAGCTAACCCAAGGAGGGACCCATGAAAGGTTTCATCGCGCGCGCCGGTTTTGCCATGGCCGGAGGGCTGCTCGCCGCCGCAACCGTTGCGACGACCGGCTTCGGCTTCTTGCCACCACGACACGGACGCGTCGTCCCCGGCGTGGACTACGGCGCCCTTGTGAACGGCACGTCGTCGTCCCCGACGATCCACGTCGGCTGCGTTGGACCGCTGCAGCCAGGCGAAAAGGGGCACCCGGTTGGCGGCAACACCGTCGAAGTGTTCCGGCCCGAAGTGCTGCAGGTCCCCGGCAACACCGGCAGTGCGGCCACGATGATCATCGTCCACTTCGACGATCCGTCGACCGACGTCGTGCTGCGTCGTTTCGGCTCACCCCGCGCGATCCCCCCGTCGCTCAACCTGCCGTGCACCGGCACAGGTCAGGTCACCTTCACGCCCGAGGCCACAAGCCCGACCGCGAAGTCGGTGACCATCACCGTGCAGTACGGCCCTGCGCCTTCGCATGCCGGCACGGTGTCGCCCCTTCACTAGGCGCGTTCAAGCGCCGATGACTTCGCCATGCGGGACTTATAGCCGGGGTCGTTTCCTGCCCAGTACGCTCGGCTCTCGGTGGCACAACAGCCGGACGTCGCGATCGTGGGAGCGGGGATCGCAGGTGGGGCGCTGGCAACCGCGTTGGGGCGGCAGGGACTCGACGTGCTCCTACTCGAACAACAGCTCGAGTACCACGACCGCGTGCGGGGGGAGACGATGTTTCCCTGGGGCGTTGCCGAGTTGCGCGCGCTTGGGTTGGACGACCTGCTCCTCGACGCCGGCGGTGGGTACGCGACAGCCCTCGTTCTCGGCGACGAGCTTCAGCCCGCCGATCCGGTGAGCCTCCCGCTTCCGGATGTCGTTCCGGGAGTCCCTGGACAGCTCAACGTCGGTCATCCCGACGCCTGCGCCGCGCTGGCCACCGGCGCTGTGAAAGCGGGTGCCCGCCTCGTCAAGGGTGCACGCGATGTCGTGGTGACGCCCGGCGCGCAGCCCAGCCTGTCGTTCACAGCTGACGGCAAAGGCGAGGAGGTCGCCCCGCGCCTGGTCGTCGGCGCCGACGGCCGCGCCTCGGCGACACGAAAGGCCTGTCGGCTCGAGCTCCACGAGAGCGAGGCGCGGGTCATGCTGGCCGGGTTGTTGCTCGGCGACGCAACCCGCTGGCCGGACGCCACGAACTGCATGACGGTCGAAGGCGACTGGTTCGTCCTCGGCTTCCCCCGTCCGGGCAACCTGGTGCGGCTCTACGCGGCATACAGCGTCGCCGCCAAGGGAGCGTTCACCGGCCCACAAAAGGTCGAGCAGTTCATGGCGGTCATCGGTGGCCTCGAGACGCTGCCGGGTGTCGACCCGGTCGTGGGCGCCACGCCGGCCGGGCCCCTCGGCGCCTTCCCCATGACCCACACGTGGATGGACGAGCCGTTCCTTCCTGGCGTGGTGCTGGCGGGCGACGCCGCGGGCTGGAGCGATCCGACCAACGGCCAAGGTCTTTCCGTGGCGATGCGCGACGTCCACGTACTCGCAGAGATCCTCTCGAGCGACCCGGCCTGGGACTTACGCCCGTATGCCGAGGAGCGGCGGGAACGGATGCGCCGGCTCCGGATCGCGCTCGAGGTCACTGTCGCACTCCGCTGCGACTTCACCGAACGAGGCCGCGCCCGACGGGCGGCCTTCAATGAGGCGTTGGGCACCGATCCTCGTTTCCTCCCCGCGCTGATGGTCCCGGTGACCGGCCCTGCGGCCGCGCCTCCGGAGGCCATGACAGACGAGCTCGTCGCCGACGTTCGCCGCCTCGGCGCCAACTAACCATTCCCTCAGCCGACTCGGGTCGTTCCGGACTCAGTCGACGAGCTCTCCGCCGCGGCGCGGTTGACGCGCGTGCTCGATACTCGGGCCGCAGATCTTGCAGGGCACCAGGGCCGTGCCGGGCGTGACCGCGAGCAGGTCGTCCCTACCGGCGACGATCGAGCACGTCGGTTCGTGCACGAGGGAGCCGCCAGGTGTACGCACAAGGGCGAGGCTCCGTGTGCCGTGACGGCCTGAGCCTGGGCTCTGCTCGCCAAGGCGACCCTCGATGCGACTGAGAGCATCGACCAGCACAAGCGTCTGGTGCTCGACGCGGTCGGCGAGGCGATGCTGATCGCGCTGGACGCGCGCTAGCCAGCAACCGAAGAACGCGAAACCGCCGGCCAGGACGAGGCCCAAGCCGAGGAGGCCGCCCGACAACGCATAGGGGATCTGCTGGATGACGCGGCTGACGTGGGCGGCGCCCCAGTAGCCGAGCAGGATGAGCACCAGGCCGAGGGGAACAGATACGGCCCCGATGAGCAGCAGCGATCGCTCGACCTGGGAGCCACTGGGACGGCGGGCCAGGCCACGGGCCGCGCTGCGGAGCCGGGCCTGCGCATCGGGACGATCGACAGAGCCGGCAACTGCAGCTTCTTCAATGGTCGCCACGTCAGCTCCCTCCGTCACACGGCTCATCTGTCATCACGCCGACGTCGTCGGGCAGCCGGCGCAGGCGCGCCGCGACAGCGGCGGCTGCGAGCAGCCCGACCACCACCAGCCACGCGGGATTGCCGGCGCCGAAGTCGGCGGCGGCCAGATCTCCCTTGCTGAGCGACGCCGTCGGCCGCCCCGTCGACCCGGCCGGGCCCACGCCCAGCGGCGTGCCGGAGCCACCGGCCAGAGTCGGGGTTGCAGCGCCGGCGGCAGACGACGGCAGCGCCGATGCAGCCCCATTCGCAGCCAGCACGGAGCCTCCCGTGTCGGTACTGCCCACGGCCGCGGCATTGTCGAAGCCGGGCTGGGCGTCAGCCGCCGCCGTCGCGGCGCCGAACGTGAAGGCGACGGTGTTCCCTTGTTGCGACCACAGCACCACGATGGCCCCGGACATGACCTCGGCGGTCGGCCCCGACAACTTCACCGCGGGCTTGGTGACGACCACGCGGAACCCGGCCTGGGAAAGCGCCTGCTGGGCGATCTGGTTGGCGGCGGCGTTGATCGGCGTGCCGGACGATCCGACGTGCAACCCAGTCTCGTCGAGCGTCGCCGGCTGACCTGCGACCTTCACCCCATCGGCCAGTGTTGTGGCCGTGCCCCCGCCCGTGACGCCGTTCGATGTCGCGGTGGCGTTGCTCGTCAGCGAGTCGATCGTAACGACGCCACCCGCGAACGACAGGTGGCTCAACTTCGAATCGGCCGTCGAGGACGCTGTGGTGCCGTCGACTGCAGTCGCGGTCTTGGTCGTGATGTTGCCGAACGTGGCGCTCGTTGGGACGTCGGCGCCCTGCAGTGATGCGACCGAGGTGGCGCCGTTGCCGTCGACGTGCGAGGACATCGTCACCCCGGGAACCTGGGTGTAGGAGGCATCGGTGGGACCGGCGCTGCGAGCCTCGGCCCGCACCGGATCGTTGAGGGTCCGGAGTGTGCCCTCGTTGCCTGGAGGAATCTTGCCTTGGGTGAGCACCACCGCGAGGTCGCCGGCGTTGGCCCCCAGGGCGCCGGGCCAGGCGATGGCCGAGAGGGCGTAGCCGACGGGGCCGGTCTCGAAGGTGGTCTGCGATTGCGGCACGTCTCCCTCGGCTTGTCCGAAGGCCGAGGTCTGGAACCCTTGTGCGCCGGCCGCGAGGCGCCACGAGCCGATGGCGGTACCGGCGCGGGCGAGCGAAGTGCCGGCGGCCACTCCGACCGCGGCCAGCAACAAGCCGACCGCGATCGAGCTGCAAAACACGCGTCTGATCCGCGCCCTCATGCGACCCCCAAGTAGGCGCCCGACACGGCGTCGACCACGTCGGCCGGCTCGCCGACGATCTCGATGGTGCCCTGCACCATGACGGCGGCGTACTCGGCCACGGCCAGGGCCATGCGCGCGAACTGCTCGACGACGAGGATGGCGATGCCGGAGGAGGCCAGCTGGGCGACGATCTCGTAGAGCTCGGCCACGATCTTCGGGGCAAGGCCGAGGGAGATCTCGTCGAGGAGCAGGACGTTCGGCTCTGTGGTCAACGCCCGGGCCATGGCCAGCATCTGCTGCTCCCCACCCGACAGGGTGCCGGCCAGCTGGGCCCGGCGGCGGCCGAGGATGGGAAAACGGGCGTATGCCGTCTCTTCGATCGCGTCGGCCGGCTGGCCGCGGTAGCTCATCATCAGCAGGTTCTCGGCCACTGTGAGGTTCGGGAAGACGCCCCGTCCCTCGGGGATGCTGCACACGCCAGCCTTGGCGATGGCGGCGGGTCGGGCACCGTTGACGTGGAAGCCGCCCACGTGCACGCACCCAGTCCTCGCCGCTACTCGCCCGCTGAGGACCTTCAGGGTCGTTGTCTTGCCGGCGCCGTTGGGACCCAGGAGGGCGAAGATCCCACCGGGCGGGACGACGAGGTCAACGCCGTGCAGCACCTCGATGCGCCCGTAGCCGGCCCGGACTCCGCGCAGCTCGACGGCGGGCGTCGGGGCGGTCACGCGGCTACCTCCGCCACCTCGGCGACGTCGGCTCCACGACGGGCGGCCGACGACGTCACGTCCCTGCGGGCGCGCCAGCGCTCCACCGCATCCCGTGCCTGACTCACGGCACCACCTGGATACCGAGCCAGGACGATGACCCCGACGCCGGGTGCCGCGTAGACGAGGTTGGAGAGGTTCCCGTGGTGTTGGAGGAGGAGGTGGCTGCCGGCGAAGAACACACCGCCGAGCAGCGCACCGACCACGCTGGCCACGCCGCCCAGGGTCACGATCAGCAGCAAGCTCAGGCTCTGGAGCATCACGAAGTCGCTGGCGCTCACCGCGGTGTGGAGTCCTCCCAGCAGCGCGCCGCCGAAGCCTGCGATCCCGGCCGAGACTGCGAACACCACGAGCTTGGTACGCGTGAGGTCCATGCCGAGCGTGCTGCACGCCGCCGGGCTGTCTCCCATGGCCGCCAGTTGGCGCCCGAAGAAGCCGCGCCGAATAGCCAACACGCCCACCGCCACCAACGCGAACGCCACGGCCAGGAAGACGAACTCGGCCCGCTCGCCGCGCACGGCCAGCGCCCCGACGTGGAAGCGCCCGACCTTGAGGCTGCCGCCGGCGCCGAAGACCTTGGGATCGTTGAAGAAGATCAGGTCGACGAAGCGCGCGAAGGCCAGTGTGGCGAGCGCCAGGTAGAGCCCTTGCAGACGGATGGCGGGCAGGGCCACGAGCGCACCCAACAGAGCGGCGCACACGATGGCGGCCCCGAAGCCGAAGGGTGTGGCGCCCAGCTTGGCCACGACGAAGGCGCCCACTCCCGCGAACGTGAGCTGGCAGATCGACACCTGGCCGCCGTAGCCGGTGAGCAGGACAAGCGACAGCAGGATCACCCCGTAGGCGAGGAGATCGCCGGCGGTGATGAGGTTGGGAACCGATAGGGAGGCGGCCGCGAGCGTGGCCGCGCCAACGAGCGCCGCGCCACCGGCAACTGAAACGCCAAACCTGGGCACCCGGCCGCCGCCGCTGCCGATGAGCCGGGGCGTACGCAGCCGGATGCTCGGCAGCGCCAGCAGGGCGATCAGCAGGAAGATGGTCGGCAGCCCCTGCTGCACGCGGTTGAGCACGTCGGACTGCGGGAAGTACCCGGTGCTGTAGCTCACCAGCAGACCCAGGCCGATCGCCCCCGCGAACGTCAACGGCAGGCTCTTGAGGCGCCCGACGACGGCGGCCGCGTAGGCGTTGATCACGAGCAGAGTCAGCGTGAGGGCGTCGAGGTTGACCAGCGGGGCGATCAGGATGCCCGCCACGCCGGCCAGCACGGCGCCCAGCGCCCAGCTCAACATCGACACGCGGTCCGGCTCGACGGCGTTGAGCGCCGTCAATTCGGCGTCGTCGACCTGAGCGCGCATGGCCACGCCGATGCGGGTGCGGTGGAACAGCGTGCGGAGAAGCAGGGCCACGGCGCCCGCGGTGGCGACCACGATCATCTGGTGCCAGGTCACCTGCACACCGAGGATCCGCATCCCGCCGTCGCCGAAGAACTTGGGGTCGACACGCGGCTCCGAGGGCTTCCAGATCTCGAAGGATCCGTACAGGAGGGCGAGCAGGAGGCCGAGCGTGACGACCAGCGTCACGCCGACTGACGCGCCGCGCAGGGGGCGAACCATCAGCCGTTCGATGAGGGCACCCATGGCCGGCGCCAGCACACCCAAGGCGACCAGTAGGGCGAGCGGCGCCGGCCAGTGCCACCCGACCCGCAGCTGCCAGTAGGCGAAGGCGATCACCATGCCGATGGCGCCGTGGGCGAAGTTGAAGATCCCGGAGGTTGTGTAGGTGACGACCAGGCCCGACGCCGCCACCGCGTAGATGCTTCCCACGACAAGCCCGACGACGCTGTAGGCGAGGAGGTCCGTCACTTGAGGTAGAGGTACTGCCCGTCGCAACGGAAGCCTTGCGCGGGATCGAGTCGTACCCACTTCCCACCCCTGACCTGGTACACGAGGTAGCAGGTGGTCGGGACCTTCTGGGCGGGGTTGCCGACACCGACGATCCCGTTGCCGTCATAGCGGGTGAGCTTGGCCATCTGGGCGAGCAGCGCCGGGCGCGTGAGCCGGGGCCCGACGACCTTCGCCGCGTCGGTGAACATCTCGCATGAGAGCCAGCCGTAGAGGGCGAAGACGTCGGGCTTGTAGCCCCGTTGGATGCGGTCGAACCAGCCGAGCATCGTGTTGATCTCGGGGATGGAGCCGGCGTCCTCGCCGTCATACAGGGCGAGTTGGCTGCTCACGATCACGCCCTCGGCGATGTCGGCGCCCGCGGCGGCGATGAACGTCGGGTCGTAGGCGTTCGAGATCAGGTTGACGACCTCGGGCTTCCAACCCTGCTGATGCGCTCCCTGAAGGAACCGCTCGTAGGTCGCTTGGTCGCCGACGATGTAGAGGAACTTGACGCCGGCCGACTTCATGCGCAGGACGTCGGCCGTGAAGTCGGTCTGGCCCGCCTCGTACGTGCCCTCGTAGGACACCTTGTAGCCCTGCGAGAGCATGGCCTGCTTGGCCGCCTTCCACTCGGTGAGGGCGGACGGGACATCGCTCGTGATGTTGCCAACGGCCCCGACCGCATCGGGGTACTTCGCCTTCAGCCAGGCGAACGGGCCCGTGATCCATCCCGGTGGATTCGGCTGGGGGTCGAAGTGCTGGGTCAGATCGGCGCGCGGCCCGGGAAGGGCCTCCCCAATGTCGGGCACGTTCTGGGCCTTGAGCGTGTCGGCCATCCCCCCGTCGTAGACCGAGAACGAACCGGTGAACGCAAACACCTTGGGGGCCAGCTGCGCGGTCTGGGCCCGGTTCTGGTTCTGGTTGAACTGGTCGTCGGCGACGACGTCATTGAGCTTGCGTCCGAAGATGCCGCCCTCGCTGTTGACCCGGGCGACGCACGCCTGCACGCCGAGCGCTGCGCCACGGAACAGTCCGGGGACCGGCCCGGTGAGGGTGACCACCGTCCCGAGTGAGATCGAAGTGGCGGTGACGCCGACATCGGTCGCGCCACCGTTGCCCCCCGCGGGCACCGCGGCCGTACCGCTACCTGTGCCCGCCCCCGTGGCGCCGGCCGATCCCGTCCCGCTCGCAGAACCTCCCGGGGCCGCGCTGCCCGCGCCACCTGCGACGCCACCGGCTCCGGCCCCGTCCGCCGCGGCCGCCGAGCCGAGGCCAAAGCCGGAGCTCGCTCCGCTCGAGTCGCCCCCGGCGCCGCGGCGGTCGGCCGCGACGAGCTGTCGATGCGAGAGCATCGACCCGCACGCCGAGCACACGAGCGCCATCACGCCGAAGAGGGCGAGGCCAACGCGGGATACTTGTCGATTACCCAATACCATTGGTAGATTAACGAAATGCCTTTGGTGAGGCAACCGGTCACCGACGAAGACAGTCGGTTCTTCTGGGACGGTGTGCGCGACGGCCGGCTGCTGCTCCAACGGTGCAGCGGCTGCTCGGCCCTCCGGCACCCGCCGGGGCCGATGTGCCCCGAGTGCCTCTCGCTCGAGTGGGAGGCGGTCGAGGCGTCCGGCCGCGGCACCGTGTACGCGTGGGTGCTGTCGCACCATCCGACCGAGCCGGACGGTGACCCCCGAGTCGTTGTTCTCGTCGACCTCGAAGAGGGCGTCAGGCTGGTGTCCAACCTGCAGGACCTTCCCTGGACCGAGGTCAGGAACGACATCCCAGTCGAGATCTTCTTCGACGACGTCGACGGCGTGAGGCTCCCGCAGTTCCGGCCGCGTGCGTGATGGACGCCGTCATCGCCGGCATCGGGCAGACGGAGTTCTCCAAGGACTCCAGGCGCAGCCCACTCCAACTGGCCGTGGAGGCGTCACGCGCCGCGATCGCCGACGCCGGCCTGACGCCTGCGGACATCGACGGGTCGGTGACGTTCCAACTCGACAAGAACGAGGAGCCCAGGATGATGGCCAACCTGGGTATCCCGCAGCTTCGGTTCAGCTCGCGGACCCGTGGTGGCGGCGGCGGAGCGTGCGCCACCGTTCAACACGCGGCAGCGGCCGTCGCGTCCGGCCAGGCCAACGCCGTGCTCATCTGGCGGGCGTTCAACGAGCGGTCCGGGCAGCGGTTCG
>DASZJL010000163.1:0-13015 GCA_035948135.1 Acidimicrobiales bacterium | reverse complement strand
GTGCCGTGCTTCCGGTAGGTGGCGTTCGGGACGTCGCCGCCGCTGTAGCCGACCCGGGTCGAGATGACCCCCGGCATCTTGCGGATGAGGTCCTGCATTCCCCAGAAGCAGCCCCCGGCGAGGATCGCGGTCTCGGGCTGGTTGGCCATCGTGGTGCTCCCTCTTTCGTGGTCTGCACGTTTCAACACGCACCCTGTTGTAGTCGTTCCCGACTTCGGTAGGACGCCGGGCTGCGCTTGAGTGAGGGTCGTGGCTGGGACCCAGAACCGTAAGCAGACGAGTGCGCGCCGCGCCGCCCAGGCCCGTGCTCGCCAGGAGCAGCGCCGACGGCTCCGGCGTGGGCTCATTGGCTTTGCCCTGCTGGCTGCGGTCGTCGCCGCCTTCGTGCTGGCGCAGGGGGGCGGGGGGTCGAAGTCATCATCGAAGTCGACGAAGACGGCCACAGCGGCCCACACCGACGTCGCCACGGCCGCGGTGAGCGGACCGCTGGGCCCCGAGGGCATCCCCCTCCAGGAGGGCGAGGTCCTGGCGCCGGGGGCGACGCCCGCCGGGGGCGCGACCGTCGACGGCGTCCAGTGCCAGGCGAGCGAGCAGGTCGCCTACCACATCCACTCTCACCTCACCGTCTACGTCAACGGCGTGCTGCGACCGATCCCCGGTGGCATCGGCATCGTGCAGCCGGTGGCGCAGCAGACGCCGAACGGCGCGTTCTTCCAGGCGACGACCTGTTACTACTGGCTCCACGCGCACGCCCAGGACGGCGTCATCCACGTCGAGTCGCCGTCGGTGCGCGCCTACACCCTGGGCCAGTTCTTCGCCGTGTGGGGGCAGCCGCTCACTGCTACGAGCGTCGGCTCCGCCACCGGCCCCCTCACCGTCTTCGTCGACGGTCGCCCCTACCAGGGCGACCCGGCGGCGATCGCCCTCGGCTCGCACGAGGACATCCAGATCGACGTCGGGAACCCGGCGGTGCCGCCGCAGAAGGTCACCTGGGCCAACGGCCTCTGACCCGCCTCGGTGCGGCGCGGGCCATGGACACGCATCGACCGGGCGAGGGATACACACGTTTGACCCTTGTGCCGGCAACAAACCCCCGCCACCATGGCCGTCGTGCAGGTCACACTGAGGCGGAGGTCGCTGCGAGCCCACCGTGGGAATCAGGCCGATCCGAGCCACTGTGCGAGGCACGTCTTGGAACCGGCGTCGGAGACCTGTGGCCGTTGCCGCTCCTTCTTCTGCCCGGACTGCGTGGTCTTCCCATTTGGGACGGCGGCTGAGGCCCTGTGCGTGCGTTGCGCCCTGAGCCTGGCCGGGGTGCGGACGCGTTAGGGCTCTGGACTGACGGGGAATCGGACCCGGGGTTGGAAGACTCCGGTGGAGGGAACAAAGCGGCCATGGCGATTGGACAGGTGGACGGCATCGCTGGTCAGGCGGACGGCATCGCCCTCGAGCCGGTCGTCATTCTCGGGCTTCTGAACTCGATGGCGGTCGTCGTTGCCAATGCGGAGACGCTCTTGAGCAGCTGGGACGCGCTGTCGTCGGACGGGGGCACGGCACGCGCCATGCTCCAGCGCCTCGCCGCCCACGCCCGCGTGGTCACCGACGCCCTCGAGCTCGCGGCTCGCGAGGTCTCCCCGACGGTCATCGAAGGGATGCAACGGCCCGCCTGACGGCGGCGTGTTAGACCCACCCTCGTGGTGGTGGTCCTGGCGTTGGCGGCGGCGGCCTTCTTCGGCTCGTCCTCGGTGCTGATGCATACCCAAGCCCGGGCCGCCCCTGCCGACCACGCACTCAGGCCGTCGCTCCTGGTGTACCTGGCGAGGCAGCCGGCGTGGCTGGCGGGCATCGGTGCCCAGATCGCCGGCTTCGCACTTCTCGCGACCGCGCTCGAGATGGGTTCGCTGTCGCTCGTGCAGGCGATCACCCCCGTTGGTTTGCTGCTCGCGCTCCCGCTCGCGGCCCGCGTCTCGGGCAAGCCGCTGCGCCGGGCCGACTGGATTGGGGCTGCCGCGACCATCGCCGGCCTGGCCGTCGCGCTGGTCATCGCCGACCCGGCGACAGGGCGCTCGACGCCCGACGCGGCGGGATGGGTGGTGCTGTTCACGCTGACGTTGGTGGTGTCCGGCGTGCTCCTCGCCGTCGGGGTGCGCATGGCCGGGCCCGGCCGTGCCGTCACGCTCGCGCTCGCCGCGGGACTCATCCTCGGGCTCAACGCGGTCGTCACCAAGGCGGCCGCCACTCGTTTCAGCGACGGCATCGCCGCGGGCTTCGCCAGTTGGGAGACGTACGCCGTCGCCGTCTTCGGCATCGGTGGGCTGCTGCTGATGCAGAGCGCCTTCCAGGCGGGCGACATCGAGTGGTCGCTGCCCACCCTGACCGTCACGAACCCCGTCCTGAGCATCGTGGTGGGCCTGACTCTTCTCGACGAGACCGTCGCCGCCCACGGGCCGCTCCTCGTGGTGCTCGTGCTCAGCCTCGGCGTCATGGTGTGGGGCGTCGTCTCGTTGGCCCGCTCGCCGGCCCTCGTCGCCATCCACGAACAGCCGGCGTAAGTCGCGCGCGGACGCTTTAGGTTGTGCACCGATGAGTCGGTCAACGGCGCGGGCCCTCGTGCTGGAGGCACCGCGCACGCTGGTTGCGCGCGAGTTGCCGTTGCCCGAGGTCGGTGAGGACGACGGGCTTCTGCGCATCGAAGCGTGTGGCCTCTGCGGCACCGACCACGAGCTCTACACCGGAACGCTCCCCGCCGGGTTCGCGTTCGTGCCCGGCCACGAGTCGGTCGGCGTCATCGAGGCCGTCGGGCCGAAGGCCGCCGAGCGCTGGGGCGTGCAGACCGGCGACCGCGTCGCCCTCGAGGTCATGCAGTGTTGCGGCGAGTGCGAGAAGTGCGTGCGGGGTGACTACCGCCTCTGCCGGCGCCACGGCCTCGGCGACATGTACGGCCTGATCTCTGTCGACAAGGCGCCCGGGCTGTGGGGTGGGTACGCCACCCACCAGTACCTGGCGCCCGACAGCGTGCTGCTGCCGGTGCCGCCCGACCTCGACCCCGCCGTGGCCACGCTGTTCAACCCGCTGGGCGCCGGCATCCGTTGGGGGGTCACGGTGCCCGGCACCAAGCCCGGTGACGTGGTCGCCGTGCTCGGGCCCGGCGTCCGCGGCCTGTCGGCGTGCGCGGCGGCAAAGGAGGCGGGCGCCGCGTTCGTCATGATCACCGGCGTGGAACCCCACGACGAGGAGCGCCTGGCCCTCGCGCAGGACTTCGGGGCCGACCTCGCGGTCGACGTCAGCACCACGGACCCGGTGGCAGCGCTGCGTAAGGCCGCGGGGCACGGCGCCGACGTCGTCGTCGACGTGACCGCCAAGGCGCCTGCGGCCCTGGGCCAGGCCATCGCCATCGCCCGCGCCGGCGGCACCATCGTCCTCGCCGGGACTCGGGGGTCGGCCGACACTCCTGGGTTCTGGCCCGACCTCATCGTCTTCAAGGAGCTGCGCATTCTCGGCGCCCTCGGGGTCGACGCCCCCGCCTACCGCGCCGCGCTCGACCTGCTCGCCCGCCGCAAGTATCCGTTTGAAGACCTGCCCCGCCGCTGTGCGCCGCTCGACGACGCCGAGGACCTCGTGCGGTCGATGGCCGGCGAGGGCGACGCCCCGCCGGTCCACGGCGTCGTCATGCCGTGACGACAGCGCATGCCCCCCGATTCGTCGTGGTCGGCGCCGGCATGGCCGGCATCCTCAGCGCCGTGAGGCTGGCCGAGGCCGGGTTCGACGACGTCGTCGTCTACGAGAAGGCCGCTCGCCTCGGCGGCACCTGGCGAGAGAACACCTACCCGGGTGTGGCGTGCGACGTGCCGTCACATCTCTACAGCTACTCCTTCGCGCCGAACGCCGAGTGGTCGTACACCTTCTCGCCGGGGACCGAGATCCATCGGTACCTCGAGGACGTCGCCCAGCGCTTCGGCGTCGACCGCCGCATCCGCTACGGCACCGAGGTCACGCGCCTCGAGTTCCTGCCCGATGGCCGCTGGGCGGTGGAGACCGCCGACGACGGCCGCGACGAGGCCGACGTCGTCATCGCCGCGACGGGCGTGCTCCATCATCCCCGCTACCCCGACATCGAGGGCCTGGACGACTTCGGGGGCGCCGTGTTCCACACCGCGCGCTGGGACCACAGCGTGTCACTGGAAGGAGCGCGGCTCGGCGTGGTCGGCACTGGGTCCAGCGCCGTGCAGATCGTCGGCGCCGTCGTCGAGACCGTGGCCGAGCTCCACCTGTTCCAGCGCACCGCCCAGTGGATCCTCCCGGTGCCCAACAGCCCCATCACCGACGACGACCGGGCCCGCTACCGCGACGATCCGTTGGAGATGCGAGCCCTGCGCGCGCAGCTCTCCAAGACGTTCACCGAGGGCTTCGCCAACGCCGTTGTCGACAAGGACTCGCCGCAGATGAAGGCCCTGGAGGCGATGTGCCAGGCCAATCTGGAGAACAGCGTCGCCGACCCCGAGCTGCGGGAGCGACTGCGGCCCAACTACCGGGCCGCGTGCAAGCGCCTGGTGATCTCGCCCAACTTCTACGACGCCATCCAGCGGCCCAACGCCCACCTGGTAACCGCGGGCATCGACCGGGTCGAGGAGGGCGGTGTTCGCACCGTCGACGGCCGCCTGCACGAGCTCGACGTGCTCGCTCTGGCCACCGGCTTTCGAGTCGACCGGTTCCTGCGGCCCATCGAGGTTCTCGGGCGCGATGGCGTGTCCCTCGACGCGGTGTGGGCCAAGCGTCCGTCGGCCTACCTCTCGGTGTCCATCCCCGAGTTCCCCAACCTGTTCATGCTCAACGGCCCCAACGGTCCGGTCGGCAACTTCTCGCTCATCGACGTGGCCGAGCTGCAGTTCGGCTACGTCATGCAGCTCATCGAGGGCCTGGCCGACGGGCGGTGGCGGGAGGTGAGCGCGAAGCGGCAGGCGGCCGAGCAGTTCGAAGCCGATCGGGTGGAGGCGGCCAAGAACACGGTGTGGGTGACGGGCTGTCGCAGCTGGTACCTCGACGACCGCGGGATCCCCGCCGTGTGGCCTTGGAGCTTCGACCGCTTCCGCGAGGAGATGTCCCGCCCCAAGCTCGACGACTACGAGCTGGTCGGCTAGTCCTCGACCGGCGCTTCGGTCAGGCCCTTTTCCAGCTCCGCGAAGACGTCGTCGATTGGACGCTTGGCGACCTTGGCCAGACTGTCGGCCAGCGTCGAGCCGGCGACCGCGAGGGCCCCGATCACTTTCTGACGGTCGTCGTCGGCGACGAGCGCTGTCATGAGGTTGTCGATGGCCATGCTGTCGTTGGCGTGCATCGCCTTGATGAGGTGCACGACCTGACGACGGCGCTCGACGCGCCGAGCCTTCTCGGCGTCATCCACGCGCCGAACCCTTCGAGCCCTTCGATGCCCTTCGCAACTCCAGGGCGACGGGGATGAGCGACACGCCGACGACAACGAGGATGATCGGCACGAGGTAGTGGTCGAGATGCTTCACACGCGATCCGAGCGTGTAGCCGGCCAGGGTGACGCCGACACCCCACAGGACGCCGCCGAGGACGTTGAACGGTACGAACACCCGGTAGCGCATGCCGCTCGCGCCCGCCGCGATCGGCGTGAACGTGCGAACCGCGGGGATGAATCGAGCCAGCACGATCATGCGAGCACCGCGGTGCTCGAGGTAGTCGTTCGCCCGTTGCAGGTACGCGGGTTTGAAGAACCGGGACTCCGGCCGTTTGAACAACGACGGCCCGACCTTGTCGCCGAACCAGTACCCAACCTGGTCGCCGAGGATGGCGGCGATGGGGATCCCGATGAGGAGGGCGGCCAGGTTGAGGTGGACCTTGGACGCCTCGTGGGTGGCCGCCAGGATCCCGGCGGTAACGAGCAGCGAGTCGCCCGGCAGGAAAAACCCGAAGAACAGCCCCGACTCGGCGAAGATGATGGCGAAGATCCCCAGCGTCCCGTAGGAATTGATGAGGTGGTTGGGGTCGAGAAGGTTCATTGGGGGCTCGCCGTGCGGTCGCGTCAACATAGTGGCGGTGCTGCCGATGACCACAGGCGCTCGGCCGGTACGTTGCCTGGCGACGTGAGGTTGGGTAGACGGTACGACGTGCTGGGACGCATCGCGGTATTGACGACCGCCGTCTCGACCGCGGTCGCGATCCCGTTGGGAGCTGTCGCCCACGCACCGCTGCAACTCCCGCTGCTTGCCGTCGCCCTCATCGCGTTCGGCGTCGTCATGTTCTGTCAGCGGCGCACGCCATTCCTGACTCGCAAGCTCGTCCTCGGCGTGTCGGCCGCCCTGTTGCTTGTCGCGGTCGTCGCCCCGCCCACGTCATCCCAGGACATCTGGGCCCACGTCATGTACGGGCGCATCGTCAGCGTGCACCACGCCAGTCCGTATACGCACGTCCCCGCCGACTACCCCTCGGATCCGGCGCTCGCCCGCGTGGCACCTCCGTGGCATCACACGCCGAGCGTCTACGGCCCCGCATTCACGGGTCTCTCGGCGGCCGGCATGGCGGCCGCCGGTGACTCACCGCTCGCCCAGCGTCTGTTCTTCCAGTTGCTCTCGGCCTTGGCCGTGATGCTGGCGCTGTTTCTGCTGGCCCGCCGCGGCGCCGATCCCGGTGTCCTCGCCTTCATCGGACTGAACCCGGTCGTGATTGCCATCGTGGGGGGCGGGCACAACGACCTGCTCGTCGGGGTGGCCATCCTCGCCGCGGTGCTGGCCGCCCGCGACGGCCGCGCCACGAGTGCGGGCGCACTCTTGGGCGTCGCCGCCCTGATCAAGCTGCCGGCGCTCTTGCCGGCCGCCGCGGTCGTGGCGTGGCTCCTCGTCAGTCTCGGCCGGGGATCAGGCGTGCGGGCGGCACTGGCGACGGCGGCCGTGACGGTGACGGGATACGCGGTGGCCGGCGGCACGGCGGCGTTGGCGCCGCTCCAGGCCGTGTCGGGCTGGCGCAGCAAGGCGTCGCTCTGGAGCTTTCCCCTCTCCTGGTTCGAGCGCACGCTGTTCGGGACACGCGTGGCTCCCGCGCCCGTCCTTTTCATCGGCGCCGTCCTTGCCGTGGTCGCCGTCGTCGTCGTGGGCTCTCGACTGCGCGACGTCGATCCCGCGGTGGCCGCGGGCGGGGCGGTCGTGATCTACCTCCTCGTCGCCGCCTACGTCCTGCCGTGGTACGCAGGCTGGGCGCTCCCGGTCCTCGCTCTGGCGTGGCGCTCCCGGCTCGCCCTGCTCGCCCAGTTGCAAGCAAGCCTCCTCGTGCTCGTCTACGTCGACCGCCCGGGCGTGCGATCCGTCGTCTTCCACGACGTCGTCGGAACGGTCGCGACCCACGTCGTGCCTCTCGTCGAGGGCGCGGTCCTCGTCGCCCTCGTAGTCGTGTCCGTGCGGCGACTGCGCCAGGTCGTCGCGGGCGGCCACGTCGCCGCCGGCCACCGGGCGCTCGCGTAGTGCGCAGGCTCGCGGCGCTCGCCGCCGCCATCGCCGTGGTCGCCGCCGCATGCTCGGGCGGAGGCAGTAGCCGCAAGGCCAGCGCCAGCCGGACGACGACAAGCCCGCCCACGGCGGCGGTCGCCACGACAGCGGCCCCCGGCTCGACCCTGCCGGGGATGCCACCGCTCCTCGAGCCGCATGACATCTATGCCGCCGACCGGCCGGGCCAGCTCAGCACCGAGGTCAAGGACTTCCCCAACCGTGTGTACGTGCCGAACTCGGAGAGCAACACGGTCGATGTCATCGACCCCAACACCTTCAAGATCGTCGACCACTTTCCCGTGGGCCGCCAGCCCCAGCACGTCGTGCCTTCCTACGACCTCAAGACCCTCTACGCCACGAACGACCTCGGCAACACGCTCACCCCGATCGACCCCCGCACGGGCAAGCCCAGCGCGCCGATCCCGGTCGAAGACCCGTACAACATGTACTTCACGCCCGACGGTCGGTTCGCCATCGTTGTGGCCGAGCGGCTGCAGCGGCTCGACTTCCGCGACGCCCACACCATGCACCTCGAGCGCTCGCTGCCTGTGCCGTGCAAGGGCGTCGACCACATGGACTTCTCGGCCGACGGCCGGTACCTGATCGCCAGCTGCGAGTTCGCCGGCGCCGTGCTCAAGGTCGACGTCGCCAACCAGGCGGTCATGGGTCGGCTCCTGCTCAAGAACGGCGGCATGCCGCAGGACGTCAAGGTGTCGCCGGACGGCAAGGTGTTCTACGTCGCCGACCAGGTGGCGGGCGGCGTCTTCATGGTCGACGGCGAGACCTTCAAGGACATCGGGTTCCTACCGACCGGCCGGGGCGCCCACGGCCTTTACGTGAGCCGGGACTCGAAGTTCATGTACGTGTCCAACCGGCGCGAGGGTTCGATCTCCGTCGTCGACTTCGCCACGCGCGCCGTCTCGACGACGTGGCACATCCCGGGTGGCGGCAGCCCGGACATGGGCGGCGTATCGAGCGACGGCAAGGTCCTGTGGCTCTCCGGCCGTTACAACTCGGTCGTGTACGCCATCGACACCGCGACGGGCGCGGTCCTCGCCCGCGTCCCCGTCGGCCGTGGCCCGCACGGGCTGTGCGTCTACCCCCAGCCCGGCCGCTATTCGTTGGGCCACACGGGCGTCCTCCGTTGACCGCTGATGTGACGCAGCGGCCGGCGGGTCAGCCCAGGCGCAGCACGTAGGCCTCGCCGTCGGCGAACGGCGGGGTGGCGAAGCGGACGACACCGCTCCTGACGACGACCTGCTGTGACGACGTGGGCGGGGCGTCGGGCATCGTCCCTGGGGTGTCGGGGATGCGCTGGACGGCGAGGGTGAGGGCGCGGTCAGGTCCGCCGATCCGGATCGCAACCGACACCGCGACGGGCGCGGGCACCGCCGATGCGGGCTCGTCGCACAGGGAGTTGGTGGGCGAGGTGCAGCTCTGGTGGCGGCCGAGGAGGATCTGCCACGGCCCGCCCTGACCCTGGATCACCGCGAAGTCGCTGAGTGACGGCAGCGAGCTCGAGGTGTCCACTCGCGTACCGCGCATGTCGGCATACGCCAGCTGCACCCAGTACGACGCGCGCGGCGTCTTCTCGTCCTTGTCCAGCAGGCCGCCGAGCGTCGGGTTCGCACAGCCGGCGGGATCGTTGTTGTCGAGCGCCCAGCAGCTGGCGTCGCCCGCGTCGACGCCCGCGTTCTCGAGCCCCGCCAGATAGCCGACGCGCCAGCCGGGCAGCCCGAGCGCGTTACCGGTGCCGTACTCGTTGATGAAGATCTTCGGCTTGCCGATGTTCGGCCACCGGAACAGCTCGTTGCGGATGCGGTCGACATGGTTCACGAGGCTGTCGGGCAGACGGTCGAAGGGCGCGAGATGGTCGGGGCCCGTCTCGTGCCAGGAGATGGCGTCGAGGTGCATGTTGTGGGCGTTGGCGAAATCGAGCAACGTCGTCATGTCGATCAGTTGGGGGTGGTTGGACAGATGCTCGACCGTGAACATCGTGCTCGGGCCCACGATCTTGGCGCGCGGGTCGGCCTCTTTGATCGCCTGGTAGCCGTTCAGGTACGTCTGCAGGATCTGGTCAAAGGTCGCCGTCGTCCCGCTGCGGTAGTTGAACCCGGCCTCGGGCTCGTTCAGGATCTCCCAGTACGTCGGCGACCACCCCTCATTGGCGGCGCGCGTCACCAGGTCCTTCACGAACGTGCGGTAGGCGTTCCAGTCGTCCCAGGGCGCGGGCGCGCCGCCCTTGTCCTTGTCGAAGGTCCCGACCTGCCAGTCGTCGCTGATGACCTCGGTGGTGTCGACGCCATAGGGGTCGACCAGCGTGTGCCACTGCTTGCCCGGCGATCCCCGCCAGTTCGTCGGGTGGAGGAGGGCGATGCGAGCGCGGTCGGTGTAGCCGTCGATGCCGTGCAGGAACCCCTGCGCCGCGCCCGTCGCACTGCCGCGCGGGGCGGTCGCGTCCACCGCCACGCAGGCCGGGCCGGGCGGGCACAGATCGCTGCCCGGCACGGCCGGCGGGCTCTGCAGCGAGGTGGTGACGCCCGACGCGGTCTGGCCGAAGACGACGAACGTGTAGCGCTTGCCGTTGGTGAGATCCCTGAACGTGGCGCTCGTGCACGTGCCGCACACGATCAGCGTGCCGTGGGCGCCCGAGCCCTCCTCGGTGGCGCGCACGACGTAGGACTGCACCGCCGGCCGGGTCTGGAAGGCGTCCCAGGAGACGGTGACGGCGCCCGGCGCGGCAGCCACGCGGATCGGGCCGCCCTGTCCGGCGGATGACGACGTCGTACCGGCGGCCGCGGTGGTGCCGACGGTGCCGGGAGCGCCGGCGGTGGCCGGGAGCGTCGACGAGTCGTTCGGCTCCACGGGCACGAGGACGCCGCCACTGCTGGCTGCGTGGGCGCTGCTCGCACCCGCGTCCCGCCGCACGGCCCATGAGAGGACGCCGCTGCCCAGCACGGCGACGATCAGCACCCACAAGAGGGGTATCCGCAGACGGCCGCGCGCGAGGTCGACGAGCATGGACATTTGGGGCGCGAGGGTACCTGCGGCACCCTCCCCGCCCCAGGCGCGGCAGGCGCCCGAGCCTGGGTCAGTCGGGCGTCTTGCGGGCCCTGCTGGGCGCCACGCGGGGCGGCTCGTCGGGCATCTTCGGGTACACCGGCGGCCACGGCGCGTCCTGCAGTCCGTCGGCACGGTCGCGTTCGTGGAGCTCGAGCAGTGGATCGAGCGACTGGGGATGGTCGGTCATCACCGCCCACGGGTCGCCGCTGTCGCGCACGCGCGCGGGCACGGTGTCGATGGTGAGCACGTCGGGTTCGATGGCGTCGAGGTCGTCCCATGCGAACGGCGTCGAGACCTGGGCGCCGGGGCGGGCCCGCACCGACCAAGCACCGAACACCGTCTTGTGCGGCGCGTTCTGGTTGAAGTCGACGAAGACCCGCGTGCCGCGCTCCTCCTTCCACCACGCGGCGGTGACCAGATCGGGGCGGCGCCGCTCAAGCTCGCGTGCGACGGCGACGGCCGCGGCGCGCACGTCGTAGGAGGTCCACTCGGGGAGCAGGCGCACGTAGACGTGGATGCCGCGATTGCCGGTGGTCTTTGGCATGCCCACCACGCCCACCTCGTCGAGAAGGGCGTGTACCTCGTGGGCGGCCTCGCGCACCATCGGGAAGTCGACGCCGGGCGTGGGGTCGAGGTCGATGCGCAGCTCGTCGGCGTGTTCGGGGTCGTCGGCCTTGCTCGGCCACACGTGGAAGCCCAGGCAGCCCATGTTGACAGCCCACAGCACGTGCGCCAGGTCGGCCGCCACCAGGGCGCGCGACGTCGTGCCGTTCGGTGTCGACACGATCGCGGTCTGCAGCCAGTCGGGTCTGCTCTCGGGAACTCGCTTCTGGAAGAACGAGGATCCTGAGGCGCCGTTCGGGAACCGCTGCATGAGGACCGGCCGGCCGCCCATCGCCGCCAAGAGGGGGCCTTCGACGGACTGGTAGAAGCGCACGAGGTCGAGCTTGGTGTCGGCCCGCTCGTCGAAGAAGACCTTCTCGGGATGGCTGATGACGAGCTCGTGGCCGCTGGCCTCGATGGTGACGCCGTCGCCGCCCGCCATAGCGACGACCGTACTCGCGAGCTCAGAAGAGATGCAGTGGCTCGGCGGGCGGCGCCACCGGGTCCAGCAAGGTGGGGTCGTTGTTGTGCACGTCGTTCACGCGCGGGCTCACCGGTCGGGCCACCAGCGGCGCCTCGGGCGGCGGCACGAGCAGTGACCGCACCTCGTCCATGTCGGCGTCCGCATCCAGCCACACGTCCCAACGGTCGCGAGCCACGATCACCGGCATGCGCTCGTGCAGGCGGGCGACGGGGGGCGCGGCAGCACTGGTGACGATGGCGCACGTGCCGCGGCGCCCGTAGAGGCCGGCGAAGCCCACCGGGCCGCCGTCGACGGCGGCAAAGAGATACGGCTGCTTGCCGCCGGCCGGCATGGTCTCCCATTCGTAGAAGCCGTCGGCCGGGATCAGGCACCGCCGGCGCTCGAACGCCTCACGAAAGACCGGGCGCTCGGTAACCGTCTCGGACCGAGCGTTGATCAAGGGCGTAGCGCCGTCGCCCGCGACCAACCCCCAGGGCGTGACCGTGAGCCGACGGCGGCCAGCGTCGTCGGCGACGGTGTACACGTCGTCGGTCGGCGCCACGTTGTAGCTGGCCGGGAGGGCGCCTCCACCGTCGACCTCCTCGACGCCGAACCAGTCGACCAGCAGGTCCCGGGTCGACGCCGCGACGAAGCGACCGCACACGGGCGGCAGGGTAGCGGCGGGGTAGTGCTACTTAGAGACCGAGCGCGCCGCCGAGCACGGGGATCCCGCCGGCGCTGAACGGATCGGTCCCGTTGACCAGCTGGACCCCCGCGAACGACGCTTCGTTGGCGTGCAGGTAGGTCAGCTCCTTGGCCAGGTCGCCGACGCCGTTGGTGACCCCGGTCGGAACGCCGACGTTGATGGTGCTCAGCACGCCGAGGGCGTTGCCGGTGGCATCGAGGAAGCCGCTACCCGAGTCGCCGGGGATGCCCGGGTTGTAGGTCATGACCGTGTGGCTCCAGCCCGCGCCGGTGTCGCCCTGGCTCGTGCCCTGCTTGGGGCTGGTCTGGGAGACGCCGTTGCGCAGCTCGGAGTTGCCGTAGCTGTACACGTTCTCGCCCGGCGTCGTGCCGGTGGTGTCGAGGCCGACAGGGCCTCCCCAGTGGGGCACCGACGGGTTGACCTTCGCCACGTCGGATGGGTCGAGCTTGACCAGCGCCAGGTCGTTGTACGCACACGTGTTGGCGTCCTTCTCACCGAGGCGCTGCATGGTGGCCCACGAGTTGTAGACCATGACGCCCGGGTTCGACGCTCCCGTCACTTGCACCTGGGTGCCGACCGGCAACGTCCCCGACGTGCATCCGTTGGTCGCGGTGTTGCCGCCCGTGCCGGAGCAGTGGGCAGCCTGGCCGATGTAGACGTTGGTGCCGTCGTAGTAGA
>DASZJL010000162.1:0-45790 GCA_035948135.1 Acidimicrobiales bacterium | reverse complement strand
AGGTCGTCGCCAGCGCGGAGGCCGGGGTGAACGCCGCCTACTACACCTTGCAGACGACCCCGACCGCGTCGCTGCCGTGCTCGGTCACAGGGACGATGGCCACCTCCCCCAATCAGCAGTACTCGGCCGCGATCACGTACTACGACGCGGCCGGGAACACCTTGACCTGTCAGAACCCCGGGCTCTTGGTCATGCCAGCCAAGGCCCAGGTCACCTCGACGGGGAGCCCGTCGCCCGGTGGCGCCAACCCCAACGCCAAGCGGACGATGCAGAGC
The DNA here is from genome assembly GCA_035948135.1 of Acidimicrobiales bacterium. Taxonomy (GTDB): domain Bacteria; phylum Actinomycetota; class Acidimicrobiia; order Acidimicrobiales; family AC-14; genus CADDZP01. The sequence continues at coordinate 45,515 of DASZJL010000162.1, read as the reverse complement.
CTGATCAACCTCACGCCGGTCTACGGCGGCTTCGACAGCGCCATCTTCTCGGACTCATCGCCGACGACCGCGAACAACGTGACCGTCCACGGCGACGTCGGCGATGACGCCGACGTCTACACGAATGGCAGCTGGTCGTGCGGCAACTCCATGACGATTCACGGACAGATGATCGCCCAGGGATCGATCAGCATGTCGAACAGCTGCCAGGTGACCAAGGACGTCTGGGCCAACGGCTCGGTGAGCATGAGCAACAGCAGCCTCGCCGGTCACAACGTGACCTCGTCGACGTCGTCGATCAGCCTGAGCAACTCGGCGCACATTCTGAACAACGCCACTGCAGGCACGACGATCAGCAATGGGACAATCGACGGGACCAAGACCCCCAACGCGCCCCAAGCGGCTCCGCCCGCCAAATCGCTGCCGACCATCACCTTTGACTCGACGTCGTGGCAGGCCGCCGGCTACACGGTGCAGAACAAGACCTGCAGCCAAGTCGGTGCCGTGAGCAGCGTGTCGACCAGCACCGTCTACCGAATCAGCCCAGCATGCTCGCTCCAGTACGCCAACAACACGACGATCAGCCTCTCGGCCGACATGGCGATCGTTACCGACGGCAGTATCTCGATGGCGAACAAGACGACCTTCCAGTCCGGTGACGGCGCCCAGCACTCGTTGTACTTCATCATGCCGACGGGAACCGCGTGCCCGGGTGGCAACTTCTCGACGTCGAACAACACGTCGTTCTCCGGCCTCAAGGTGTTCGTGTTCACCCCGTGCAACGCGTCGTTCTCCAACAGCAATACGGGTGTGGGCGGGCAGATCTACGCCGGGAACGTGTCGATCACGAACCTGTTCTCGATGAATTTCCTACCGGCGGTCGTGCCTTCGGCGAGCTCCGTGACGGGGTACAAGGTCGACATCACCTACGTGCGGGAAATCAACAACCCCTAAGGCCCCTCGGGAGCGTCGGTACGCTGGAGCGCGTGCTCCGGTTCCTGACTGCTGGCGAGTCGCACGGTCGCGCGCTGGTCGTCGTGGTCGAAGGGCTACCCGCGGGGCTGCCGATCACGATGGAGGAGATCCAGGAGGAGCTGGCCCGGCGACGCCTGGGGTTCGGTCGAGGGCCGCGGATGCGCTTCGAGCGGGACGACGTAACGATCCTGGGCGGCGTGCGCCACGGCCGCACGCTGGGATCGCCGGTGGCCATCGAAATCGCCAACACCGAGTGGCCGAAGTGGGAGGAGGAGATGTCTCCTGCCCCCGGCCGCACCGAGAAGCCTCTGACCAAGCCCCGTCCCGGCCACGCCGACCTGGTGGGCATGCAGAAGTACGGCTTCGACGATGCCCGCGACGTGCTCGAGCGGGCGTCGGCCCGGGAGACGGCCGCCCGGGTCGCGGCCGGCACCCTGGCCAAGGCCCTCCTCGCGCAGCTCGACGTCGCGGTCCTGTCACACGTGATCCAGCTGGGCCCGGTCGTCAGCAAGGCCGAGGGCCGGCCGCTGCCCGAAGACCTGGAGACCATCGACGACTCGCCGGTGCGCTGCTTCGACGGCGACGCCGAGGAAGCCATGGTCCAGGAGGTCAAGGCCGCCCAGGCTGAGGGCGACTCGCTGGGCGGCGTCGTCGAAGTCCTCGCCTACGGCGTGCCCGTCGGGCTCGGCAGCCATGTCCACTGGGATCGCAAGCTGGACGGCATGCTGGCCCAGGCCCTGATGAGCATCCAGGCGGTCAAGGCAATCGAGCTGGGTGAAGGGTTCGACGTCGCCAGCCGGCGGGGCTCGCAGGCCCACGACGAGATCGTGTGGGACGCCGACGAGCGGGGGTACCGGCGCGGGTCCGCTCGTGCCGGCGGGATCGAGGGCGGCATTTCCAACGGCGAAGTGCTCGTCGTCCGCGTGGCGATGAAGCCGCTCTCGACGCTCAACCGCCCGGTCCTTCGCACCGTCGACGTGCGCACCAAGGAGGAGACGGTGTCGTTCAAGGAGCGCACCGACGTCACGGCCGTTCCCGCCATGGGCGTGGTGGCCGAGACCATGATGGCGCTCGTCCTGGCCGGCGAAGCCCTCCGCAAGTTCGGCGGTGACTCCCTCGACGAGCTCCTGCGCAACCGCGATGGCTACCTCGCGCACCTCGGGTAGTTCCGAGCACATCCTGCTGGTGGGGATGATGGGTGCGGGCAAGAGCTCGGCGGGCAAGCGCCTGGCCGAGAAGCTCGACCTGCCCTTCTTCGACGTCGACGCGTGGATCGAGGACGAAGAGGGGCTCTCGATCGCCAGAATCTTCGAAACGCGCGGCGAGTCCGCGTTCCGCGACCTCGAGGCCAAGGTCCTGACGTCATTCGTCGCCAACCCCCACGCGTCGGTTCTGGCCATCGGTGGGGGAGCCGTGACCGAGTCCCACAACCGCGACATCCTTCGGGGCCAGGAGCGGGTCGTCTGGCTGCGTGCCACCGACGCCACGTTGGCGTCTCGTGTCGGCGGCGGGTCCGACCGCCCGCTGCTCGTCGGCAAGGACCCCGCCGAGGAGCTGGCCCGGCTGTCGAAAGTCCGGGCGCCGATGTACAGCGAGGTGGCCGACGTCGTTGTCGACGTCGACGGGCTGACCCTCGACGACGTGGTCGACCGCGTGGTGGCGGCCCTGCCGTGATCACCGTTCCTGTCGCTCTCGGGGACCGTTCCTACGACGTGCTCGTCGGCCGCGGCGCCCGCCACCGCCTGCTCGACGTGCTGCCGGTCGGCGCGGCCCGCGCCGCCGTCGTCACGCAGGAGGCCGTCGGCGTGGCGGTCGACGCCGGCGTCGAGCAGCGCACGTTCCTGATGGGCGACGGCGAGACGGCCAAGGATCTGGAGACGGTCGAGGATCTGTGCCGGCAGTTCTCGGGATGGGGCCTGACTCGCGGCGACGTCGTCGTCGCCGTCGGGGGCGGCGTTGTCACCGACACCGCCGGGTTCGCGGCCGCCGTATACCACCGGGGCGTGCCGTGGGTGGCGGTGCCCACGACGCTCCTCGGCCAGGTCGACGCCGCCATCGGCGGCAAGACCGGCGTGAATCTGCCCGAAGGCAAGAACCTGGTCGGCGCGTTCTGGCAGCCGGCCGCCGTCCTGTGCGATACCGAAGTGCTGGAGACGCTGCCGCCCCGCGAGTACCGGAGCGGCCTTGGGGAGATGGCCAAGTACCACTTCCTCGGCGGCGAGGCCCTGGCCGACTGCAACCTCGACGAGCGGGTGGCCAAGTGCGTCGCCATCAAGGCTGACGTCGTGGCGGGCGACGAGCGGGAGGGCGGGCGCCGGGCAATCCTCAACTACGGCCACACCCTGGGCCACGCCCTGGAGACGGCCGGCCACTACGACCTGCGCCATGGCGAGGCCGTGGCCATCGGGCTGGTGTTCGCCGCCGTCCTGGCCGAGCGCCTGGGCCGCATCAACCACGAGCGAGTCGAAGAGCACCGCCGTGTGGTCGCCGGCTACGACCTGCCGATGAGCCTGCCGCCCGGCGCCGACACCGCGCAGCTCGTCGAGCTGATGGCCCGCGACAAGAAGGCGGTGCGAGGCATGACGTTCGTATTGGACGGTCCCCGCGGCGTTGAACCGCTGGCCGGCGTCGCCGTCGCCGATGTGGAAGCGGCGCTGAAGGAGATGAGCGCGTGACACGACCGATCGTGCTGCTGCTGTCGGGCCCCAACCTCAACCTGTTGGGCGAGCGGGAGCCGGAGATCTACGGGACCGCGACGCTCGCCGAGCACGTGGCCGCGGCCCGCAAAGAGGCGGAGCGCAACGGCCTCGACCTCGAGCACGTGCAGAGCAACGCCGAAGCCGACCTCGTCGAAGCGGTCCAGCGCGCCCGCGGCCGGTGCGCGGCGATCGTGGTCAACGCTGCCGCGCTCACCCATTACGCCTGGTCGCTGAGCGACGCCCTTGCCACCTTCGACGGCCCGGTCGTCGAGCTCCATCTCTCCAATCCCAACGCCCGTGAGTCGTGGCGCCACACGTCGGTGGTGGCGCCCGTCTCCGACGGGCTGATCGCCGGCCTCGGCGGCCACGGCTACGTCCTGGCCGTCGACGCCGTCGCCCGACTTCTGGGGTCGCAATGAAACAGTCTGACGTCGCCGCCCGTCTCGGCCGGCTCTGGCCCTCATTGGCGGACGCCGGCTGCGACGCCCTCCTCGTCACCAACCTGGTGAACGTTCGCTACCTCACCGGGTTCACGGGCTCGGCCGGACTGCTCTTGTTGCTGCCGGACGAGTCGGTTCTGACCACCGACGGGCGCTACCGAGACCAAGCGGCCGAGCAGCTGGCGGCCGCCGGCGTCAACGCCCGGGTCGAAGTGCAGCCCACGCTCGCCGGCCAGCACGACGTTCTGGCCGCGGCCGCGCGAGGGATTGGTCGCCTCGGGCTCGAGGCCGACTCCGTGACGTGGGCGCAGCAGCGGCGGCTGGCGTCGAACGTCTTTGGGTCGGCCGAGCTCGTCGCCACCGAGGGGCTGATCGAGGACCTGCGCCGCGTGAAGGACGCGGGCGAGATCGAGCGCATGGCGGAGGCGGCCCGCATCGCCGACGAGGCACTGGCCGCGGTCCTGCCCCTGCTCGGCCAAGGGGTCACCGAGCGCGAGGTGGCGTTGGGCCTCGACTACGAGATGCGCCGCCTCGGCGCCGACGGCTCGTCGTTCGAAACGATCGTCGCCTCCGGCCCCAACGGCGCCAAGCCCCACGCCCGCCCCACCGAGCGGCGGGTGGAGCCCGGCGAGCTGGTGGTCATCGACTTCGGCGCCCGCGTCGACGGCTACTGCTCGGACATGACACGAACCCTGTGTGTCGGCGAGCCGGCCGACGACACCGCCCTGCGCATGGTTGCCGTGGTGAAAGAGAGCCAGCGCGAGGGTGTGGCGGCCGTCAAGGCCGGGGCACGGGGCCGCGATGTCGACCAGACCTGCCGGGCGGTCATCGCCGATGCCGGCTGGGGCGACGCCTTCATCCACGGCACGGGCCACGGCGTGGGCCTGGATATCCACGAAGCGCCGCGCGTGGCGTCCACCTCCGAGGACGTCTTGGCGACCGGGCACGTCGTCACGGTCGAGCCGGGTGTGTATCTTGCCGAGCACGGAGGAGTGCGCATCGAGGACACCGTCGTGGTGACCGATGACGGCTGCATCGTGCTCACCAACGCACCCAAGGATCTAGTTGTCTGATGGCTCAAGTGTCGACCAACGACCTCAAGAATGGGATGGCCCTCGACCTTCCCGAGGGCTTGGTCACCGTCGTCGAGTTCCAGCACGTCAAGCCGGGCAAGGGCGGGGCATTCGTGCGCACGAAGCTCAAGAACGTGCGCACCGGAGCGGTGCTCGACCGCACCTACCGCGCCGACGAGAAGCTCGAACAGGCGATCATCGACAAGCGGGAAATGCAGTACCTCTACCGCGACGGCCAGCAGTACGTGTTCATGGACAACACCACCTACGACCAGCTGCACGTCGACGACGCAGCGCTGGGTGACGCCACGAAGTATCTCAAGGAGGGGGACTCCGCCGTCCTGCAGATGTACCGGAACGAGATCGTGGGTGTCGATCTGCCGGCCTCCGTCGAGCTCTCCATCACCGAGACCGAGCCCGGCATCCAGGGCGACCGCGTGGCGGGCGCCCGGAAGCCGGCCACGCTGGAGACAGGGATCACCGTGCAGGTGCCGCTGTTCGTCAATCCGGGCGACCGGATCAAGGTCGACACCCGTACGGGTGAGTACCTCACGCGAGTCTGACGCTTCCGACGAGGGCGAACCCCTCCTCGGGACCAGGCGTCAGGCGCGCGAGTTGGCGCTGTCGTTGCTCTACGAGGCCGACACGAAGGACGCCGCCCCCGCGGCGGTGCTCGCCGAGTTTCCGATCGACCCCGACCCTTTCGCGGCCGACTTGGTGGCGGGCGTCGGCGAGCACCAGCTCGAGATCGACGAGCTGATCCGGCGCTTCGCCAAGGACTGGACGCTGGAGCGCATGCCGGTCGTCGACCGAAACCTGCTGAGGGTCGGTGTCTATGAGCTGCTCCAGCGCCCCGACGTGCCGACCGCCGCCGTGATCTCCGAAGCCGTGGAGCTGGCCCGGCGCTACTCCACCGAGGAGTCGGGCCGGTTCGTCAACGGCATGCTCGGACGCATCGCCGAGGAGGTGCGGCCCGCCTGACGCGGGTTCCCTGGGTTCGCCCGCGGCCGGCGCTAGTCTGACGAAGACCGTTAACGCCGGTCCTGTGAGGCCGGCACGGAGCAGAGAGGCCAGGCTTGGCAGAGCGCGAACGAGCGGCAGCGCCCCCGCACGGGGGCGTTTTTGTTGCCCGGTCCCGGGTCATGGACGCCGAGGACCTCCGCCGGGCGATCACCCGCATCGCCCACGAGATCGTCGAGCACAACCAGGGCCTCGACGACGTGGTCCTGGTGGGCCTGCAGACCGGCGGCGTCCCGCTCGCGAACCGGCTGGCCGAGACGCTGCGCCAGATCGAAGGCGTCGACGTGCCCATCGGCACGGTCGACGTGGCCTTCTACCGGGACGACATCGGTCTCCGCCCCGTCCTTCCCGAGGCCGTCACCGACATCCCCTTCGACCTGACCGGCCGGGCCGTGATTCTGGTCGACGACGTGCTCTTCACGGGCCGCACCGTGCGGGCCGCCCTGGACGCCCTGAACGACTACGGCCGCCCCCGCTCGATACAGCTCGCGGTGATGATCGACCGCGGCCACCGCGAGCTCCCGATCCGCCCTGACTACGTGGGCAAGAACCTCCCGACGCGCCGCGACGAGATGGTCGACGTCACCGACGAGGGCGTCGACGTGGGGGCGATGCAGAGATGAGGCATCTCCTGTCGGCCGCAGATCTGGGCGTCGACGGCATCGAAGAGGTGATGAAGCTCACCGAGTCGTTCGTCGAGGTCAGCGAGCGCGCCATCCCGAGGGTGCCGGCCCTACGCGGGAAGACCGTCGTTTCGCTCTTCTACGAGGACTCGACCCGCACCCGCTTGTCGTTCGAGACCGCGGCCAAGCGCCTCACCGCCGACACCATGAACTTCTCCGTGTCGTCCTCGTCGGTGAACAAGGGAGAGTCGCTGCGGGACACGGTGGCGACGATCGCGGCGATGGGCGTGGACGCCATCGTCGTGCGTCACGGCTCCGCGGGGGTCCCGTGGCAGGTGGCCCGGTGGACTGACGCCGCCGTTATCAACGCCGGCGACGGGTGGCACGAGCACCCCACTCAGGCCCTCCTCGACTGCTACACGATCCGCGAGCGGAGGGGCTCTCTGGCCGGTCTGCGCATCGCCATCGTCGGCGACGTCAAGCACTCGCGGGTCGCCCGCTCGAACGTTCTGGCCTTCTCGATGCTCGGGGCCGAGGTCACGCTGGTGGCACCGCCGACGTTGTTGCCGCCCAGCCTGGCCGGCTGGCCGGTCGCCGTCAGCACCGATCTCGACGGCGTCCTCCCCAAGGCCGACGTCGTCTACCTCCTCAGGATGCAGCGGGAGCGTCAGACCGAGGCGCTCCTGCCGTCCCTGCGCGAGTACACGGCCCTGTACGGCCTCACGCGCGACCGGGCGCGCCTCCTCGCGGACGACACGCTCGTGATGCATCCGGGGCCCATGAACCGGGGCGTCGAGATCGCGGCCGAGGTCGCCGATATGCCCGGCGCCGTGATCACTCGTCAGGTCGCCAACGGGGTCGCCGTTCGCATGGCGGTGCTGTTCCTGATCCTCGGTTCGGGGGGCGACCTTGGCAGCTGAAGTCCTCCTGCGCGGCGGCACTGTCGTCGACGCGACCGGCACCCGGCGGGCCGACGTATTGGTGGCCGACGGCCTCGTCGCCGCCGTGGGCGAGGGCGTGGAAGCGTCGTCCTCGTCGACCCGCGTCCTCGACGCGGGCGGCTGCGTCGTCTCGCCCGGGCTCGTCGACCTCCACGCTCACCTGCGCCAGCCGGGCCGGGAAGAGGCCGAGACCGTCGACTCGGGGTCGCGCGCCGCCGCCTTGGGTGGGTTCACCGCAGTGGTGGCGATGCCCAACACCGAGCCGGCCATCGACTCGGCAGCCACGGTGCGCGAGGTCCTCGACCTCGGCGCGGGCGCGTGCTGCGACGTTCGGGTGGCAGGCGCCATCACCAAGGGCAGGCGGGGCGAGGAGCTGGCGCCCATGGGTGAGATGGCGGCCCTCGGCGTCCGCATCTTCACCGACGACGGTGCCGGCGTACAGGACGCCCGCCTGATGCGGCGGGCCCTCGAGTACGCGTCGGCGCTCGGCGTCCTCCTCGCCCAACACTGCGAGGACGACGAACTGGCCGAGGGCGGGCACATGCACGAAGGCGACTGGTCGAGCCGGCTGGGCATCCCCGGCATTCCCGCCGAGGCGGAGTCGATGATGGTGGCGCGCGACGTCGCCCTGGCCCAGCTCACGGGGGCGCCGGTGCACTTCCTGCACCTGTCGACGGCCCAGGCCATCGCCATGGTGCGCGCCGCCAAGGCGGCCAGGCTGGCCGTCACGGCCGAGGCCGCGCCCCACCACTTCACGCTCACTGACGAGCTCGTGGCGTCGTACGACCCGGTGTTCAAGGTGAACCCGCCGCTGCGAAGCGCGGCTGAGGTGGAGGCCGTGCGGGCGGGGCTGGAGGACGGCACGATCGACGCCATCGCCACCGACCACGCCCCCCACGCCCAGGAGGCCAAGGAGCTGCCGTTCGACGAGGCCCCGCCCGGGATGCTCGGGTTGGAGACGGCGCTGGCGCTGGCGCTGACCGAGCTGGCCATGCCGGTCGAGCGGATACTGGCCCTGCTGTCGTGGCAGCCAGCGCGCATCGCCGGCCTGGCGGGCCAGCACGGTGGGCCCATCGCCGAGGGGGCGCCCGCCAACCTCACGGTGATCGACACCGAGGCCGTGTGGGTGGTCGAGCCCGAGCGCCTGGCCAGCCGCAGCCGCAACACGCCGTACGCGGGCCGCAAGCTGACCGGCCGCGTGCGCCACACGCTGCTGCGGGGCGAGCCGGTCGTGATCGACGCCGAGGCCCAACGATGAGGGTGACGCGGGAGGACGCTTTGCTCGTGCTGGCCGATGGCACGACCTTCGAAGGTGAGGCGATCGGCGCCGCGCCGCCGGGTGGCATCGCCACCGGCGAGGTCGTGTTCAACACCGTCCTGTCCGGCTACCAGGAGGTCATCACCGATCCCTCCTACGCCGGCCAGGTCATCACGTTCACCTATCCGCACATCGGCAACTACGGCGTGGCGGACGCCGACGACGAAAGCAGGCGCCCGTTCTGCCGGGGCGTCGTCGTGCGCGACCTGGCTCGCCGCCCGAGCAGCTGGCGGGCGGCCGACGACTTGGGAAGCTGGCTCACCAAGCACGGCGTGCCCGGCATCTCGGGCGTCGACACCCGGCGCCTCACCCGCCACATCCGCGAGGCGGGCTCGATGCCGTGCGCCTTTGGCAACGCGGACGAGCGCGCCCTGAAAGAAGCCGCCCAGAACGAGCCCGGCACCGACGGCATCGATCTCGTCGCCACGGTGACAACGGCCGAGCCCTACGTCGTGGAAGGCGGCCCCATCCGCGTCGTGGCCTACGACTTCGGCATCAAGTCGAGCATCCTCCGCCTCCTGCGCGAGATCGCCACCGTCGAGGTGGTGCCCGCGTCGACGCCGGCCGACGCCGTGCTCGAGCGGTCGCCCGACGGCGTCTTCCTGTCAAACGGCCCCGGCGACCCAGCCGCCGTCACCGACGCGGTCGACGCCATCCGCGGGCTGCTCGGCAACGTCCCCGTGTTCGGGATCTGCCTGGGCCACCAGCTGCTCGCCACGGCCCTCGGCGGCTCGACCTACAAGTTGAAGTTCGGCCACCACGGTGGCAATCACCCGGTGCGACGCATCGCCACCGGAAGCGTGGAGATCACCAGCCAGAACCACAACTACGCCGTCGCCGAGGGCTCGGTCGCCGCCGCCGACGTCACCCACGTCAATCTCAACGACGGCGTCGTCGAAGGCCTGCGCTGCCGCGACATGCCCGCCTTCAGCGTGCAGTACCACCCCGAGGCCGGCCCCGGCCCCCACGACGCCCGCTACCTGTTCGCCGAGTTCGCCGACCTGATCGCCAAGAACGCCTGATGCCCAAGCGCACCGACATCCACTCGATCCTCATCATCGGCAGCGGGCCGATCGTCATCGGCCAGGCGTGCGAGTTCGACTACTCGGGCACCCAGGCGTGTCGCATCCTGCGGGCCGAGGGCTACAAGGTCATCCTGGCCAACTCCAACCCGGCGACGATCATGACCGACCCCGAGTTCGCCGACCGCACCTACGTCGAGCCGCTCGACGTCGACGTCCTGACTGCGATCATCGAGCGCGAGCGCCCCGATGCTGTGCTGCCGACGCTGGGGGGCCAGACCGCGCTCAACCTGGCGATGGCGCTCAGCGAGCGCGGCGTGCTGGACGCGTACGGCGCCGAGCTCATCGGGGCGTCGGCCGAGGCCATCGAAACCGCAGAGAACCGCGAGCTGTTCAAGGCAGCGATGACCGAGATCGGCCTGGCTACCCCGTCGTCGGGGTTCGCCTACACGCTCGATGAGGCGGTGCTGGTCGGCGAGGACGTGGGCTTTCCCGTCATCGTGCGCCCGTCCTTCATCCTCGGCGGAGGTGGCACGGGCATCGCGGCGAACGCAGACGAGCTGCGCGACATCGCCGCGGCCGGTTTGGCGGCAAGTCCCATCACCGAAATCCTCATCGAGCGGTCGATCGCGGGCTGGAAGGAGTACGAGCTCGAAGTCATGCGCGACCACGTCGACAACTGCGTGGTCGTGTGCTCGATCGAGAACCTCGACCCCATGGGTGTCCACACGGGCGACTCGATCACGGTGGCGCCCGCCCAGACGCTCTCCGACGTCGAGTACCAGCACATGCGCGACGCCGCCTTCGCGTGCATCCGCCGCATCGGCGTCGACACCGGCGGGTCGAACATCCAGTTCGCCGTCGACCCCGAGACCGGCGCCATGGTGGTCATCGAGATGAACCCCCGGGTGAGCCGGTCGAGCGCCCTGGCGTCGAAGGCCACAGGGTTCCCAATCGCGAAGATCGCCGCCCGCCTGGCCGTGGGCTACACCCTCGACGAGATCCCGAACGACATCACCAAGGAAACGCCGGCCAGCTTCGAGCCCACCATCGACTACGTGGTCACCAAGGTGCCGCGGTGGGCGTTCGAGAAGTTCCCTGGTGTTCCCGATGTGCTGGGCACCCGCATGCAGTCGGTGGGCGAGGCCATGGCCCTCGGGCGCACGTTCCCCGAATCGATGCAGAAGGCCCTTCGCTCGCTCGAGCACGGCCGCCTCGGGCTCAACTGCGACCCGGCCGAGGCCCTGCTCGACGGCCTCGACGATGACGAGCTGGTACGCCGCGCCGCGGTGGCCACGCCCGACCGGCCCTTCCAGCTGGAGGCGGCCCTCCGTCGTGGCATCGACGTCGACCGCATCCACAACGCCACCCGCGTCGACCGGTGGTTCCTCGACCAGTTTTCGTTGATCGTCGAGGAGCGAGCCGAGCTGGCCGAGCGCGGCTTTGCGGGGATGACGCGCCGGCACTGGAAGCGGGCCAAGCAGCTCGGGTTCTCCGACGCCCAGCTGGCCTGGCTGTGGAAGGTCGACGAGAGCGCGGTGCGCGAAGCCCGCGCCGCGGCCGGCGTCCTCCCGACGTACAAGACCGTCGACACCTGCGGCGCCGAGTTCGAGGCCCGCACGCCGTACCACTACTCGGCCTGGGAGGACGAGGACGAGGTGCGGCGGGGCGAGCGGCCCACGGTCGTCATCCTGGGATCGGGGCCCAACCGCATCGGCCAGGGCATCGAGTTCGACTACTGCTGCGTGCACGCCAGCTTCGCCCTGCGCGACGCCGGCTACGACACGGTGATGGTCAACTGCAACCCCGAGACCGTCTCCACCGACTACGACACCAGCGACCGCCTCTACTTCGAGCCGCTCACCCACGAGGACGTCCTCAACGTCATCGACGCCGAGCAGCCGGTGGCGGTCATCGTCAGTCTGGGCGGACAGACGCCGCTGAAGCTGGCGGCGCAGCTGCCCCGCGAGCTGGTCGCCGGCACCAGCCCCACCTCCATCGACCTGGCCGAGGACCGAGAGCGCTGGAACGCCCTGTGCGCCCGTCTCGAGATCCCTCAGCCGGCCGGCGGCACGGCCGCGACTGTCGACGCCGCCCTCGCGGTCACCTCCCGGATTGGCTACCCGGCCCTCGTGCGGCCCTCGTACGTCCTCGGCGGGCGCGCCATGGAGATCGTCTACGACGACGAAGGGCTCCGCCGGGCCATGGCCGAGCTGGCCGGCTTCGGCTCTCTTGGCAAAGAGGGCGGTCTGTCGGCCGAGCGGCCGGTGCTGATCGACCGATTCCTAGAAGACGCCATCGAGGTCGACGTCGACGCCATCCGCGACGCCACCGGCGAGGTCGTCATCGGCGGCGTCATGGAGCACGTCGAGGAGGCCGGCGTGCACTCCGGCGACAGCGCGTGCGTGATCCCACCGCCGACGCTTTCCGCATCGGTCGTCGACGTCATCGAGGGCTACACGCGTGCGATCGCCGACGCCCTCGACGTCCGTGGCCTGCTCAACGTGCAGTACGCCGTGAAGGCCGGCCAGGTGTTCGTCATCGAGGCCAATCCCCGGGCCAGCCGCACGGTGCCGTTCGTGGCGAAGGCCACGGGCGTGTCCTTGGCCAAGGTCGCGGCCCGGGTGATGCTCGGCGCCACCCTGGCCAAGCTGCGCGAGGAAGGTGTGCTCCGTCCGCCGGTCGAGGGCGGCCACGTGTCTGTGAAGGAGGCGGTCCTGCCGTTCAACCGCTTCCCCGATGTCGACACCGTCCTCGGCCCCGAGATGCGCGCCACGGGCGAGGTCATGGGTATCGACCGAAGCTTCGGCCTGGCGTTTGCCAAGAGCCAGATGGCGGCCGGCGACCGATTGCCCGATCGGGGCACGGTGCTGTTCTCCCTGGCCGACCGCGACAAGCCTGACGGCACGGTGGCCGCCCGCCGTTTCGTCGAGCTCGGGTTCTCCATCGTCGCCACGCCGGGCACGGCAACTGCGTTCCAGGACGGCGGCGTCCCGGTCGAGAGCACGATCGTCAAGCTGGGCGAGGCCATCGGTACCGACGCCGTCGAGCTGCTCTCGAGCGGCAAGGTCGACCTCGTCGTGAACACGCCGCGGGGTCGTGGCCCGCGAGCAGATGGCGCCTACATCCGAACGGCGGCCAACGTCCACAACGTCCCCTGCCTCACCACCGTCGCCGCCGCCCTGGCCGCGGCCGGCGGCATCGCCGACTGGGCCACCCACGGGCTCTCCGTTCGCTCGCTGCAGGAGTTCCACGAAGGAGATCAGCTACGCCTCAAGCTGTAGACCTCTCGGCGCAGGTGGGCACGGTTGCTCTCCCCAATCCGGTGATGACGGCGTCGGGCACGGTGGGGCACGGCACCGAGGTGGGGGGGTACGTCGACCTCTCGGCTCTCGGGGCCGTCGTCGTGAAGTCGCTGTCGGCCGAGCCGTGGGCCGGTAACCCCGCGCCCCGGCTGCACGAGACTGCGGCGGGGATGCTGAACAGCGTCGGCCTACAGAACCCGGGCGTCGAGGCCTGGATCGAGCACGACCTGCCGGCGCTCGAACGAAGCGGCGCCCGAGTCGTGGCCAGCATCTGGGGCTTCACCGTCGAGGCGTACGCCAAGGCGGCCGCCATGCTCGCCGCGGTCGCGCCGCGACTGACCGCCGTCGAGGTGAACCTCAGCTGCCCGAACATCGAGGCCCGGCGGGACATGTTCGCCCACTCGCCGGCTGCGACGGCCGAGGTGGTGGAGGCGACCGTTGCCTGCGGCGCCCCCCGTTGGGCCAAGCTCAGCCCCAACGTCACCGATCTGACCGAGATCGCGGTGGCGGCGATAGGGGCGGGCGCCGAGGGTCTCACCCTGATCAACACGGTGATGGGCCTGGCGATCGACGTCGAGCGGCGCAGACCCCGCCTCGGGGCCGGTGGGGGAGGGCTGTCGGGCCCCGCCATCCGGCCGGTGGCCGTGCGGGCGGTCTACGAGTGCCGCCAGGCGCTCCCCGAGGCGCCCATCGTGGGCGTCGGCGGGGTGCGCACCGGCGAGGACGCCGTCGAGCTGCTGATGGCCGGAGCCGACGCCGTCCAGGTCGGCACGGCTACGTTCTTCGAACCCCGGGCGCCGTTGCGGGTGGTGGAGGAGCTCGAGCGCTGGTGCCGGCGCCACCGGGTGCAACACGTCCGAGACCTCCGAGGAGCAGCCCATGCCTAAGACGAACGGCGAGAGCGACCTGCGCGACAAGTTGGCCATCGCCCTCGACGTCGACGATCTCGTCGCCGCGATTCGGATCGCTCGCGACGTGCGCCCCTGGTTCGGTGTCGCCAAGGTCGGCCTCGAGCTGTTCATCGCGTCGGGACCCGAAGCGCTCGGCGCCCTACAACAGCTCGGCTACAAGGTCTTCCTCGACCTCAAGCTTGACGACATCCCCACGACCGTCGAGCGGGCGGCGCGCATCGCCGGGTCGCTCGGCGTCAGTTACCTCACGCTCCACGCGCGCGGCGGTGTGAACAACCTGCGCGCCGGAGCCAACGGTCTGGCCGACGGCGCCCACAGGGCCGGCCTCCCGCGGCCGGTCGCCCTCGGCGTCACCGTTCTCACGAGCGACGACAGCGCGCCGGAACACATCCTTCCCCAGCGCGTGCAGTTCGCGTTGGAGGCTGGTTGTGGCGGCATCGTGTGCGCGGCGAGCGACGTGGCCAAAGCCAAGAAGCTGGCTCCCGATCTCATCGCCGTCGTCCCCGGCATCAGGCCCAAGGGTGCCGACGCCGGCGACCAGCGACGGGCGGCGACGCCACAGGAGGCGCTCGACGCCGGCGCCGACCTCCTCGTCGTCGGCCGTCCGGTGACGCGCGCTGACGACCGGGTGGCGGCCGCCGCCGCCCTGGTTGAGTCCATGACCGCCTGAGCCGGCTTCTCCGGCACGTTGGGCAGGTTGACGGCCCAGGACGGCGAAGTAAGGTCCAAGGCCATGCCTCTCCCTCCCCAGCTGTCCCCGGATCAGCGCCAGGCCGCGCTGGAGAAGGCCGCCGCCGCCCGCCGTCGCCGCGCTGAGCTCCGGGAGAAGCTGAAGATGGGATCGACGAGTCTGAAGGAGCTGCTCGAAGAGGCCGATCGTGACGAAGTCGTCGGCAAGATGAAGGTCGTCACGCTGCTCGAGTCGCTCCCCGGCGTCGGCAAGGTCCGGGCCCGCCGGCTCATGGAGGAGATCGGAATCAGCGAGAGCCGTCGCGTGCGCGGCCTCGGGGGCCAGCAGCGCGAGGCCCTGTTGAAGACCTTCCAACAGTCCTGAGCTCGCCGGGGCGAATCTTCGTCATCTCCGGGCCGGGCGGCGTCGGGAAGGGGACGCTCGTCGACCGCCTGCTGACGCGCGCCCCCAACCTCTGGCTCAGTCGCTCCTGGACGACGCGCGCCCAGCGGCCCGGCGAGGCGGACGACGCGTACACGTTCGTGGATCGCGACACGTTCTTTGCGCGAAGGGATGCCGGTGGCTTCCTCGAGTGGGTCGAGCTGCTGCCCGACTACTTCATGGGGACACCGCTTCCCGATCCGCCACCCGGCAAGGACATCGTGCTGGAGATCGACATCAGGGGAGCTCAGCAGGTGCGGGCCAAGTACCCCGACGCCATCGTCATCCTCGTGCTGCCGCCGTCGCACGACGAGTTGGAGCGGCGCATGCGCAAGCGGGGCGACTCCGAGGACCTCATTCGGGCCCGCCTCGAGCTGGGCCGGGCCGAGGAGGCCGACGGCCGCAAAATCGCTGATCACGTGGTTGTGAACGACGATCTGGACCGGGCTACCGAAGAGCTCGCTGGTATCGTGAATGGACACCGTTCCCAGGAGAGTTGATGGCTCAGCCCGTCCAGCGCGTCACGATGATGTACCCGCCGATCGAGGAGCTCCTCGAGAAGGTCGACTCGAAGTTCACGCTGGTGAGCCTGTCCGCCAAGCGGGGCCGGCAGATCAACTCCTACTTCAGCCAGCTCGGCGAGGGCCTCGGCGCCATCGTCCCGCCGCAGGTGGCCTCGGTGTCCCGGAAGCCGTTGTCGATCGCCCTCGAGGAGATCGCCGCCGACAAGATCACCTACGAGCGGCCCGAGGACGTCGAGGAAGCGATTAAGTAGAGGCGGCACATGGGCGGCCTGCAGGGACGCCGGGTCGTCCTGGGGGTGAGCGGGGGGATTGCGGCCTACAAGGCGGTTGACGTGTGCCGTCGGCTCGTCGACGCCGGCGCCTACGTGATGCCGGTGATGACCGAGGGCGCCACCCGGTTCGTCGGTCCGCCCACGTTCTCGGCCCTCGCCTCCGAGCGTGTGCGCACCTCGCTCTGGGAGTCGCCCGAACCGATTCCCCACACCCGCCTCGGCCAGACCGCCGACATCATCGTCGTTGCTCCCGCCACAGCGCGCGTCATCGGTTGCTACGCCCACGGCATCTCCGACGACCTGCTGACGGCCACCCTGCTCGCCACCGAGGCACCCGTCGTGCTCTGTCCCGCCATGCACACCGAGATGTGGGAACAGCCCGCCGTGCAGCTGAACCTCGACCTGTTGCGGGCCCGGGGTGTCACCGTCGTCGACCCCGGCGTCGGGCGGCTGGCGGGGGGCGACGTGGGGTCCGGGCGCATGGCGGAGCCGGCCGACATCGTGGCCGCCGCCGCCTCTGTCCTCGCGCCCCAGGACCTTGACGGCCTCACTGTTCTCGTCACCGCGGGCGGGACGCGTGAGCCGATCGACCCGGTGCGGTTCGTCGGCAACCGCTCCTCGGGCAAGCAGGGCCACGCCCTGGCCGACGAGGCCGCGGCGCGTGGCGCCCGGGTGGTGCTCGTCACCACTGTCAACCGTCCGGCCGCCGCCGGCGTCGAGCGCGTGCTGGTCGAGACGGCGGCCGAGATGGAAGACGCCGTACTCGCCCGCGCGGCCGACGCCGATGTGGTGCTGATGGCCGCCGCCGTCGCCGACTTCCGACCGAAAGCGGTGGCGCCGGACAAGATCAAGAAGGCCGAGGGCGTGCCCGAGATCGTGCTCGAGCCCACCACCGACATCCTCGCCGAGGTGGGCCGTCGTCGACGCCCGGGCCAGACCCTCGTAGGATTCGCGGCCGAGACGGACGACCTCCGTTCCTACGCGTCGTCCAAGCTGCGGGCGAAGGGCCTCGACCTGGTCGTGGCGAACGATGTCTCGGCGCCCGACGTGGGTTTCGAGCACGACACCAACCGTGTGCTCGTGCTCGGCCCCGACGGCTTCGAGATCGAAGGTTCACTGATGGACAAGCGAGCGGTGGCGAGACTGGTGCTCGACGCCGTGACTGACCGGCGGAAGTCGGGGGAGAGGGGAAGTGCGACGTGAGTAGTTGGACGTTCAGTTCGGAGTCGGTGACCGAGGGCCATCCCGACAAGATGGCCGACCAGATCTCCGATGCCGTCCTCGACGCCATCATGGCCGAGGACCCCATGGGCCGGGTGGCGTGCGAGACCCTGCTCACCACCGGCCTCGTCGTCGTCGCGGGTGAGATCTCCACCAAGGCATATGTCGATATCTCGCGCCTCGTCCGCGAAACGGTGTGCGGCATTGGCTACGACCGCGAGTCGTACGGCTTCGACGGCAACACCTGCGGCGTCGTCACCGCCATCGACGAACAGTCGCCTGACATCGCCCAGGGCGTGGACACCGCCTTCGAGGTCCGGGCCGGCACCAGCGGCGAGGACATCCTCAACGCCCAAGGCGCCGGCGACCAGGGGATGATGTTCGGGTACGCGGTCGACGAGACCGAAGACCTCATGCCGTTGCCGATCTGGCTGGCCCACCGTCTGGCGCACCGACTGGCCGAGGTGCGCCGGGCGAACGTGCTGCCGTATCTGCGCCCCGACGGCAAGACCCAGGTGACATTCGAGTACCGCGACGGCGAGCCGGTGCGGCTCAAGACGGTGCTGATCTCCACCCAGCACCAGCCCGGTCTCGACACCGACACGCTCCTCAAGCCAGACCTTCAGGAGCACGTCATCCATCCCCTTCTGCCGCCGCAGTTCGCGGACGACAAGTACGAGCTGCTCGCCAACCCCACCGGCGCCTTCGAGCTCGGCGGACCCCACGCCGACACGGGGCTGACCGGCCGCAAGATCATCGTCGACACCTACGGCGGTGCCGCTCGCCACGGCGGGGGCGCCTTCTCGGGTAAAGACCCGAGCAAGGTCGACCGCTCGGCTGCCTACGCGGCGCGTTGGGTCGCCAAGCACGTCGTGGCGTCGGGCGCCGCTCGCCGGTGTGAGATCCAGGTCGCGTACGCGATCGGCGTCGCCCGACCCGTCTCGGTGATGGTCGAGACGTTCGGCACCGAGACCGTCGACCCGGCCAAGATCAGCAGTGCCGTGCAGGACGTGTTCGACCTGCGCCCGGCCGCCATCATCCGCGACCTCGACCTGCGCAAGCCGATCTACAAGCGCACGGCCGCCTATGGCCACTTCGGGCGCTCGGAGAAGGAGTTCTCCTGGGAGCGCACCTCCAAGCTCGACGACTTCAAGCGCGCCCTCGGCCTCTGAGCACGACCCCCCACCCGACTTTCGTGCGTTGATGCCCAACTATTGGGCAACAACGCACGAAAGTCGGTAGTTGGCGCGTGATCGCCCGCGTCCTGCCGGACGTCGGGGCGATCGACCGCGTCTTCGACTACTCGATCCCGCCGGAGATGGCGGACGGCATAGCAGTCGGAACGATGGTGCGCGTGTCGTTGCACGGACGCCGCGTGGGCGGCTGGATCGTCGAGCTGACCGGTCAGCCGGCCACCGACAAGGTCCTGCAGCCGATCGCCAAGGTCCGCGGCATGGGTCCGCCGGCCGCGCTCGTCGACCTGTCGGCGTGGGCCGCGTGGCGGTGGGCCGGGCCGCGAGCGACCTTCCTGGGGACGGCCTCGCCGGCCACCGCGGTGCGCGGCCTTCCACCGCGGCCCGAACGCATCCCAGACTCGGCCGCGCCGGTCGCCGACGACCTGGCGGCCGAGGCGTTCGCGGGAACCCGGACGCTTCTCCGGCTACCGCCCGCCCGCGATCCGTTTCCCGTGGTGTTCGAAGCGGCCCGGCGGGGCCCCTCACTCGTACTCGCGCCATCGGTCGCCCAGGCCGCGCACATCGCGATCCGCCTGCGCCGGGGCGGATTTCCCGTGGCCCTGCATCCCCGCGACTGGGCGCTGGCTGCGACGGGCGCGTGCACCGTCGTCGGCGCTCGCGCCGCCGCGTGGGCGCCGCTCGCCGACCCGGCCGCGGTCGTCGTCATCGACGAACACGACGAGACGTACCAGGAGGAACGGGCGCCCACCTGGAACGCGCGCGACGTCGCCGTCGAGCGGGCCCGGCGGGCCGGCGTGCCGTGCGTGCTGGTCTCCCCGTGCCCCTCGCTCGAGGCCGAGGCCGAGGCGCCGCTCTTGGCGCCGTCGCGGTCGGAGGAACGGGCGGGGTGGCCCGCGCTGGAGGTCATCGACCGCCGGAAGGAGCCACCCGGGCTCGGGCTGTTCTCGGAGCGCCTGGTCGCGCTCGCGCGCCAGGCTGAGCGCGTCGTGTGCGTGCTCAACCGCAAAGGCCGGGCCCGTCTGTTGGCGTGCACGGCGTGTGGCGAACTGGCCCGCTGCGAGGTGTGCGAGGGCGCGGTGGAGCAGCTACCCGAGGGGACGCTCCGGTGCCGGCGGTGCGGACACGAGCGCCCGTCCGTGTGCACCAACTGCGGCGCGACGACGTTCCGCGCGCTGCGAGTCGGTGTGAGCAAGGCCCGCGATGACCTCGAGCGCCTGGCCGGGCGCCCCGTTGCCGAAGTCACTGCCGATTCGTCCGGTGCCCTCGACGCAGAGCAGGCGCCTGTTCTCGTGGGCACCGAAGCCGTCCTTCACCGGGTCAGCCGGGCCGACGTCGTTGCCTTTCTCGATTTCGACCAAGAGCTGCTTGCCCCGCGGTACCGGGCGGGCGAGGAGGCGCTGGCCCTGCTCGTGCGCGGCGCTCGCCTGGTCGGCGGACGCCGTGACGGCGGCCGGCTCCTGGTCCAGACCCGGATGCCGAACCACGAGGTGCTCGACGCCGCCGTCCACGCCGACCCCGGCCGGTTCGCGCTGGTCGAGTCAGCCCGCCGGGCGGCCTTGCGGTTTCCTCCCGAGGCCGCGCTGGCCGAGATCTCGGGCGAGGCGGGAGCGCGCTTCTCCGCGGATCTCGCGGGGGACGGGGTCGAGGTGATCGGGCCGTCGAGCGCGGGACGGTGGCTGGCGCGGGCGTCAGGTCACCGGGAGCTGTGCGACCGACTAGCGACGGCCGTACGTCCGGCCGGCCGCCTGCGTATCGCCGTCGACCCGCTACGGGTGTGAACGGGGGATAGGTTCCGGCGGTGAGCGGGAAGCGGCTCGTGCTCGTGCGTCACGGCGAGACCGAGTGGTCCCGCGACGGCCGCCACACGGGCCGCACCGACATCCCGCTGACGAGGGACGGAGAGAAGCGGGCTCGGTTCCTGTCTCAGCGCCTCGGGCGCATCGGTGTGGAACCGCTGCGCGTGCTGTCGAGCCCCCGCCAGCGCGCCATTGAAACGGCGCGCTTGGCCGGCTTCGAGATGCCGGAGGTCACCCACCTGCTCGCCGAGGTCGACTACGGCGAGTACGAGGGTCGCACCAGCGCCGATATCCGCACCGACCGCCCCGACTGGGACCTGTTCACCGACGGTACGCCGGGCGGCGAGAGCCTGGACGCGGCGGCCTCTCGGTCCCAACGACTGCTCGACGACATCGGCCCCGAGGACGGCGGGGGCGACGTCCTTCTCTTCGCGCACGGCCACATCCTCCGGGTGCTGGCCGCCACCTATCTCGGGCTGCCTCCCGAGCAGGCTCGCTGTCTGGCCCTTGAGGCCGCCTCCGTGTCGATACTCGGCCACGAGCACTGGTGGCGGGCCATCCAGCTGTGGAACTCGACCACGTAATGTTGATCAGGTGGCGACGTTTCCCATCCGCACGTTCGGCGACCCCGTCCTCAAGCAGCCTGCATCGGAGGTCACCGAGATCGACGATGCCCTGGCGCGTCTGGTGGAGGGCATGATCCAGACGATGTACGAGGCCCCGGGCGTGGGCCTGGCGGCGCCCCAAGTCGGCGTGCAGAAGCGGCTGTTCGTGTACGACATCGGCGAGGGCCCGCACGTCGTGATCAACCCCGTGCTCAGTGACTTCCGGGGCGAATGGACCTACCACGAGGGCTGCCTGTCGGTCCCCGAGTTGTGGTGGGACATCCACCGCGCCAAGGAGGTCCATCTCACCGGCGTCGACCTCGACGGCAACGAGCTCGACATCGACGCCGACGAGCTCCTGGCTCGTGTGTTCCAGCACGAGGTCGACCACCTGGACGGCACCCTCCTGCTCGAGCGCATCAACCCCGACGAGCGCAAGGACGCGATGCGCACGCTCCGCCAGCGCGCCCTCGGCCTCCCCACCGAGCAAGCAGAGGCGCGCTGAGACTCGCGTTTCTCGGGACGCCCGAGGTGGCGGTGCCGCCGTTGCGGGCGCTGGTCGCCGACCGCCATGACATCCGCCTGGTGGTCACACGCGCCGACAAGCGGCGGGGACGAGGTGGCGCCCTCACGCCGAGCCCGGTCAAGGCCGCGGCCCAGGAGCTCGGGCTGCCGGTGACCGACCAGATCGACGACGTCATCGACGCCGGCGCCGAGCTCGGTGTGGTCGTGGCCTTCGGGCGTCTCATCAAGCCGCACGTCCTCGACGCCCTCCCGATGGTCAACCTGCACTTCTCGTTGCTCCCTCGCTGGCGCGGGGCGGCGCCGCTCGAGCGGGCCATCCTTGCGGGTGACACCGAGACCGGCGTGTGTCTCATGGAGCTCGAGGAAGGCCTCGACACCGGTCCCGTGTACGGGTGCGTGCGGCTGTCCATCGGCCCTGAGGAGACGGCCGCCGAGCTAAGGACCCGTTTGGTCGACGCCGGCACCCAGCTCCTCGTCGACTCGCTGCGCGTTGGACTCGGCACGCCGACGCCACAGGCGGGCGAGGCGACCTACGCCGACAAGATCGACCCGGACGAGCATCACATCGACTGGTCTCGACCGGCCGTCGACGTTCACCGAGTCATCCGCGTGGGCGACGCGTGGACGACGTTCCGCGGCAAGAGGCTGAAGGTGCTGCGTGCCCACCTGGCGGAAAACGGGCTGGAGCCCGGGGCCGTCGACGGTCTGCGCGTCGGCGCGGGCGACGGCGCGCTCGAGCTGGTCGAGGTGCAGCCCGAGGGCAAGGGGCCCATGGCGGCCGCCGATTGGCGCAACGGCGCCCGCCCACGGAGCGACGAACGACTCGGCCCGTAAGAGTCGACCGGGCCCGACGGCTGGCCCTCGACGTCCTCGTCCGTGTTGACGAGGACGACGCCTACGCCAATCTGCTGCTGCCGGCACTGCTCGAGCGCTCGAAGCTGCCGGCCCGTGATCGGGCGTTCACGACCGAGCTCGTGTACGGCACGGTTCGCATGCGCCGGGCGTGCGATTGGCTGGTCGATCGGTTCGTGCAGCGCGAGCTCGACCTCCACACCCGCAACGTCCTGCGCATGGGGGCCTACCAGCTGCACTTCATGGGCACACCGGCGTACGCGGTGGTGTCGACGTCAGTCGAGCTGGCGGGCAGAGCGAGCCGATTGGTGGAAGCCGTGCTGCGCCGGGTCGCGGACAACCCGCCGGAGTGGCCCGACGATCCCACCCGGCTCAGCTACCCGGACTGGATCTTCGACCGCCTCCTGGATGACCTCGGACGTGAGAACGCCATCGATGCGATGGAGACCATGAACAAGGCGCCCACCGTCCACGAGCGCCCGGATGGGTACGTCCAGGACGAGGCGTCGCAGTGGACTGCGGACTACGTCGGCGCCCAGCGCGGCGAGCATGTTGCCGACCTATGTGCGGCGCCGGGCGGCAAAGCAACGTGGATGGCGAGGGCCGGGGCGTTCGTCGCAGCCGGCGACGTGCGAGTGAACCGAGCGGTGCGGGTGCGCGAGAACGCCGAGCGAACGGGAGCCGCGACCGTCGCCCCGTTCGTCGGCGACGCCCGCCGGCCGCCGCTGCGTACCGCCGACCGGGTACTCGTCGACGCCCCGTGTTCGGGGCTCGGCGTCCTCCGTCGTCGCCCCGACGCCCGCTGGCGCATCACCGCGGCCGCGGTGGACGACCTGGCCAGGCTGCAGCGCGAGATCCTGACCGCTGCGGCCGGCGTGGTCCGTCCCGGGGGTCGGCTCGTCTACAGCGTGTGCACCCTCACGAGGGCCGAGACCGAGGCGATCGACGGGTGGCTGGCGAGCACCCACCCGGAGCTCACACCCGAGCCTCCGCCGGAGTCGCCGTGGGCCCCCGTCGGTCGGGGCGCCCGTCTGCTGCCCCAGACGGCGGACACCGACGGGATGTACGTGCTTGGCCTCCGGCGCAATGGATAGTGCGTCGTCTGTACGATCAGGCCAATGTCGCGGATCGCCCCTTCGATCCTGTCCGCCGACTTCGCCTGTCTGGCCGAGTCGGTAGCTGCCGTCGCGCCCGAGGCTGACCTTCTGCACGTCGACGTGATGGACGGCCACTTCGTGCCCAACCTCACAATCGGGCCGCCGGTGATCAAGTCGCTCCGCGCCCGAACCGATCTCTATTTCGACTGCCATCTCATGGTCGACAACCCCGGTGACTTCCTCGACGACTTCATGGCCGCGGGCGCCAATGGCTGCTCGGTCCACGTCGAGCTCCCCGACGTCGTTCCGCTGTTCGGTGAGATGCGGCGGCTCGGCCTCGACGTGGGGTTGGCGGTGAACCCCGAGACGCCAGTGGAGGCGTGCCTGCCTCATCTGCCGCACATCGACCTGCTGCTGATGATGACCGTGCACCCGGGGTTCGGCGGGCAGTCGTTCATCCCCGACGTGATGGACAAGGTCAAGGTCGCACGCCAGGAGATCGACCGGCGCGGCCTGAAGATCGCCCTCCAGGTCGACGGGGGGATCAACGAGGACACCGCACCGATCGCGGCAGCCGCCGGCGCCGACACCTTTGTCGCCGGCAGCGCAATCTTCCACGCCGAAAACCCATTGGAAGCGGCTCGTCGGATTCGAAAGTCCGTTGCCTGAGCGCATCCTGGTCGTCGACGACGACCGCGACATCTGCCGGTCAATCGAGGTGGTGCTGCGCCTCGAGGGCTACGACGTCCGCATCGCGCACGAGGGCGAGGACGCCCTGGAGCAGGCGATGCGGGCCCAGCCCGACCTCGTGCTCCTCGACATGATGATGCCCGGCATCGACGGGTACGAGGTCACCAAGCGGCTGCGTCACGACCCGCGCACCGCGACCGCGTCGATCATCATGCTCACGGCCCGGGCCCTCCCGGCCGACAAGGTGCTCGGCCTGACCGCGGGCTGCGACGACTACATCGTCAAGCCCTTCGATCCCTCCGAGCTGGTGGCCCGGGTGCACTCCGCGCTGCGGCGGTCCCGCCAGATGCGCGAGGTCTCACCCCTGACGGGCCTGCCCGGCAACTTCCAGATCGCGGCTGAGCTCGAGCGTCTGGTGGGGGAGGAGTCCGAGGTCTTCGCCGTGCTCTACGCCGACCTCGACGACTTCAAGGCCTACAACGACCACTACGGCTTCATGCGCGGTGACGAGGCGATCCGGGCGACCGGGCGCCTCCTCACCGACTCCCTGGCGCGGCACCGCACCAGTCCCAGCTTCGCGGGCCACATCGGCGGCGACGATTTCGTGCTGGTGACGTCGGCCAACAAGGCCGAGCCGTTGGCCCAGGACATCGTGCGCAACTTCGACGTCCTCGCGCCGTCGCTCTACGACGAGGACGACCGTATCCGCGGCTACGTCGAGGTGCCGGACCGCCGCGGCGTGCTGCACCACTACCCGTTCCTCTCGATCTCCATCGGCGTGGCCAGCAGCGCCATCCGGCCCATCCGCAGCCAGTGGGAGGCGTCGGCCGTCGCCACCGAGATGAAGGCCGTCGCCAAGCGCAAGGTCGGCTCCTCCTACGAGTTCGACCGCAGACGCGTTTGAGGGCCAAGGTCCTCACCGTCTCCGACGGGGTCCTCGCCGGGACGCGTGAGGACAAGTCGGGCGCGGCCCTGGTCCAGCGGCTCACGGCCGCCGGCTACGAGGTGGTCGACCGGCGCGCCGTCGCGGACGGCGTAGAGAACGTGGCCCACGTCCTGCGGGAGCTGACTCGCGACTTCGCCGGGTTGGTGGTCACGACCGGCGGCACCGGCTTCGCCCCCCGGGACCTCACGCCCGAAGGCACGCGGACCGTCCTCGACCGCGAGGCGCCCGGCCTGGCCGAGGCCATGCGCCTGGTCAGCCCCAAGGGCCGCCTGTCACGGGGGATGGCGGGCACGGTCGGGCGCTGCATCGTCCTCAACACCCCCGGCTCTCAGGCCGGGGCCATCGAGTGCCTCGAGGCCGTGCTCGACGTCCTGCCCCACGCTCTCGCCCTCCTGGCCGAGGAGCCCACCGAGCATTAGGGCCCTGCACAGCTTGACTACTTGGTCAAGTTTTGTTCGAATAGTCGAACGGACCGTACGACATTGCAGTATGAGTGACAGCGCGACCATGAGACGAGCTGTGGACCTGGCGGCCTCGGTGCGCGCCTCCACGTCCCCCAACCCATGGGTCGGAGCTGTGATCGACCCTGGGGGCTTCGAAGGGGCCACGCAGCCACCCGGCGGGCCCCACGCCGAGATCGTCGCCCTCGACCAGGCCGGCGACGCCGCCCGGGGGGCGACGATGGTCGTCACCCTCGAGCCCTGTGCCCATCATGGGCGCACGCCGCCGTGCGTCGACGCCATCATCGGGGCGGGCATCGCCCGGGTCGTGGTCGGCATCGAGGACCCGGACCCCAACGTCAGGGGCAAAGGGATCGCCCGTCTGCGAGAGGCCGGGATCGACGTCGAGGTCGGCGTCCTGGCCGATGAGGTGCGGATCCAGTTGGCGCCCTACCTCAAGCACCGCCGCACCGGCCGGCCCTGGTTGGTGCTGAAGCTGGCGGCCTCGGCCGACGGGCGCACGGCGGCACCCGACGGGTCGAGCCAGTGGATCACCGGCGCCGAGGCCCGGGCCGACGCCCACCGCCTTCGCGCCGAGAGCGACGCCGTCATCGTCGGCGCCGGCACCGTGCGGGCCGACGATCCCTCGCTGACCGTGCGCCACGTCGAAGGTCGCGACCCATTGCGGGTGGTGCTCGGCAAAGCACCACCTGACGCCAAGGTCCATCCCGCGGTCGAGCTCGAGGGTGACCTCGACGATGTCCTCGACGAACTGGGCCGGCGTGGGGTCCTCCAAGCCGTCGTGGAGGGGGGCCCGACCGTCGCCGGCGCCTTCCACCGGGCCGGCCTCGTCGACCGCTACGTCCTCTACCTGGCGCCCGCCCTGTTCGGCGGCGACGACGGGCGGCCCCTGTTCGCCGGTCCCGGCGCGCCGACCATCGACGACGTGTGGCGGGGCAGGATCACCACCGTCGAGCGGCTCGGCGACGACCTCAAGCTCGAGCTGCAGCCGGCCTGATGTTCACGGGCATCGTCGAAGAGCTCGGCCGGGTCGAGGCGCGCGAAGGCGGGCGCTTCACGTTCGGCGCCACGGTTGTCCTCGAGGACCTCAAGATCGGTGACTCGGTCGCGGTCAACGGCTGCTGTCTCACCGTCGTCGAGATCGGTGAAGGCTGGTGGCGGGCCGACGCGGTGGACGAGACGCTGCAACGCACCAACCTGGCCGACCTCCAGCCCGGTGGCGCCGTCAACCTGGAGCGACCGGTCCGGCTGGCGGACCGATTGGGCGGCCACCTCGTCCAGGGTCACGTGGACGCGGTGGGCACGGTCGTCAACGCCGCGCCCGACCTGCGGGTCAAGGCCCCAGCCGATCTTCTGCGCTACGTCGTGACCAAGGGCTCGATCACCGTCGACGGCTGCAGTCTCACCGTCGTCGATGTCTTCGACGACGGGTTCTCTGTGGCCATCATCCCCCACACCGCCGACGTCACCACCCTGGGCCGCAAGGGGCCGGGCGACCGGGTGAACCTCGAGGTCGACCTGGTCGCCAAGTATGTAGAACGTTTGCTCTTAAGGGAGAATTGAGTCATGCCGTTTGCTGACATCGAGGACGCCATCGCCGCCATCGGGGCGGGCGAGATGGTGATCGTGGTCGACGACGCCGACCGCGAGAACGAGGGCGACCTCGTCATGGCGGCCGAATACGCCACGCCCGACAAGATCGCCTTCTTCCTCAACCACACCTCGGGCGTCATCTGTATCCCGCTGACCGGCGACCGGCTCGACGCCCTCGACCTGCCGCCGATGGTGCAGGAGAACACCGAAAGCCAGCGCACGGCGTTCACGGTCTCGGTCGACTACCGCCATGGCACCACCACCGGCATCTCGGCCGGCGACCGGGCGGCCACCATCGGCGCCCTCATCGATCCGGCCACCCGCCCTGGCGACCTGGCCCGGCCCGGGCACACCTTCCCGCTCCGCTACCGGGAGGGCGGCGTCCTCAAGCGCGGCGGCCACACCGAGGCCACCGTCGACCTGGCCCGGATGGCGGGCCTGTATCCAGCGGGCGTCCTGTGCGAGATCGTGAGCGAGGACAAGACGGGCATGGCCCGCCTCCCCGAGCTGGAGCGGTTCGCGAAGAAGCACGGCCTCCTGCTGATCTCCATCGCCGACGTCATCCGCCACCGTCGCCAGCGCGAGAAGCTGGTGAAGCGGGTCGGTGAGGCGCGGATCCCGACCGCGTGGGGCGACTTCACTTGTTACGCCTACGAGTCGCTTCTCGACGGTGAGACGCACTTGGCGTTGGTGAAGGGCGCCGTGCAGGGCGAGGACAACGTGCTCGTCCGGGTCCACAGCGAGTGCCTCACCGGCGACGTGTTCGGCTCCCTCCGCTGCGACTGCGGCCCGCAGTTGGAAGCCGCGCTGCGCCAGGTCGACGCGGCCGGGCTGGGTGTCGTCGTGTACCTCCGAGGGCACGAGGGCCGGGGCATCGGCATCGGCCACAAGCTGCGCGCCTACAGCCTGCAGGAGCAGGGCCTCGACACTCTCGACGCCAACCTCGAGCTCGGTCTGCCCGTCGACAGCCGCGAGTACGGCATCGGCGCCCAGATCCTCGTCGACCTGGGCATCACGACCATGCGGCTCCTCACCAACAACCCCGCCAAGTACGGTGGTCTCGAAGGTTTCGGCCTGGAGATCGTCGAGCGGGTGCCGCTCCAGTCCGTCCCCAACCCCGAGAACATCGCCTATCTGCGCACGAAGAAGACGCGCATGGGCCACCTGCTGGAGGGGCTCGATGACTGACTACCCCCACATCATCAACTACCAGGGCCAGCTGCGCGGCGACGGCCTGCGGATCGCCATCGCCGCCAGCCGCTTCAACGACTTCATCACCGAACGCCTGTTGGCCGGGGCGCGTGACGGGCTGCTGCGTCACGGTGTCGACGAGGGCTCGATCACCGTCGCCTGGGCACCGGGCGCCTTCGAGCTGCCGCTCGTCGCCCAGCGCCTGGCATCGTCGGGGGAATACGACGCGGTCATCTGTGTGGGCGCCGTCATCCGTGGCGCCACTGGCCACTACGAGCACGTCGCCGGTCAGTGCGCGGCGGGGATCGAGCGCGTGCAGCTCGACACTGGCGTACCGGTCATCTTCGGCGTGCTGACGACGGAGAACGTCGAGCAGGCCATCGAGCGGGCCGGTACGAAGGCCGGCAACAAGGGATTCGAGTCGGCCGAGACCGCCATCGAGATGGCCGACCTCCTTCGCCAGCTGCCGAAGCCGACGGACTGACGCAAAGGGCCGCGCGGCCTATGCACGGCGTTGAGTTGTCGCGCCGACGTACTCCTTAGTTGCTGGAAAGACCAAGGAGTTGCACGGTGATCTCGTACTGGCAGTACTGCGCCAATTACCTCCGCGCCCGCTTTGGGCAGAGCGAGCGAGGGGCGTCCCTCGTCGAGTACGCGCTTCTCGTGGCGTTGATCGCCGTCGTGTGCATCGTCGCCATCGCCTTCCTCGGTCAGAGTGCTTCGACCCGTTTCAGCCGCGTCGGCTCGTCGATCGACGCCGCCTGAGTCTCCCGCCGGGGTTGTCGGTCGGGCGCACCTCGCCGGCCCGCCCGACGACCCAGGTCCCTACTACCGTCTAGTGGGTGCTGAAGCTGGTCCTCCCGAAGGGGTCGCTCGAACGCGCCACCCTTGAGCTGTTCGAGAGCGCTGACCTGACGGTGTCGCGCTCGTCGGGAATCGACTACCGGGCCAGCATCGACGACCCCCGCATCGACGAGGTGCGCATCCTGCGGCCGCAGGAGATTCCCCGGTACGTCGCCGAGGGAACGTTCGACCTCGGGATCACCGGGCGGGACTGGATCGAGGAAACCTCGAGCGAGGTGGTCTCGCTCTGCCAGCTGCAGTACTCCAAGGCCACGTCGCGTCCGATCCGCGTCGTGCTCGCGGTGCCCGACCACTCGCCGTTCCAGCGGGTGGAGGACCTCCCCGCCGGCGTGCGGGTGTCCACCGAGTACCCGGACCTGACGCGACGCTTCTTCGAGAAGCGGGGCGTCGAGGCCCGCATCGAGCTCTCCTACGGCGCCACCGAGGCCAAGGTGCCCGACATCGTCGACGTGATCGTCGAGATCACCGAGACGGGCTCGGCGTTGCGGGCGGCCGGGCTACGCATCATCGAGACGATCCTGGTCTCGTTCACCGAGCTGATCGCCAACCCGGTGGCCTATGACGACCCTGCCAAGCGCCACGCCATGGCCCAGCTGCAGACGTTGCTCGAAGGCGCCCTCGAAGCACGGGGCCGAGTGCTGGTGAAGCTGAACGTGGGCGAGAGCGACCTCGACAAGGTGATCGAGATCCTCCCCGCCATGAAGTCGCCCACGGTCTCCAAGCTCTTCGGTGAGTCCGCCTATGCGGTGGAAGCCGTCGTACCCAAGGCCGACATCAACACCCTCATCCCCGCCCTCAAGGATCACGGGGCGACCGACATCATCGAGTTGCCGATCACCAAGATCGTGCATTGAGCAGCACCGGCACCGTCGCCGAGTTCGACGAGGCCAAGGGCTACGGCACGGTGCGCAGCAGCGAGGGACGCGACCTGTTCTTCCACTGCACCCAGATCGCCGACGGCACCCGAACCATCCCCGTCGGCGTGGCGGTGGAGTTCGAGGTCGTCCCCGGACACAACGGCCGCTGGGAGGCCGCCGCCATTCGACCGTGCTGAGAGACCTTCGGAACTACCCCTCGTCGCCGCCGGCCTGAGGCCCTCCGGGCCCGGCCGACTTGATCTGCACGAACGCCAGCCGGATCTGGGCCAGGGCGTCGCGCAGCGCCTCCTCGTCGGGTCCGAGCCGCTCGCCGAGACCTTCGACCAACGACCCGAGGGCGTCGATGGCGAGTTGGGCGTCGACGAAGTTCGGCGGCTGCTGGTTGAGGTGCAACGCCGCCAGCTGGAACAGCCCGATCGCATGGTTGGCGATGATCACCGACGCCGGCGTCTCCAGCAGCTGGCGCTGGACCTCGGCCAGCTCCGCCTCCAGCTCCTCGGGAACCTGCTCGTCGCCGCCGCCGGCCGGCGCGCCCGCCGCGCCGCCGGGGCCTTCGTCGCCGACGGGCTGCTCGCCTGACGGAGTCCAGATCGTGCCCACGGACTGCTACCCTAGGTGCAAACAAAAGAGTGGAAAGTGGGGCTCCGGCCCCCACCCGGCCATACTGCAATTTGCATGATGCAGCGCATGCGTCCGGGTCGAATGACCGTCACAGCAGTTGAATTGGGGCGGACGTTGCTTTCCAACGTCCGCCTGTTTCGCGTTTGGAGGGATGCCGCATAGCCACACCGGTCGACAACGAGCTTCGGATCAACGATCGCATCAGGGCGCGCGAGGTGCGTCTGGTCGATCCTGACGGGCGCCAACTCGGCATCAAACCCCTGCCCGAAGCACTCCACATCGCCCGTGAGGCCGACCTCGACCTGGTCGAGGTTGCGCCCATGGCCAACCCGCCGGTGTGCAAGATCCTTGACTACGGCAAGTGGAAGTACGAGGCGGCCCAGCGCGACAAGGAGTCGCGCCGGAAGGCCACCAACGTGCAGATCAAGGAGATGAAGTACCGCCCCAAGATCGGCGGCGGCGACTTCGATACCAAGACTCGCAAGGTCGCCCACTTCCTCGACCAAGGCCACAAGGTGAAGATCACGATCATGTTCCGGGGCCGGGAGATGGCCCACCCCGAACTTGGCAAGCGGATCCTCGACCAGATCGCCGAGCAGCTGACGCCTGGCGCCAAGGTCGAGGCGGCGCCCAAGCTCGACGGCCGCAACATGGTCATGGTGCTGGCGCCCGACAAGCGGCGGGGGTCAGGTGGAGCGCCGGCCAAGACCACCGCCTCGCCGACGGGCGGCGATTCACCGCAACAGAACCAGCAGCCGCAGGAACAGCAGGCACAGGAGAGCTGACATGCCGAAGATGAAGACACACCGGGGCGCGGCCAAGCGCTTCAAGGTCACGGGCTCCGGCAAGATCATGCGCCGCAAGGCGTTCCGCAACCACATTCTCGAGAAGAAGCCGTCGAAGCGCACCCGCCGTCTGGCCCGTGAGGCCGAGGTCACCGGCGGCGACCGCGACCAGGTCCGACGGCTGCTCGGCATCTAGCCGCCGCAGGGCAAGGAGGTCAACGATGGCAAGGGTCAAGCGCGCCGTCCACGGTCGCAAGCACCGCCGCGCCGTCCTCGAGCAGGCGCGTGGCTACTACGGAAACAAGAGCCGCTCGTTCAAGTCGGCGAACGAGCAGGTCATGCACTCGCTGCAATACGCCTACCGCGACCGTCGGGCGCGCAAGGGCGACTTCCGCCAGCTCTGGATCCAGCGCATCAACGCCGCCACGCGCCAGCACGGCATGAGCTACAGCCGCTTCATCAACGGGCTGCGCCAGGCGGGGGTCGACGTCGACCGCAAGATCCTCGCCGACCTGGCGGTGCATGACGACGCCGCCTTCGCCGCGCTCGTCAAGGTGGCCGAAGGGGCGCAGCAGGCGTCCTGACCAAGCTCGGTCCGCACAGCGCGCCGGTCAAGCGACTGCGGCGCCTGCTCGAGCGTAAGTCGGCGCGCCGGGAGGAGCAGGCCTTCGTCGTCGAGGGCCCGAAGCTCGTTCAGGAGGCCATCGCCGGCGGCGCGGACCTCCAGGACATTTTCGTCGCACCGGGGGCGGACGAGAGCGTCATCGCCCTAGCCGTGGACCGCGGCGCGCGTCGTCACGATCTGGCGCCCGGCGTGCTGGAACGTACGGCCGACACCGTGACGCCTCAGCCCCTTGCTGCCATCGTCGGATGCGTCGATGTGGAGCTGGATGCCGTACAGGGCACCGCCTTCGTCGTGGTGTGCGTCGATGTCCGCGATCCCGGCAATCTCGGCGCCGTTCTACGAATAGCCGAAGCTTCAGGAGCAGGAGCGGTAATCTGCTGCGAAGGTTGTGTTGACGCGTACAGCCCGAAGACGGTGCGGGCTTCGGCGGGGTCGCTGTTCCACGTGCCGGTCGTGGCCGGAGGGGAGCCGCTGGAAGTGCTGGATCGGATCGGGCGCTGGGGTGTGCATCGCTGGGCCACTGACGCCCATCGAGGCGAGCCGTACGACAGCGTCGATCTCACCGCGCCCACGGCGATCGTGCTCGGCAACGAGGCCCACGGCCTCGGGGACGACGTGGCTGCCGCGGTCGATGGCAGCGTCACCATTCCCATCGCGGGCCGCACCGAGTCCCTCAACGTCGGCATGGCGGCTGCCGTGCTCTGCTTCGAACAGGCGAGGCAGCGTCGTGGCCAGCGGCGGCGGTAACCGATGATCGACGTCGACCAGCTCCCCGACGCTGTGCTGTGCGTCGACGCCGATCGCCGAGTCGTCGACTCCAATGTGGCGGCCACCGAGCTCACCGGCTATTCGCGCGAGGAACTCCACGGCCAAAGTCTCGAAGACCTGCTCGATCCGCGGGGCCGGGACGGCAAGCCCCTCCTCGAAGACGGATGGCACCGCTCCACGCGCCTGCGCACGGTCGGGCGAATCCCCGAGCAGGAGGTGCGTATTCGCCGGGCCAACGACGGGCACCTGCGGGCCACCGTGACGGGCCGTTACCAACGCGACGCCGATGGCCGGCTGACGGGCGCGGTGCTGACGCTCCGCGACTTCGGACGCCGGGCACACCTGGCAGCGACGGGCATCGAGGTTGTGTCCACGGTGAGCCATGAGCTGCGCTCCCCGTTGACGTCGGTGAAGGGCTACACCAGCCTGCTGTTGAACCGCTGGGAGCGGCTGCAAGAGGGACAGAAGCGAATGATGCTCGAGCAGGTGCACCACGACGCCGACCGCGTCACTCGTCTAGTCACCGAGCTCCTCGACATCAGCCGTCTGGAGACGGGCCGTCTCGTGCTCCGGCGCCAGATGATCGCACTGGCCGAGGTCGCCAACGACGTCGTGACCCACGTTCGCCTCGAGTACTCCGAACTCGAGGTCGAGACGTCATTCCCTCCCGACTTCCCCGACATCTACGCCGATCCCGACAAGGTCGAGCAAGTCCTCACCAATCTGGTCGAGAACGCCGCCAAGTACGCCGACCCCAAAGGCATCCGCATCAGTGGTGACGTGTGTGCGTCGCCCGACGAGGCCGACATGGTTGCCGTGTCGGTGATCGACAAGGGCGAGGGCATCCCGAGCTCGGACCTGCCTCGCATTTTCACCAAGTTCTTCCGCCGAGCCGAGACGCGGCCCACTGGCTCGGGCCTCGGCCTCTGGATCAGCCGGGGCCTCGTCGAGGCGCACGGCGGCAAGCTCACGGCCACGTCGGCGCCCGGAGAAGGATCGACCTTCCGCTTCACCCTCCCGTCCAAGTCGTTCGAGGAGCTCGTCGGGGGCCAATGAGGGACGAGCTCGAGCAGGTCACATCCGAGGGCGTCGCGCGCGTGCGGGCCGCCACCAACCTCGAGGAATTGCGCGCCGCCGAGCAGGAGCTGCTGGGCAAGCGTTCACCGTTAGCGACCTTCAACCAGCGACTGGGCTCGCTCCCGGTCGAGGAGCGCAAGGAGGCGGGCCGGCGGGCCAACGAGGCGCGGTCGGCGCTTCAGGCCGCCATCGAAGAATGTCGGCTGGCACTGGCCAAGGACGACCGGCGGCGGCGCCTGGAGGCCGAGCGTCTCGACCTCACCGAGGTGATCCCCGGCCGCGGTCGAGGACATCTGCATCTCGTGACGCAGACGCGCGACGAGCTGGAGGACCTGTTCATCGGTATGGGGTATCAGGTGGCCGAGGGCCCCGAGGCCGAGGACGACTGGCACAACTTCGAGGCGCTGAACATGCCCCCCGCCCACCCGGCGCGCAGCATGTGGGACACGATCTACCTCGACCTGGGCGAACCCGAGAGCGTGTTGTTGCGCACCCACACGTCGCCGGTGCAGATCCGGGTCATGCAGTCCCAGGCTCCGCCGATCTACGCGGTGATGCCCGGGCGTTGCTACCGGTACGAGACCCCGGATCCCCGCCACCTCGCCGTGTTCAACCAGATCGAAGGCCTGGTCGTCGACAAGGGCATCACCTTCGGCGACCTCGCCGGCACCATCGAGACGTTCACCAATGGCTACTTCGGACCCGGCATCCACTCCCGCCTGCGTCCGTCGTACTTCCCCTTCACGGAGCCGTCGGCCGAGTTCGAGGTCACCTGCATCTTCTGCGAGGGCGCCGGCTGTCGCGTGTGCTCGCAAACGGGGTGGATCGAGTTGGGCGGCTGCGGGATGGTCCACCCCAACGTGCTGCGCTCGGGGGGCATCGATCCCGAGGAGTGGACCGGGTTCGCGTTCGGTTTCGGCATCGACCGCCTGGCCCAGATACGCCACCAGGTCGACGACATGCGCGACTTCCTGGTCAACGACATCCGTTTCATCGAGCAGTTTTAGGCTCAACGCATGCGCGTCCCCCTCTCGTGGCTCAAGGACTTCGCGCCCATCGAGGCAGAGACCGCCGCGCTCGTCGACGCCTTCAACGAGCTCGGCCTGGTGGTCGACGGCGTCACCGAGATCGACGCCGTCGATGAGAGTGTCGTCGTCGCGCGCGTGCTCCAGACGCGTGAGCACCCCGACGCCGACAAGGTGCAGCTGGTCGACGTCGACGCCGGTGGCGAGCAACTGCAAATCGTGTGTGGCGCCTTCAACTTCGGCCCCGGCGACCTGGTGCCCGTCGCCCGCACCGGGACGACGCTCCCCAACGGTCTGACGATCGAGCGCCGCCAGGTACGCGGGCAGTGGTCCGAGGGGATGCTCTGCTCGGCGGCCGAGCTGGGCCTGTCCGACGACCACAGCGGCATCCTGGTTCTCGCCGTCGACGCCGAGCCTGGTGTGCCCCTGCGCAAGGCCCTCGCGATGGAGCCCGACGTGGTCTTCGAGCTCGACGTCACGCCCAACCGGCCGGACGCCATGTCGGTCATCGGGGTGGCACGCGACCTGGCCGCCAAGCTCGACGTGCCGTTCTCGTTGCCGGACGTGCCCGAGCTGCCGTCGGGCGACAGCCCCGCGTCGATCACCGTCAAGGCCAAGGACATGTCGCCTCGCTTCACCGGCCTCGTGCTCGAGGGTGTGTCGGTGCGGCCGTCGCCCGCATGGTTGGCCCGGCGGTTGACCCTCGCCGGCATGCGCCCGATCAACAACGTGGTCGACGTCTCCAACTACGTGATGCTCGAGCTGGGCCAGCCCAACCATCCGTACGACTTGAGTCGCCTCCCGGGCGGCGGCTTGCTGGTGCGGCGAGGCAAGCAGAACGAGACGGTCACGACGCTCGACGACGTCCCGCGTGCCGTGGGTCCCGACGACTGCCTCATCTGTGACGCCGAGGGCGCGCCGGTGGGCATCGGTGGCGTCATGGGCGGCGCCAGCTCGGAGATCAGCGAGACGACGACGACTGTCCTCCTGGAGACCGCGTACTTCGACCCGATGTCCATCGCCCGCACGGCGCGGCGCCTCGGCCTGCGCACCGAGGCCTCGGCCCGCTTCGAACGGGGCGTCGACTACGGCGGCATCGAGCGGGCCGTGGCCCGCTTCATCGCCCTGATCGAAGAGGTGGCCGGCGCCCACCCCGTGGGCGGGCTGACCGATGTGAGCGGGAAGCTCCCCAAGCCCGCCCGTCCCGTCGTGCGTACGCGCCGGGTCAACGAGATCCTGGGCACGGCGCTCACGGGCGACGACGTGCGCCGCTACCTCGAACCGATTGGCTTCGAGTGCGCACCGGCCCGCGGCGGTTGGCGGGTCACGATCCCGTCGTGGCGGCCCGACAGCGAGCTCGAGGTCGACGTGATCGAGGAGGTCGCCCGCCACCACGGCTACTCGAACATCCCCCGCACCGTTCCGCTCAGCCCGGAGGTCGGGAGGCTCACCCCGTACCAGCGCGATCGGCGGCGGGTGCGTGAGATCCTGTCGGGGGCCGGATTGTCGGAGGCGTGGACGACGGCGTTCCTCGGGCCTGTCGACCTGGAGAAGGCCGGGCTTTCGACCGAGGCCGTCCATGTCCACAATCCCCTTGACCACGCCGAGCCCCTCCTCCGCCCGTCGATGCTGCCGGGCATGCTGCGGGCGGTAGCCACCAACGCCCGCCACCAGAACCCCGACGTGCGTCTGTTCGAGGTCGGTCGGGTCTTCGCGCCACCGCCCGCGGGCGACGTGCTGCCGACCGAGCGCGAGATGATCGCGGTGGCCCTGGCCGGTGCCGACGCGGCCGAGGCCGTGCGCGTTTGGGACGTGCTCTGCGGCACCCTGAGGCTGGAGAGGGTTACGGCTGAGGCGAGCGAGCGGCCCGGGATGCACCCCACGCGCGCCGCCCGCCTCCGTGCGAGTGGCGAGGAGGTCGGCGAGATCGGCGAGGTCGACCCCGACGTGCTGTCGGCCTACGAGATCGAGGGACGGGTCGGCTGGTTCGCAGTCGACCTCCAGCGGCTCCTCGCCGCCCCGCGACGCCCGACGGTGTTCCACCCGGTCAGCCGGTTCCCGGCGTCCGACATCGACCTCGCCTTCGTAGTGGACGACTCGACGCCGGCAGCGGCGGTCGAAGATTGCCTGCGCGAGTCCGGCGGCGAGCTGCTGGTCGATGTTCGCCTCTTCGACGTGTTCCGAGGCCCGCAACTCGGAGAGGGAAAGCGCAGCCTGGCCTACCGCCTACGGTTCAACGCCCTCGACCACACCCTCACCGATGAGGAGGTCGGCGAGGTGCGAGCCCGTTGTATCGACGCGGTCCAGGCGTCGCTTCCGGCAACGCTGCGGGGATAACGCCGTGGACTTCACCCACGTCGACCGCGGCCAAGGCGAGCTGCCCGAGGAGTACAAGCCGCACTTCCAGGGACGGGCCAGGTTTCAGATACTCCGTAGTCCGTTCGGCATCGAACCGGCGGTGTTCGTCGTGCACTTCGACGCGGGCGGGCGGACCCGTCCGCACATCCACCGCTCGGGGCAGCTGCTCTACGTCGCCGACGGCGAGGGCATCGTGGCGACGGAGTCCGACCGCCGGATCGTCAGGCCTGGTGACGCGATCACGGTCGATCCCGACGAGTGGCACTGGCACGGCGGCACCCCCACGTCGCCGATGAGTCACCTGACGGTGCAGGTGATGACGCCCGGCGACGTCGTCTGGGACGTTGACGAGAGGGACTGGGCCACCGGCTACGACTGAGCTCTCGACCGAGGACTTTGCATCATTATTCAGGGGTCCGTATGATGACCGCCCATGTACAGAGTCGGCATCGTCGGGGCCTCCGGCTACACGGGGGCTGAACTTCTTCGCCTGTGCTTCGAGCACCCCCAGCTCGAGCTGGTGTGGGCAATGGGGGAGACACAGGCGGGCACCGAGGTCGCGGACCTCTATCCCAGCCTGGCCGCGGCCTACCCGCGCATGCGTTTCGAGCCCTACGACGCGAGTCTGGCCGACGGCCTCGACCTCGTGTTCCTGGCGCTGCCCCACGGGATGTCCCAGCAGCTGGCACCCGACCTGCAGCGCCGGGCCGACAAGGTCATCGACCTGTCGGCCGACTTCCGCCTCCGCGACGCCTCGCTGTACCCCCGCTGGTACGGCGAGGAGCACGCCGCGCCTGAGCTCCTCGGCACGTTCGTGTACGGGCTCCCGGAGCTCTTTCGCTACGAGGTCCAGAAGGCGGAGGCGGTGGCCGTCCCGGGGTGCTATCCCACGGCCGCGGGCCTGGCACTGGCTCCGCTGCTCGTCACGCGCGCCGTCGAGGGTGAAGAGGTCATCGTCGACGCGGTCAGCGGTGTGTCCGGCGCGGGCAGGAGCCTCACCCACGCGACCCACTTCGGCACCGCCAACGAGGACTTCACCGCTTACGGCCTCCTGAGCCATCGCCATACGCCCGAGATCGAGCAGGTGCTGAGCACGCGGGTGTTGTTCACGCCCCATCTGGCGCCGATGACGAGGGGGATCCTGGCGACCTGCTACGCCAAGCCGCGGGAGGTGAGCTCCACCACCCAGCTCATCGACGCCCTCGGCGACTTCTACATCAACGAGCCGTTCATCGTGGTGAGCGACCGGCCGCCGTCGACCAAGGCCACCCTCGGGTCGAACTCGGCTCACCTCACCGCCCGCTATGACGAGCGCACGGGCTGGGTCATCGTCCTCTGTGCCATCGACAACCTCATGAAGGGGGCGGCCGGCCAGGCGATCCAATGCGCAAACCTCATGCTCGGCCTCGACGAGACCACCGGGCTGGCGCAGGCCGGCGTGTATCCCTGATGGGAGTGACGGAGCCGGTCGGGTTTGTCGCCGCCGGCACCCACTGCGGCATCAAACCCGACGGTTCGCCCGATCTCTCGTTGGTCGCGACGGCCGACGCGCAACCGGCCACGGCCGCCGCCGTATTCACGGCCAACCTGGCGACGGCCGCGCCCGTACAAGTCAGCCGGCGCCATCTCGACGCGACCGGTGGTCGAGCAGCGGCCGTCGTGCTCAACAGCGGCAACGCCAACGCCGCGACCGGTGAGGCCGGGCGCGATGACGCGGAGCGCATGTGCGCGATCGTTGCGGCCGAGCTCGGTTGCCAGGCCACAGAAGTCCTCGTCTGCTCCACCGGGCTGATCGGCATCCCGCTGCCAATGGCGGTGATCGAGTCCGGCATCCCGCCGCTCGTCGGCGCCCGTTCGCCTGACGGTGGTGTCGATGCCGCTGAGGCCATCCGCACGACCGACACCGTCCGCAAGGAGGTCGTCGTCGGGGGTGCGGGGTTCACCGTCGGAGGCATGGCGAAAGGGGCGGCCATGCTCGCCCCCAACATGGCGACCATGCTCGCCGTTCTCACTACCGACGCCGCGGTTGACGCCGCTGTGCTCGGCGAAGCGCTCGCCGCCGCAGTCGAGGACAGCTTCAACTCCCTCTCTGTCGACGGTTGCACGTCGACCAACGACACGGTGATCGTCCTCGCGAATGGCAGCGCCGGCGCCGTCGATGCGGCCGCCCTCGGAGACGCGCTAGGCGAGGCCTGCACCTCGCTCGCGACGCAAATGGCGGAGGACGCCGAGGGCGCCACCAAAGTGGCCCGGGTGCGCGTCACCGGCGCATCGTCGGCGGCCGAGGCCAAGCAGGCAGCGCGGAAGGTCGCCGAGAGTCAGTTGGTGAAGTGCTCGCTGTTCGGCGCCGACCCTTATTGGGGTCGCATCGTCAGCGAGCTGGGCACGGCGGGGGTGAGCTTCGATCCTGATCGTGTCGAGGTGACCTACGGCGGCGTCGTCGTGTGCTCCAAGGGCATCGCCGTCGCCCACGATGCCGACGCCGTACGCGTGCACCTCCAGGGCCGCCGCATCCAGCTGACCGCCGACCTCGGGCTCGGCGACGGCGAGGGCACCATCATCACCAACGACCTCACCCCGGCCTACATCGACGAGAACATGAGGACATCGTGATTTCGCGCTCGCAAGCAGAGCTTGCTCGGCGAGCTGATCGTGCTACGGGCTCCCGGCAAAGCCGCTCGCCCTCCGCGCTCATTTTCACGGTCGTCAGCCGATGCGACGCCTGCGGCGTGAGAGCGGCCGCCGACATTTTTGGCGACCGCGGGGTGGCGTCGTGACGAACGGCCTTCGTCCTCAGGAGAAGGCTGGTGTGCTGGCGGAGGCGCTTCCGTACATCCGGCGCTTCTGGAGCCGCGTGGTCGTGGTCAAGTACGGCGGCAGCGCGATGGAGGATCCGGCTCTTGCCCAGCTGTTCGCCCAGGACGTCGTCCTGATGCGTTCGGTGGGTATGCGGCCTGTCGTCGTGCATGGGGGCGGCCCCCAGATCGGCGACCTCATGAACCGTCTCGGCAAGGAGCCGGAGTTCCGCGAGGGCCTGCGTGTGACCGACGCCGAGACGCTCGACATCGCCCGCATGGTGCTGGTGGGAAAGGTCAACCGCGACATTGTCTCGGAGGTCAACGTGCACGGGCCGTTGGCCGTGGGCCTCTCGGGCGAGGATGCCGGCCTCATCACGGCCTCGCGCCGGTCGCCGGATCTCGGGTTCGTCGGCGACGTCGAGGCCGTCAACGCGTCGATCCTCGAACGCCTGTTGAGCGAGGAGCTGATCCCCGTTGTCGCCACCATTGGCAGCGACCTCGAGGGTCAGGCGTACAACATCAACGCCGACACGGCCGCAGGGGCCATCGCCGAGGCGCTGAGCGCCGAGAAGCTCGTGTATCTGACCAACGTCGAAGGGTTACTCAAGGACGTCGCCGATCCCGGCAGTGTCATCTCCCAACTCTCGGCCGACGAGCTCGAGGCGATGATCGACGACGGGGTTCTCACCGAGGGCATGATCCCCAAGGCCCGCTCGTGCCTGCGGGCCGTGCGCCGCGGGGTCGGCCACGCCCACATCCTCGACGGCCGAGTGCCCCACGCCCTGCTCCTGGAGATCTTCACCACCGAGGGCATCGGAACGATGGTGGCGCCGTAGCCGATGAGCCTCATGACCACGTACCCGGAGCCGGCGGTGACGTTCGTCCGCGGCGAAGGCAGCCGCCTCTACGACGCTGAGGGACGCACCTACCTCGACTTCCTGTCGGGGTTGGCCGTCACCTCCCTCGGCCACGCCCACCCCGCCGTCGCCGACGCGGTGTGCGAGCAGGCCCGCACCCTCCTGCACGTCTCCAACCTGTACGGCACCACCATCGGTCCCGAGGTGGCAGCCACCCTCGACCGTCTGATCGGCGACGGGGAGCCGCAGGGCGGGCGTGTCTTCTTCTGCAACTCGGGCGCCGAGGCAAACGAGGCCGCGTTCAAACTCGCGCGGCGCTGGGCCGGCCCCGGGCGATATGTCGTGGTGAGCGCGTACGGATCGTTCCACGGCCGCACCCTGGCCACGCTGCACGCCACCGGCCAGCCCGAGAAGCACGAGCCCTTCCAGCCCCTACCCGACGGCTTCCGGCACGTGGCGTGGAGCGACGCGGCGGCGCTGGAGAAGGCGGCCAGCGGCGATGAGGTGGCGGCCGTGATCCTCGAGGCCGTGCAAGGTGAAGGTGGCGTCAACCCCGCGACCGCCGAGTACTTCCAAGCCGTGCGCCGCATTTGCGACGAGCGGGGGCTGTTGCTGATCGTCGACGAGGTGCAGACCGGGCTCGGGCGCACGGGCCGCTGGTTCGGCTTCCAGCACTTCGACGTGCAGCCCGATGTGGTCACGATGGCCAAGGCGCTGGGCAACGGTGTCCCCATCGGTGCCTGCTGGGCTCGTGACGAAGTGGCGGCCGCCTTTCGGCCGGGTGACCACGCCACCACGTTCGGGGGGCAGCCCTTCGCCACGGCGGCGGCCCGCGCCGTGCTCCAGGTGATGCAGGACGAGGACGTGCCGGCCCGAGCGCGCTCGTCCGGAACCCGCCTCCGCAAGGGGCTGGAAGCCATCCCCGCCGTGGCCGACGTCCGCGGCCTGGGTCTCCTCCTGGCCGCACGCCTCCAGGACGGCGACGCCCGGGAGAAGGCAGCCGCCGCCCTGGGGGCCGGCCTGGTTGTGAACCCGGTGAGCCCCACCGCCCTGCGCTTCGCGCCGTCGCTTCTGGTGAGCGACGACGAGATCGATGAGGCCCTCGCCATCGTGGCCAAGGTGCTGGAGTAGTGGCTCGCCACTTTCTCGAGGTTGACGACCTGGACGTCGACGAGCTCGACCAGGTCCTCGCAGAGGGCGAGAACCTCAACCCGGGCCAGGTGCTTGCGGGCCGGGGCGCCGCGCTCCTGTTCGAGAAGCCGTCGTTGCGCACGCGGAGCTCCATGGAGCTCGCGGTCGTGCAGCTGGGGGGACACCCGGTGACGATCTTGCGCGACGAGGCCGGCATC
The DNA here is from genome assembly GCA_035948135.1 of Acidimicrobiales bacterium. Taxonomy (GTDB): domain Bacteria; phylum Actinomycetota; class Acidimicrobiia; order Acidimicrobiales; family AC-14; genus CADDZP01. Next base: position 3,103 of record DASZJL010000162.1, on the reverse strand, counting down.
GACACGCGTGAGACGGCCGAAGACATCGCCCGCGTCCTTTCTCGCTACCACGCCGTCATCGGGGCCCGGGTGTTCGACCACGCCACGCTCGAACGGCTGGCGTCGGCGTCGAGCGTCCCGGTCGTCAACATGCTGTCCGACGAGGCCCATCCGTGCCAGGCCCTGGCCGACCTGCTGACGCTGCGCCAGCACTTCGGCGCCCTGAAGGGTCGCTCGATCGCCTACGTCGGCGACGGCAACAACGTCTGCACCTCCCTGATGCTGGGGGCGACGATGCAGGACATGGAGGTGCGGGTCGCGACCCCGACCGGCTACGCCCCGCCGGCCACGGTCGTGGCGCGGGCCCGAGAGCGCGGCGAGGTGATCGTCACCGACGATCCGGTGGCTGCTGTCCGCGGTGCCGACGCCGTCTACACCGACGTGTGGGCGTCGATGGGTCAGGAGAACGAGAGCGAGACGCGGCGGCAGGCGTTCGCGGGCTTCACTGTCGACGACCGGCTCATGGAAGCGGCCGCCGCCGACGCGGTGTTCCTCCACTGCCTGCCCGCACATCGGGGCGAGGAGGTATCGGCCTCGGTACTCGAAGGTCCGCAGAGCCTCGTCTGGCAGCAGGCCGAGAACCGCCTGCACGCCCAGCGAGGGCTCCTCTACTGGCTCTTGGTGGAGGATTCGTGAGCGAGCGAATGCGAGCGAACCAATGTGACTGCAGGCTTTGCCTCACGAAGCCGCCGGAGGCGGCGAAGTGAGGCTCGCGAAGCCGCAGCGGCAGCACCGCATCGCCCGTCTCCTGGAACACAACGCCGTCACCAACCAGGCCCAGGTGGTCGACCTGCTTGCGGCCGAAGGTGTGATCGCCACGCAGGCGACGGTGTCGCGCGATCTCGACGAACTGGGCGCGGTGAAGGTGCGGATGCCGCGGGGGGAGACGGTCTACGCCGTCCCCCAGTTCGAAGAGCGTCCGGCACCGGAAGAGCAGCTCAAGCGCGTGTTCGGCGAGTGGGTGGTCGAGGTCGCCCACTCCGGGAATCTCGTCGTGCTGCGGACGCCGCCGGGATCGGCGCACGTCGTCGGCTCGGCCATCGACCGGGCCGGCCTTCCCGACGTCCTCGGGACCGTCGCGGGCGACGACACCTTGCTGGTGGTGGCCTCGGAGCGGGCGGGCGGCGGCAAGGTCGCCCGGCAACTGAGCGACCTGGCAGGCCTTTGACGTGACGCTCTGGGAACACCGTTTGGGCGAGCAGCCCGCCGACGCGCTGATGGCGTTCACCGCCAGCCTCGACTTCGACCGGCGGTTGGCGGGCGACGACCTGGCCGGGTCGCGCGCCCACGTCCGCGGGCTCATGCACGCCGGCGTCCTCACCGAGCAGGAGATGGGCATCCTGCTTGCCGCGCTCAACCGCGTCGAGGACGAGCTGGCCGACGGCACGTTTCGCTTCCTGCCGAGCGACGAGGACATCCACACCGCGATCGAGCGCCGGGTGAGCGAGATCGCCGGGCCGGCCGGCGGCAAGCTCCACACCGGTCGGAGCCGCAACGACCAGGTGGCCACCGCGGTCCGCCTGTTCACGAAGCGTCAACTCACCGAGGTCGCTCGCGGTGTCGTCGCGCTGCAGGAAGTGCTCTACGAGCGGGCCCGCACCGCCCCCGACGCCTATCTCCCCGGCTACACCCACATGCAGCGGGCGCAACCTGTGCTGCTGGCCCACCACCTGTTGGCGCACGCCTGGGCTCTGAGCCGCGACGTCGACCGCATCCTCGACACCCGCCGTCGCCTCGACGTCTCGCCGCTCGGGGCCGGCGCCCTCGCCGGGTCGTCGCTCGCCCTCGACCCCGAGGAGGTCGCCGAAGACCTGGGCTTCGCGGCCCGCTTCGAGAACTCACTCGACGCCGTCAGCGACCGCGACTTCGTGGCCGAGGCGCTCTTCGACGTGGCCCTGCTCGGCGTGCATCTCTCGCGGCTGGGCGAGGAGATCGTGCTGTGGTCGACCGAGGAGTTCGGCTTCCTCGAGCTCGACGACGCGTACGCCACCGGCAGCTCGATGCTGCCCCAGAAGAAGAACCCCGACGTGGCCGAGCTCGCTCGGGGCAAGGCCGGCCGTCTGATCGGTCACCTCACCGGGTTCCTGGCCACCCTGAAGGGCTTGCCGTTCGCGTACAACCGCGACCTCCAAGAGGACAAGGAGCCCTTGTTCGACGCCGTCGACCAGGCCCAGCTCGCCCTGAGCGCCCTCGCCGGCCTGATGGCCACGGCCCGGTTCAACTTCGAGCGCATGGCCGACGCCGCCGACTCGCCCGCCGCCGCGGCGATCGACCTGGCCGAGTTCCTGGTGGAGAAGGGCGTGCCGTTCCGAGAGGCACACGGTGTCGTTGCCGCGCTCGTGCGCGACTCCCTCGAACGGCATCTCCCGCTGGCCGAGCTGGTGCAGGCCCACCCCGACCTGGGGAGCGAGGCGGTCGCCCTCCTCGAGCCAGGTGTTCCCGTCACCCGGCGGACGTCACCCGGCGCCGCGGGCCCCGAGGCCGTCGCCGACCAGCTGCGCCGCTTCCGCGAGCGCCTCTTCGTCGACGAAGAGCGCCTCGGCCACGATTGACTGAACGTTTCCACGACCACCGGCAGACCTTGCTATTGCTGGATTGTGCGCGCATACCGCAACTAAGTCAGCACTAGCGAGTGGCCCGACGTCTTATCCCTCGACGGTTCTACCGGCGCGACAGCCGGGAGCTTGTGCCGCTCCTGCTGAACAAGGTGCTCGTGCACGGCAATCGCGCCGTGCGCCTCGTCGAGGTCGAGGCCTACGCCGGCTCCGAAGACCCCGGGAGCCACGCCTACCGCGGCCTGCGGCCGCGTAACGCCACCATGTTCGGGCCCCCGGGACACCTGTACGTCTACCGGAGTTACGGCATCCACTGGTGCGCCAATGTGGTCTGCGGCGATGCAGGGTGGCCCAGCGCCGTGCTCCTCCGGGGCGGAACGCCGCTGGAGGGCGTCGAGGAGATGTACGCCTCCCGACCGGGGATCACTCGTGAACGCGACTTGACTGCCGGTCCTGGACGGCTCTGTCAGGCCCTCGGCATCGACGGCACCTTGGACGGAACCGACGTC